>NZ_DATMLH010000258.1:0-18361 GCF_035570115.1 Mycobacterium sp.
CCTGGCGGCCCCAGCGGCGGCGGCGGACCTGGCGGCGGCCACGGTTGTGTACCGGGCGTGGGTTGCGGCGGCTGGCCGTGATCGCGCATCGCCGTTGAGCTAGTCACGGGTTGCATGGCAGGTTTAAGGTTCGGGCAACTCGACTGCTAGGGGACCGCACATGGCCAAGCTCAGGTTTGGGTATTTCATCGCTCCGTTTCACCGGGCGGGCACCAACCCGACACTGGCGTTGCAGCGAGATCTCGAATTCGTCCAACACCTCGATGCGCTCGGCTTCGACGAAGCGTGGATTGGCGAGCATCACTCGGCAGGCAGCGAGCTCATCGCCTCGCCGGAGATCTTCATTGCCGCCGCCGCGGAACGGACCAAGTGGATCAAGCTCTGCACCGGGGTCATCTCGCTCGCCTACCACAACCCGCTCTGGGTGGCCGACCGGCTGATGATGCTGGATCACCTGACGCACGGCCGCGTCATCGGGGGAGTGGGACCGGGCTCACTGCCCAGCGACTCGTCGATGATCGGGCTAACCCCCACCGACACGCGAGAGCTGCTGGACACCAATCTCGACATCGTTGTCCGGCTGCTGCGCGGGGAGTCGGTGTCCGCTAAAACGCCCACGCACGAACTGCACAACGCCCGCTTGCAGCTTGCCCCGTACTCCGACGGGGGTTGCCCGCTGGCGGTGGCCGCCGTCGCGTCGCCGACGGGTGCGCGGCTGGCCGGCAAGCACGGCATCGGCCTGCTGTCCATCGGGGCGACGCTGACCGTCGAAGGCTTCAACGCTCTGCAGTATCACTGGGACATCGTCGAAGAGCGCGCCGCAGCGTTCGGCACCAAGGTCGATCGCAAGAATTGGAGCCTGGTCGGGCCGTTCCACCTCGCCGAAACCGACAAGCAGGCCCGCGAGGACGTGAAATTCGGCCTCGAACCCTGGTTCCGCTACTTCCAAAAGGTCGCCGCGTTCCCGCAGATGACCATGCCCGGCGAGCAGATCGACGAGATGATCGACGTCATCAACGACAACGGCGCGGGTGTGATCGGCACCCCGGAGCGGGCACGGGAACAGGTGCAGCGGATGTGGGACCAATCCGGCGGCTTCGGCTGCATGCTGCAGATGGGCCACGAATGGGCCAACCCGGCGGCAACCAAACGATCGGCCGAGCTGTTCGCCGCCGAAGTGATGCCGCACTTCCAGGGTCAGGCGCAGCCGACACTGGATGCCGCCGCGCGCGCCAGCGAGGCGCGAGAAGGCCTCGCGCAGTCACAGAACGACGCGGTCGCGCACATGACCAAGAAGTACCAGGACGAAATCGCTTCGAAATAGCCGACTTTGGGCTTCAGGGCAGCATGATCCCAAACCACTGCGCGAGGACGGCGCGAAGGTCGTCGGTTGCCGGCTTCGGCTCCGATGACGCCCACGCCACATAACCGTCGGGACGCACCAGCAGCGCCGTAGCCGACACATCACCGGCCGGACGTCCCACCGCGACGGTGATCCGGTCGGCGATGCCCGCCGCGGCGGCCGCGACGACGGCGCCGTCGGTGAGGTCGATCAGCAGCGGCTTTCCGTTGCGGGCGAGTTCCGCTACCCGTCGCGTTCCGTCGGCGCTGACGACGGCGAAGTCGGGCACCCAGCGGCCAGCCAGCGGATGCGCGTCATCGGCTACGGCGTACCGATTGTCGTT
The DNA here is from genome assembly GCF_035570115.1 of Mycobacterium sp. GTDB lineage: Bacteria > Actinomycetota > Actinomycetes > Mycobacteriales > Mycobacteriaceae > Mycobacterium. The sequence goes on from NZ_DATMLH010000258.1 coordinate 1,686, forward strand.
GCCGGACACCAGATCACTGAGACGTTGCACGGTTTCGGGATTCGTCAACAGTTCGGAAAAGAGTTCGCGCAGCGCGGTGACTTCGGTCCCGGGTCTGATCAGAGCCAACTGCGCGCGGCTGTGCATGATCACCCGCTCGGCAGCGGGCCGCCGCTCGACCTCATAGGTGTCGAGCAGCGCAGGCTCCGCGCCACCGGCGATGACGGCGGCCAGCTTCCAGCCGAGGTTCACCGCGTCCTGCAGACCCAGATTCAACCCCGGTCCACCAAGCGGGGAGTGGACGTGCGCGGCGTCGCCGACCAGGATCACCCGGCCCGATCGGTATCGCGATGCGATCCTCGAGTTGATGCCGTAGAAGCGACGCAGATCCAATGGGGCGTCGGCCGATATCGGCCGCAGCGGTACGTCGGCGCCGAGCACGCGTTTCACGCTGGCCTCGATCTCGGGCAGGCTCACCGGCGTGTCGTCGTCGTGGTCGTCGGGGCCGTCCTCGCGAGCCGAGCTGTCCAGCTCGAGGGTGATTAGCATCGCCCTGCCGCCCAACCGACGGCTGGCGAAGACGCCGTGTTCGGCGCGATAGAACGGAGCGGGCGGGACTCGGCCCCACCCGGGCACGTCGAGCGCGCCGGTGACCGGGTCAACCCAGTCGTCGGGCGGCACCACCCCGAACGCCATCCGGGCGACCGCGTCATGGGAGGTCATTCCGGGGAAATCGATGCCCGCGAGTTTGCGCGTCTGGCTGGTGCCGCCGTCGGCGCCGACCAGGTACTTCGCCGCTAGCTGATAGTCGCCGTCCGGACCGGCGACATGCACGGTGACGCCGTCGGCGCACTGATCGAAACCCCTCAGCCGGTGGCCCCAGCGAATGTCCACGCCATACTCGACGGCGCGCTCGGCAAGGAGTTGCACAAGCCGGGGCTGTTGCACGGCGACCATATAGTTTTGGGCGTCCGCCGTCCCGGTCAGATCCAGCGTCAAAGCCGCAAACATGGCCCAAGGCGACGGCTGCGGTGGGTCATCAGTCCCTGCCAGGACGCGGTAGAAACCTCGATGGTCGAGAATCCGAACCCCTTGGCCCGTCACCCCGTTCGCGCGCGGTTCCGGGTTGGGTCCCGGCAATGGGTCCAACACGATCGGCCGGATTCCGGACAGCCCGAGCTCGCAGGCCACCATCAGGCCATTGGGGCCCGCCCCGGCGATGACGACGTCATTCATTTAGCCCAGCTTACTAGTGCAGGGCGAGTGCGACAACGATGCGCTCAGACGGATTGCAGGATGGCCGTCGCAACGGCCAGGCCCAGGCCGATCACCGCCGGAGCCGTGTCAGCGACACTGTCAGATGCCCGCACGTGAAACACGATGGCTCCCAAGACAAGCAGGGCAAGTCCGATGGCGGCTGCGATACCGATCGGCGGCCAGACCAGGCCCACCAGCACACCGGCGACGCCGGCCAGCTCGAGTAGCCCGACCAGCCGCCACTGCCCGGGCTTGACGCCGAGGTGGTCGCGGATCGCCAGCGATTGCCGAAGTCCGACAACCTTGATCAGGCCGGCAAACCCGAAAAGTGCAGCGAGCAACGCCGTCACGATTACTTCGGCAGTCATGACCAAACGGTAATACCCGTGAGCCGGTCGGGGCGCCAATCAGCCCGCAAGGCCGGTGGCGGACGCGAACGCGCGAAGTTCCCGCTCGATGTCTGATCCGGCCGGCTGGTAGACGACCTCGGTGACGCCGACTGCGGCCAACCCGGCGACGCGCTCCGACACCTGCTCGGCAGTGCCGGTCAGTCCTGTTGAGCTGGCGAACGGGAGGAGCTCGGCGACGTGCGGCTCGTCACGCGGGTTGGCCTTCACCATATGCCCGTCGTGGATCGCGAGATGCCGTTCATCCTCGGGGCAGGCCTCGACCGCCTCGCGCCAGCCGCGCCCGCCCGGTAGTGCGTCAACCATGGCAGCGCCGCCGCGCTCGTAGCTGGCGTGGTACAGCACCACGGCTGCGGGTCCGGCCGCGTCGACGACCCGAGCGGCGGTCAGCTCCTCTCCCTCGTCGAGCACCGTGCCGAAGGACAGCAGTGCCCGCCACTCGGCCGCCTTGACCGCATCGGGTTGCGGGACGGCGGCCGAGAACACGCCGTCGCCGAGTTCAGCCGCCACCGCCAGCCCCTTCGGGCCGTCCGCGCCGAGCAGGATCGGCACCTGAACCGGTCGCTTCGCGCCGTAGCCGGGCAGGTGCAGCATGCGGATTTTCGCTCCGTCCCATTCGGCGGTCTCGCCGGCCAGCAGTGCCTTCAAGCACCGGACGTATCCGGCGACCTGACGCCACGGCATGGGTCGCTTGCCCAGCGTGAACCGGCCGGTGAAACCCGCGCCGATGGCCACCGCGACGCGGCCAGGCGCTTGGTCTGCGAGTTCGGCGATGGCGGCGGCGTTGACCATCGGATGACGCAGGCTGGGAACGAGTACGCCCGGCCCGAGGCCGATGCGTGAGGTGCGTTCGGCGCACCGGGTGAGGATCATCCACACGTCGGGGTACAGCGCCGGGGAGTCATAGAGCCAAGCGCGGCGGTAGCCCAGCGTTTCGGCCAGCTGCACATGCGCCGGGGTGTCCGACGAGGTCGCGAATGCGCAAGAAATGTCCATATGCGGACACTACCGAGCGGGTCAATCAGGGTGCGTCGTCGGCGACCAGGCCTTGCACCTGCCGGTAGTAGATGATCTTGCCGCCGCCGGCCCAATTGCCTTCGGGGATCTCGTGAATCAGCGTCCACACGTGGTAGGCCCGTGCGCCGTCCGGCTCGATCCCCGCCGCGGCGCACACCGCGACATGCACGTCAGCCGCGAGCTGTTCCTTGCGTTCTTGTGAGAGTGCGCCTTCGAACACCGTCATCTCGATGCGGAATCGAGGCGCGCCCGCGCCACGGCCACCCACCGACTGCGCCGCCGGATCCAACGTGTGCAGGTACACCAGGGTGTTGTCACGTAGGAATGGGGTGTCCGGGGCGCGTTCGGCCCGCAGCAGCACGGTGACCAGCTCGTCGGTCAGCCGTCCCAGCGCCTGGTCGTCCAACGACCCACGCACGTACGTCAGGTCGATCATCGGCATTGGTCTATCTCCTCACGGCCTTGTCAGCGCACGCACGACCTTGATGTAGGTTTCTGCCACAGCGGTTGGGCGGACGCTCAGCGACCCAAGTATGTAACGACAAGGGGCAACAGATGGAGGGGACGGCAGAGCTGGTACCCGTGCTCCCCGCACACCGCTTCGACGAGACCGCTCTGGCCCGGTATCTGCGCGGACGGCTGCCGGGTTTCGACGGTCAGTTGCAGATTCGTCAGTTCCAGGGCGGACAGAGCAATCCCACCTATCATCTGCGCACTGCCGGCGGCGAGTACGTACTGCGCAAGAAACCCCCGGGCAAATTGCTGCCCCGCGCCCACGAGGTAGAGCGGGAATACCGCGTCATGGCGGCGCTGGCCGAGACCGACGTGCCGGTACCGCGCATGCGGCTGCTGTGTCAGGACGAAACAATCCTCGGCACACCGTTTTTCGTCATGGATCACGTTGAGGGACGGGTTTATCCGGACCGGGTGATGCGCGAGGGCACACCGGCGCACCGCGCAGCCGTCTATGAGGATCTGGCCCGTGTGCTTGCGGCCTTGCATCGCGTGGATTGGCGCGCGGCCGGGCTCGAGGGGTTCGGCCGGCCGGAGGGCTATATGCAACGTCAGGTGGCATTGTGGACTCGCCAATGGCAGGCGGCGCGGATGGAGGACATGCCGGCGATGGATCTGCTGGCGCAATGGTTGCCAGACCATTTACCGCCCGACGATGCGCCGGCCTGCATCGCCCACGGTGACTACCGCCTGGGCAACGTCCTGCTACATCCGACCGAGCCGCGGGTGGTAGCGGTGCTGGACTGGGAACTCGCGACGATCGGCAACCCGCTGGCCGACCTCGGGTATTTCTGCGTGACCTACCATATGCCCGGCGGGCCCGGCGGCAGAGCCGGGGTGGCCGACGAGAACCTCACTGGCACTGGACTTCCCGACCAGCAGACCTTCGTCGAGAGCTATTGCGGCCATGCGGGCCGCACGCCGCCGAAGTCGCTTGACGTATTCGTGGTCTTCTCGATGTTCCGGCTGGCCTCCATCACCGCCGGGGTCTGGCGGCGCGGGGTGGAAGGCAACGCCGCCGATGCGCGCGCCGGTACGACTGAATATCGCGAACGCTACCGAAGTATGGCGGAGGCCGCATGGGCCCTCGCCCAACGGTTATCCGGGTAGCAAGGTTCCGTAGAGGTAGATGGCCAACACGCTGACCCACAATGCGGTGAGCCACACATCGGTGAACAGCTTGAGCCACCGGGGTGCGGTACGCACTTCCATGAAGTACTGGATGATTATGCGTCCCTTGATGAATGCCAGCAGGACCACAGCGACGGTGATCGGCACACTGGCGACGGCGGCGGCTCCGCGGGTATGACCCGGTGCCAACCACCAGGAGACGATCGTGATCGCGGACAACACGATCCAGGCGTAGGTGATTGCCCGTGCAGCGGTCGTGGTCATGCGCTCACCTCATCACGTAGAGCAGGGCGAAGATGACGATCCACAGCAGATCGACCATGTGCCAATAGGTGGCCCCGGATTCGACCATGGAGGCTCGTCGACGGCGGGGATTACGCAGCTCACGTACCGTGATGCCCAAGATCAGCAAGCCGAGTGACACGTGGAACACGTGCACACCGGTAAGCATGTAGTAGTACATGAAGAAGTCGTTGCTCGAAATCGTGTAGCCCTGGCCGATTTTCGCCGTCCATTCATAGGCCTTGATCGCGATGAACGCCACCCCGCACAGCCCGCCGAGGTAGGTCAGGCGCAGCGCTTGGGCATGGTCGTCGGCGCGGGCGGCCTGCACACTGCGGGCGATGAACCAGGAACTGGCGAGCAACACCAGCGTGTTGAGCACACCGATGTTGATGTTGAGATGCTCTTCGGACGCCAAGAATTCCTGCGGGTGCATGGCCCGGAAGATCATGAACATGATGAAGTAGGCGCCGAAGATGATCAGGTCGCCAAGAACCATCACCCACATATGAACGTCGCCCGGCAGGTGGGGCCCGCGCTGGTCTTCGGTGCCGTTCACCGAAGATGCTGTGGCGGTGTCGGATTCGGCGGCGGTTTGTTCTGCATTTGCCATGTAGTCGCCCATCAATCCAGAGGTGGCTCGTCGGCCGGCTGCAGCTCGTTGGCCTTCTTCAGGAAGATAATCACGCACACCAGCCAGACGCCGAAGATCGCCGTTCCCAGCCAGAAGGAATTGCAGCCGTTCCACGCGAACGGCCCCGCCTTCGAGACGAACACCGCCACAGTCAAGATCTCGGTGACGATTTGCCAGATATTTACGTAGGCAAGCCATTTAGGGAAGATCTCGTTCTTGTCGTAGAGAATCGCCACGGCGAAGGCGAAGTAGGCGGTCGAGAAACATCCCAACGATCCCACGTAGGAGAGCAGCCCGAGGTCGTACAACAGTTGCAGAATTTGCGGGTCACGACCCGGCCGGTACACCGCGGTCAAAAAGGAGAACGCGACCAGCAGGCAACCGGGTAGCGCACCGACCGACATCGACCCGAGATAGACATAGGCCAGCACCGAGCCGACCGTCATCCGTTTCATGTGGTAGACGACAATCCCGTTCGAAATCCCGGCGCCCCCGACGATCAGCACTAGCACGCCGAAGCCGATCTTGATGGTCAGCGCGTGCGCGTGGAAGAAATGTGCCATCTGATCGGCGGTCACGTCCGGCCGCGGCGGCGGCATCACCCTGGCCAACGCGAAGAAGATCACCCCGAACGCGGTGTAGAACGCGGGCACGATCCAAAACACGAGCCAGACATCACGTTTGCCCGCGCGCGGGGGTCGGGCACGGCCGAGGGTGCCGGTCGGTGATGACTCAGCCGAGACCGTGCTGCTCACCGCGCCACCCCCTCCTCGACCGCTTGTCGGTGCAGCACATTGCGCAGCACGAAGAACATCACGACCACGAACAGGGTGAAGGCGCCGTTGCGAAGCCAGAAGGAGATCGCTCCATTCCACGCCAGCGGCCCGCTAGTGAAGACGGCGGCGCCGACGGCCGGGGCCATGGCCAGCGCGGTAGCCACGGCGTAATGCCCGACCCATCGGGGGAAGACCGGGTTGGGTCCGTCGTCGAAATAGACCGCCAGCCCCAGCAATAGGTTCATGGCGACCGCCGCACCCACCGGCGCGATGAAAATCATCCAACCCATGTCGTTGAGCAGCTCGATCAGCTCAGGGTTGCGCGCGGGCCGAAACGCCGCGACGAGATAGAAGATGTCGGCGAGCGCGAAAAGGGTTGCACCGGTGACGGCCGCGGTGAGGTAGCAGTAGGCGAACACGTGGCTCTGGGTGGCCATCCGCTTCATCTGGACAACGATCACCATGAAAATCGGCAACAACATGATCCCGCACAGATTGAAGGTGATCATGCTGAACCTGATCATCGCCGTGTGGTCGCTGTAGAACTTCGCGACCTGTTCGGCGGTCATGTCCGGCGACATCGGCGGGAAGAAGCCGGGGAATGCCAGGAACGCGATCAGCAGGACGACGCCAAAGACGGGCGCGGTCCACAGGCTGATCAGCTGGGTCTTGATGTTCGCGGTCTTGGGTAGGTCTTCGGCCTCGGCAAGAATCTGCACAGCACCTCCAGAGCCAGGGGTAGCCGATCGGCTAGTGCCGACGATAGATGATCCGCCGGAAAGACAGCAAGGGTTTCGGCGCGAGCTCAGTCGGGCAGCTTGAACATGCGTGCGGTGAGGTGGATCAGCACCGAGCGCAACGTGTCGTCGTCGATGTCGTCGACGAGGGGATTGATCACCGTGCCGGCGATCGCGCCGGAGAACAGCGCCGCCGATATCCGCGCCTCGGTGTCGTCGGCCTCGTTGAGCAAGATCGCGTACAGGCGGGTGATCAGGTTGCGGAACGGCTCGTGCTCACCCAACAGTCGCACCATCACCGGGTCGTTCTGCAGGGTCCGGACCCAGCGGCGGCGCTCAACTGCCATCCCGACCACCTCGGTCAGCAGCACTTTGCGGGCGCCGACTGAGTCCGCTTGGGCTTCAGCCGCTTTCAGCGCATCCTCGAGTGTGGCGAGCTCCATTTCGGCGACCGCGATCACGATTTCTTCTTTGGTCTTGAACTTGTGGTAGACCGCGGCCTTGGTCACTCCGACAGCGTCAGCGATCATCTGCAGAGACGTTCCGCTGACGCCATGGTCGGCGAACAAATCCAATGCGGCGTGCAGGATGCGGTTCTGGGCGGGAGTGCGCCGGACCCCGCCCAGCAGGCGCCCGGCGCGGGGCTCCTCATCTAGCACTGGTTCAGGTTAGCTGAGCCTGGCCGGGCAACTTTGATCTCACAGTAAAGCGATAAGCGCCACCAAGCCTGGAGCTAATGACCGAGCGCAGGTTTGGCTGATGACCATTCCGACAGAACACCAGCGCCATGACAGCAACACGGCCGACATGCGGCGTCGACGCCGTCGTGCCACGAGGGTAGCTGTCGCCGGAGCCACCGGGATCGCGGTGCTCACGCTGTTCGCTACAGGGTGGTCTGGGGCCGACCAATCGACGGTCGCGTCCGGCCAGGTACGCCTGGTGGACCAGACAATTCAACTGCCGCCGAACGTTGCCGCCGCCTTGCCAAGCTGGGTGACGCCACTGTTGCAGCAGGTGGACGGCGGCGGCGGTGACGATTCCAGCGCCGGCCTTGACGACACCACCGTCCACAACGACGACAGCGCGCTGCAGCAACAGCTCCTGCAGCAACAACAGAATCAGGACGAGGCCCAGTTGTCGGAAAACAACGCGAACCAGTCGATGCTCCAATCCGAACAGCTGGCCCAGCAACAAAATGACCAGGCCGAGCAGCAGTTCACCCAAGACGAGCTCCAGGCTCAACAAACCGAGCAGGAAGCTGACCAGTCGTAGGACGAGCTCGCAGCGCCCATACACTGACCGATCGTGGGCATTCTGTTTGGTCTTGCGCCGTGGATCGTCTATTGGGTGCTGGTCGGTAACGTGCCGTTCCTTGTCGCGGTGTTGGTCGCGCTGGCGATCGCGGTCGCCGGGCTGGTAGTCGGGCGCGCAACAGGGACACCCGAGCGTGCGCTCGAAATCGGCGCTGTCGGAACGTTCTTGGTGCTGACGGCCGTGACGTTGTCGTTGAGCCGGTCATTCGTCGAGCAGTGGGCTCTGCCGCTGAGCAGCGCGGGGATCTTGCTGGTGACGGTTACCGGCATGCTGCTCGACAAGCCTTTTGTGCACGAGTTCGTCGCGGCGGGTCAGCCTCCCGGGGTGGTCGGCAGCGATCTGTTCAGCCAAGTTATTAAGCGGCTGACTTGGATCTGGGTCGCCGTCTTCGCAGGCATGACGGTGTCGTCGTCGATTCCACCGGTGGTGCAGCGCGACGCCACCATTCTCGATACCAGAACACCGCTGTGGTTCGCCTGCTACTGGGTCATTCCATTTTCGTTGTTCGGCCTGGGCGCGCTGGCGACGAAAGTCCTGCCCGACCTGATGACCGCCGGCGCCGGCGACATCGTTCGGAAGAGCTCATTCGTCGCCTACGGGGAAGCCACCATCGACGAGCTCTACTACCTGGCGCAGGAGCACGCCAACCGCGAAGTCGGCGCCGGGCAGGAGGCCTACGCCGTCAAGGTCGGAAGCATGGGGACGCCGTTGGTGGGCGACGACACGCGACAGTCCTGGCCCTCGACGTACAAGGTGCGGCAGTCGCGGTCTTAGTCACCCCCGGGAGTCCTAGGTGCGCTGCTGGCAACATGGCGACGAGTCCATATGACTGATCGCAACGCACAGCCGACCCTGCCGCAGGCCGTGCTGGACCCGCTGATCGTCGGAGTGTTGGCCGCCGTCGTGAGTCTGGTCGGCGCGGGCCGTCCCTCTTTCTGGTACGACGAGGCCGCGACGATTTCCGCCTCATACAGTCGTTCGCTGGGTCAGTTGTGGCAGATGTTGAACAACGTCGACGCCGTCCACGGCCTGTACTACCTGCTCATGCACGGCTGGTTCCAGATATTTCCGCCGACGGAGTTCTGGGCCCGCGCGCCAAGCGGCCTGGCTGTCGGTGCGGCCGCGGCGGGGCTGGTGGTGCTGGGTGGGCAGTTCTCGTCTCGCACCGTCGCGGTGGCCTCGGGTGTTGTCTGTGCGATCTTGCCTCGGACCACGTGGGCAGGCATCGAAGCTCGCCCCTACGCCTTGTCGATGATGGCCGCCGTGTGGCTGACGGTACTGCTCGTTTATGCCGCACGCCGTGATAACGCTTTAGCCTGGCTGTCTTACGGGATCGCCCTGGCGATCTCCACGCTGCTCGACGTGTATCTGGTGCTGCTGTTTTTGACCCACGTCGCTTTCCTCTGCGTCTTCCAGCGCAGGCAAAGGGTCCTGGTGCGGTTCGCCATTGTGTCGGTTCTGGTGGGTATCGCCGTGACGCCGTTCATGGTCGTGGCCATTGGCCAAGCGCATCAGATCAGCTGGTTAGCACCGATCGGACACCGAACGATCGAGGATGTGGCGGTTCAACAATATTTCGAGCGAAGCCCGCCGTTCGCGCTGTTGTCGGCGCTGGTGGTAGCCGCAGCTGCTGTGTGGTGGCTCCGCGGATCCAGGCAACTAACGGATTCCGATCGGCAGCTGCTGGCCTTGGCGATCGCCTGGCTGCTGATACCGACTGCACTGGTCGTGATCTGGTCGATGGTGGTTCACCCGATCTACACACCGCGCTACTTGACCTTCACCGCGCCGGCGATGGCATTGGTCCTCGGCGTCTGTATTGCCGCAGTTGCCCCGCACCCATGGGCTGCCACAGCTCTCGTCGGTCTTTTCGCTGTCGCCGCGGCGCCGAATTATGTTCTGGCTCAACGTGGTCCGTATGCCAAGTATGGAATGGACTACAGCCAGGTGGCCGATTTGATCACCGCGAAAGCGGCACCCGGTGACTGCTTACTCGTCAACGACACGGTCACGTTCATGCCTGCGCCGATGCGCCCGTTGATGGCGGCCCGTCCCGATGCATATCGGAAGCTGGTCGACCTCACACTGTGGCAACGCGCGACGGACCGCAACGACGTCTTCGATACCAACCTCATCCCAGAAGTCGTTGCGAAACCACTGAGTCACTGCCGCGTCGCGTGGATCATCACCCAAGCTGACAAGGCAATGCCCGCCCGCGAGCAGGGTTCGGCGCTCCTACCCGGCCCGCTCTATGGAGCGACGCCGGCGTTCGAGGTTCCTCACGATCTAGGCTTTCGCCTTGTCAAGCGGTGGCAGTTCAACCTGGTTCAGGTGATCAAGGCCGTGCGGTAAACCGCTACCAGACCCGGATGTAGTCGATCAGCATTTGGCACGGGAAGGTCCCCGCCGCGGGATCGCCGGCGCCAACCCCGCCGACCGCAAGCGTGAACATGGGCGTCATCCAGTAGCCGGGATTGCCGAACGGCCACCGTTTGTCTTCAGGCGGTGCGCCGAAGACGTGGATCGGCTTCGGCGGAACGCTGAAGTACGGCTTGGCTCCGTCGACGTAGTCTCGCCAGAATTTGAACCCGTCCTCATCCCAACGCATGCGCCAGGTGTGCCAATCGCCGTCCACCATCCCGGGAATCGATCTTCCTTCCCAGGTTTTCCCATTGGATGCCGCGTGCACGGTCGTACCGGGAGCCCAGTCGCCGTTGCCATACCACTCGAAGAGGTCGACCTCGCCGTCCGGCTGCGGATCCTCGTTGACGGTCCAGAACGAGGGCCACAGGCCGGGGAACAAACAGTCGAGTTTGATCCGCGCTTCCCAGGTGGTACCGATAGACCCCCGCCAGTTACCGCGCAACTTCCCGCTGAAATATTGACCGTTTTCTCGGCTGGCCTGCAGGACGAGATTGGAATTCCCGTCGAGGAAGACGTTTTGGGAGCGGTATATGCCATCGACGGGCGGGAACACGTCGTCCTGCCAGGTCTGCGGCGTCCACTTCGCCAGATCGGGGCCTTGGCCGGCCGGTCCGTCGAACTCATCGTGGAAGATGTAGCTTCCTTGCGCGGTACCGGCCGGCGCCGCGGGGGGAGACGGGTGAGCCCAGGCCTCCGGGAGAGAAATCGCGGCCCCCAGTGCGCCCAGCCCCATTGTGATCATGATGTTGCGTCGATTGATCTCAGGCACGGTAGCCAATATATAGAGAACATTAAGAGCCGGCATGGCGACCCGCACGGCTCCCGCGCGGCATCCGCCGGTCCGCACGTCGCGGTTGACCCAACCCCGGCCCCAGGCCGCCCCGCTGGCCTTGGCAGACTGTGCGCATGGCACAGATAACTATGCGCGGAAACCCGATCAATACCGTCGGCGAACTTCCTGCCGTCGGATCTCCGGCCCCAGCCTTCACGTTGACCGGATCCGATCTCGGCCCAGTCAGCAATGACCAGTTCCACGATAAGCCCGTGCTGCTGAACATCTTTCCATCGGTGGACACACCAGTGTGCGCGACCAGCGTGCGCACGTTCAACGAGCGCGCCGCCGCGGGCGGTCTGTCCGTGCTGTGCGTGTCCAACGATCTGCCGTTCGCGCAGGCGCGGTTCTGCGGCGCAGAGGGTATCGAGAACGTGAAGACCGCCTCGGGATTCCGTGACAATTTCGGTAAGGACTACGGCGTCACCATTGCCGACGGTCCATTTGCCGGGCTGCTTGCCCGGGCCGTCGTTGTGATCGGCGCCGACGGGAACGTCGCGTACTCCGAGCTCGTGCCAGAGATCGCCAGCGAGCCGAATTACGACGCGGCACTGGCGGCGCTGAGCGGGTCGGCGTAGTTCGGCGGCGACCGACCCCGCCGCCTGCTCCAACTACCCGCGCTAGGGCGATCCTGCCTCCGGCTTCCAGCCGACGTAGGTCAGATACAGCCCGGATAGGGCGAGGCAGAGGAATACCACCCATATCGCCGCGGTCGCGCCTGAGCTGTACAGCGCGTTGCCAGCGGCGTCGTACGCCTGGGGAACGGTCAGCAAGAGCACACCGCGTATCGCCAGAAACCAGCCCACAACAGAGACGATGATCGCCGCAGGGCTGCGCCAGTACTGGTGAAACGCGATGATCACCAGGCCGAATATCAGCAGTATGGCGCCAAATAGCCACGGCCACATCGGGTTTGCTTTGAATTCCGTAAATAGCGTTCGCATATAGGAGCCCCGTACCGCGACGGTGGTCGGCACGATGGTGAAGAACGGGCCTAACGCGCGGGCGAACATGCGGGTGCGAACCTGCGCCTGCTCTGGTGTGCTCATTGCTACCTCCATATCCACGGGAAAACGTATACCGGCCACTGGTCGGTATGCGTCATCAGCGATCGGCATTTCAGCCGGTTGAGCCGTTAGCCGGAAAGCGGTGGCTCGCCGACCTTTGCCGGACTAGCCGCCACCAGCAACACGCCCGCGGCGAAGATCAGACCGGTCAGCCATGGAAAATGTCCATACGGCGCGAAGCCCTCAGCGGCGATGAACGCCAAGCCATAGGCCGCCATCGCGGTACCGGCCAGCATGATCGGTTCGGCCCAGCGCTCTGTCAGCGGCGTCTCGACCGTTGCCAACGGCGCCGCGAAAAAGCTTCTGCCCCAAGACAGCAGCACCATCTCGACCGCTGTCACCAGACTGAGGATAACCACCCATTCCAGCCGGGCGAGCCACCATTCGACGGTGCCCTCAATCGGCTGGGGCAACAGTCCGGCGGGGTAGCCGACAATCGCCACGATCACGACAGGAATCATGTGCCACAGGTAAAGAGCCATCACGTTGGCGTTGGCCCTGGTCAGCATGCGTTGGACGAAGCCGGCGCGCAGCGCGCGGTTAAGCGCGGGTGCAAGTGCCATCACCAGCCCCGCTTGAGCGCACGCGAACGCCAGCATCGCTGTCGACGGCGGATCGGCGTTCTGCACGGTTTGGCCGGGCACGCCGATCATGCTGACCGGATAGGGGCCCAGCAGGATCAGCAGCGCCAGCGCGACCGCAGATCCGACGGCGAGCAGGACGGGCTTGCGGCCGGCCAATGCTCCTTCATGCCAAGCGATTCCAAGTTGGTAGACGGCACCCCAGCACAGCAGGTAGTTCAGCACGCGCAGGTGGGGCGGGTGGCCGCCGAGCCCGACCGCGTCGACCGCGACGACTCCCACTGCAAGCACCGCCGGGGCCAAAAGTCCCCAACGCCGTTGGGCGGCAATCGCGGCGGGCGTCAGCGAAACCACAACCAGGTAGACGGCGAGGAACCACAGGTGCATCGCCACCGCCCAACCCGCGTATTCCAGCGTGGCACCGGCGACGTGGCGAACGCCCAGAGCGACCACGACTGCCGACACCAGAGCGACGTAGGCCGTCGTGGGTCCGAGCACCCGGGCGAGTCGATGCCGCAACCAGGTCTGGCGCGACACACCGTCGGTATCGCGCCGATGCGTCCAGGACACCGCTCCGGCGTAGCCGGCGACCAGAAAGAAGGTCGGCACGGCCTGAAACGGCCACGTCAGCCATTGAGTCCACGGCTGGTCGACGAGCGGGTTCTGCCGACCGAAATATCCGTCGTGATAGGTCACCGATCCGGCCAGCCAGTGGCCCAGGACGATGAGCACCACGCCCGACACGCGGTAGAAGTCCGCCGCCAGATTGCGGGCCGGGCGCATGATTTTTCGGGTGGAGCCGTCAGACAGACGGCGTGGTGGGGGCGTCCATGACCAGACAATATCCCCGCCCAGCGCCTGCGGTGTTCGCCCGCGGTGTGACCACGCCCGCGCTTCGCGCAGGCAGTTCCTCGATCTCTTCCGGTAAACTGGGGTTCTCTTCGTCGAGGGTCGGCGGTACCTAGTTCGGAAGGTGTACCTATATGGTCACGCGGTCGTTAATCAGACTGGCTGTCGCAGGTGGCGGCTTGGCGTTGTCGTTGCTTGCTGGCGCCGGGATCGCGTCCGCAGACCCTGCTATTGACTCGGCAATCAACACCACCTGCAGTTACCCGCAGGTGGTGGCGGCACTGAACGCGCAATCGCCGGCCGCCGCTGCGAAGTTCAACCGGTCGCCGATGGCGCAGGGCTGGTTGCGTAACTTCATCGCCTCGCCGCCACCGCAGCGCGCGGCGATGGCGCAGGAGGCAGAGGGCATGCCGGGGGCCGCACAATACATCGGATTGATCGGCCAGATCGCCGTCACCTGCAACAACTTCTGAGCGCGCGCTATGCGCTGACCGGACGCGTGCGCCTTACCAGACGCGTATCCAGTCGATGAGCATGTCCGCCGGATAGCTACCCGGCCTGGGATCACCGCCACCCGAACCGGCGACCGCAAGGTTGAACACCGGAAACACCGTGTATCCCGGCCCGCTGAACGGCCAATCCGGTAGCGAACTCGCCGGCACATCGAAGTATGGTTGCGCGCCGTCGACAAAGTCTTTCCAGAAGCGGATGCCAGCCTCGTCCCACTGGCACCGCCAGGTATGCCAGCCGCTGTCCACGGCGATGTTCTGGGTCTTCCATTCGCCACCGTTTGCTTTTGCGTGGACGGTGGTGGCCGAGGGCCAGCTGCCGTTGCCGTACCACTCGAGTGCGTCGATTTCGCCCTGGTCCTCATTTCCTAGCCAATAGGCGGGCCAGCTACCGGCGGTCAGGCAATCGAGCTTGATCCGGGTTTCCCAGGTATGGCCGACACCGCCCCGCCAGAGGCTTTGAATCTTGCCGCTGAAGTAGGTGGGGCCGTCTTTCGCGGCGCGGAGGACGAGGTTGGACTTGCCATCGAGAAATACATTGCGGCGGTCGTCGCGGTACTGCCCGATGTTCTCGGGTAGCTCCCAATGCGTCGGATCTTTGATTTGCTCACGAGCTTTTGCCACCGCCCACTTGGCCGGATCAGGCGCTGAGCCGGACGGACCGTCGAACTCGTCTTGGAAGATGTAGCTGCCCTGAGCCGTGTTACCGGGTGGCGCGGCCGGTGGGCGCGGATGAGCCCGGGCTTGCGGGACGGGGACCGCGGCTGCCAACACGCCGACGCCCGTCATCAACATCATGGTGCGACGATCCATTTCCGGCATAGGCCAAGCACGATAGCAGCCACCCAGGTCGGCCAGCCAAACAGCTGCTCAGCGCTGTTTTTCAGCACGCCCACCGGGTGCCAATCACAGATGAGTCAGGATTCGCTCCGCGAACGCGTCGGGGTGCTCCCGGTGCATGAAATGCCCGCCTCGAACCTCTTCAACGACGTAATCACCCTCGAACATGCGGGCGGCGCCCCGATAGTCCGAGGGCTCCGCGACTGGATCATCGAGCCCCGCAAAGACGACCGTCGGCACGGTGATCCGCGTCTTCAGTGATGCGCTGGGTATGGGCGAAAGCTTTCGGTAATAACCGAACGCCGCGTTCAAGCTCGCCCGGTTCGAGAAGCTCGCGCGGACCGGGTCGAACTCTTTCGGGTCGGGGCTCCAGTCCGGCGACCATCGCCGGACGATCGCGGGCAGCGCCGCGAAGTCGTTGCGCGCGAAGCGGTTCGGCGCCCCCGGCAACTTGTAGACCGCGAAGTGGCGGACGCCCCAGAGCTTTTTCAGCGACGGCTTAAGCGCGGCCGGGTGGGGAATGGCCAGAGCGAACAGCTTCTTCACTCGATCGGGGCCAAGCGCCGCCGCGCCATAAGCGGCCGCAGCTCCAAAATCATGGCCGATGATGACGGCCTCACTGGCGCCGAGCGCTTCAATTAACGCAAGTGCATCGCGGACCAACGTCTCTTGGTCCGCGTCACGATCCGGGACCGCAGTGGGGTGATACCCGCGCATGAACGGGCTGACCGCGCGATATCCCTTGGCGGCGATTCGGGGGCGAAGATCGTCCCAGGTATGCGCCGTGTCGGGGAACCCGTGCAACATCAGCACAAGAGGCCCAGAGCCGTCCTCGAGATAGCCGAAATTCAGCCCGTTCGCATCGACGAAGTGGATCGCATCAGCCATGGCTAACGGACACTACGCCAACGATCCAGGCGCTGCGGGCGAACGCCCGGGCGCGATCGTCATGTCACATCCGTTTGGTGGGTATGCAACGAGCCGGGTGGCGCTTGGTCGACCGCGATCACTTGCCCCGTCGCGAGTGCTTGCAGCGCGGCGTCTACGACGGCGTTGTTGGCGTAGCCGTCATACGCCGTAGGTCCGGTGAGGGTATTCCGGGCCAATGATGCTGCCCAGTCGACGTTTTGGGCGCGATATGCGCCGTCGAAACGCTCGATCCAGTCGTTCGGGAGGAACGTGGCCGCACCGGCGTCGCCGATGGCGCGGGTGCGCCGGCTCGGTGCCCCCAAATTGATCGAACCGGCACTGGCGACGATGTCGCAGTCGATTTCGTACTGCAACCCCGGGCCGCGTCCGATTTCGGAGAGTCCGAGGATTCCCGTCGTCGACCGCAGGCTGAGCAGGACAGTGACGGCATCACTGTCAGGGCTGTGCTTCACGGCGCAGGACACTTCGGCGACTTCTTCTTCGGTGAACCAGCGGTACAGATCGATGTCATGGGAGGCCGAGCTGGAGATGAGCCGTGTGACATCGAAATCGATTGCGCGCGATGGGTTGCGGTTGCGATGCTGCACGAGAATCGGC
>NZ_DATMLH010000259.1:0-65023 GCF_035570115.1 Mycobacterium sp.
CGCAACGGGTCTGGGCAAGCCGCTCAAGCCCATCACCCACCCGCTGCGGTCCGACATCCCGATCATGCTGGGTGCCGAGGGGCCGAAGAATGTCGCGTTGGCCGCTGAGATCTGCGATGGCTGGCTGCCGATCTTCTACACGCCACGGATGGCCGACACCTACAACGAGTGGCTGGACGAAGGGTTCGCCCGCCCGGGCGCGCGCCGCAGCCGTGAGGACTTCGAAATCTGTGCGACCGCCAACATCGTTATCAGCGAAGACCGCAGCGCCGCGTTCGCGGCCATGAAGCCCTATATCGCCCTGTACATGGGCGGGATGGGCGCCGAGGACACGAACTTCCACGCCGACGTGTACCGCCGGATGGGCTACGCCGAGGTGGTCGACGACGTGACGAAGCTCTTCCGCAGCGGACGCAAGGACGGCAAAGAACGAGCCGCCGAGATCATCCCGGACGAGGTCATTGATGACGCGGCGATCGTCGGCGACGTGGACTACGTGCGTAAGCAGATCAAGGCCTGGGAGGCCGCGGGCGTCACCATGATGGTGGTGTCTGGTCGCAGTACCGAGCAGGTCCGCGAGCTGGCGTCGTTGATCTGAGCCGGTCCTTGCGGCTGGCTAGAACGCGTTCTAGATTGACCGGATGACAGCCTCGCAGCACACCATCGCCGGCACGGTGATCACCATGCCGGTGCAGATCCGCAAGGCAACACAGCACATGGCGATGTTCTCGGTGGACGCCGACGCCGCTCAGCACCTCATCGACTACAGCGGCTTGCGGGTCTGCCGCTACCTGCCCGGGCGTGCGGTCGTGGTCTTGATGTTGATGCACTACATCGACGGCGACCTGGGCCAGTACTACGAGTTCGGCACCAGCGTGATGGTCAACCCTCCCGGCGCTCCCCCTGACTCCAAGCGGGGTGGCCTACGAGCCCTGCAGTCGGCCGGCGCCTTCATCCATCACCTGCCCGTCGACCAGGCGTTCACGCTTGAGGCGGGGACCAAGATCTGGGGCTACCCGAAAGTCATGGCGGACTTCACCATTCGAGAAGGCCGTCGGTTCGGGTTCGATTGCACTGTCGACGGGCAACTGGTCCTGGGCATGGACTTTCGTCCCGGCCTGCCGATTCGGCTGACCCCGCGCCAGCAGGCGCAGCGCAGCTACTCGCACCGCGACGGGGTCACCCGCGAGACCGCCTTCGAGCACACGCTGGACGGTGTGCGCACACGATTCGGTGGCGTCCGGGTCAAGCTGGGCCAGCATCCTTATGCGAAAGAGTTGGCGTCGCTGGGCCTTCCGAAGCGCGCGATGCTGTCCAGTTCTGCTCACCAGGTACAGATGACATTCGGCGACGCTCAGGAGATCTCATGACAGTGACTTCAATGACCAAACCGGATGTCGATCTGACGGACGGCGCTTTCTACGCGGGCGACTCCCGGGCGGTCTACCGCTGGATGCGGGAGAACGAGCCGGTGTTCCGGGACCGCAACGGGTTGGCCGCCGCTGCCACGTACCAGGCTGTCATCGAGGCAGAACGCAAACCCGAGCTGTTCTCGAACGCCGGCGGCATCCGGCCCGACCAACCGGGCGTCGAGATGATGATCGAGATGGACGACCCGCAACATCTGTTGCGCCGCAAGCTCGTCAACTACGGGTTCACCCGCAAACGGGTGAAAGACCTGGAATCCAAGATCACCTCGCTGTGCGACACATTGATCGATGCGGTGTGTCAGCGCGGCGAGTGCGACTTCGTCTGGGACCTCGCCGCGCCCCTGCCGATGGCGGTCATCGGGGACATGCTCGGTGTGCGTCCGGAGGACCGCGAGATGTTCCTCAAGTGGTCCGACGACCTGGTCAGTACCTTGAGCAGCACTGCGGCCGAAGAAGACATGCAGGTCACGATGAATGCCTTCGCCGCCTACACCGAATACATGAACGGGATGATCGCGGCGCGCAAGGAGCAACCGACCGACGATCTGGTCAGCGTCCTGGTGCATGCGGAGGTCGAAGGGTCACGGCTGGAGGACCACCAGATCGTCACCGAGGTCCTGCTGCTGTTGATCGGTGGTGACGAGACCACCCGTCACACGCTGTCCGGCGGGACCAGGCAGCTGCTGCAGCACCCCGATCAACACCAGCGTCTGGTCAACGACCTGGAATTGCTGCCCAACGCGATCGAAGAAATGCTGCGCTGGACGGCGCCGGTGAAGAACATGGCCCGCACGATCACCGCCGACAACGACTTTCACGGCACCCAGTTGCACCAGGGCGAGAAGATGATCCTGCTGTTCGAGTCGGCGAACTTCGACGAAAAGGTCTTCGACGATCCGGACGCCTTCAACATCGAGCGCTACCCGAACAACCACCTCGCGTTCGGCTTCGGGACGCACTTCTGCCTGGGCAACCAACTCGCCAGGCTGGAGCTGTCGATCATGCAGGCCCGCCTACTGCAACGCATTCCGGACATGCGGCTGGCCTCGGATGCCGCGCTGCCGCTGCGGCGGGCGAACTTCGTGTCCGGTCTGGAGAAGATGCCGGTGGTCTTCACCCCGAGCGCGCCGGTACTCGGCTAACAGCCGGAGACCGTGTGGCCTAGGGGATGACCCGCAATTGTGTGCTGTTCGGGTCGAAGATCACAATGCGCTTGTGCGCCCGGTCGGTAACACAAAAGTATTCGTCTGGCAAAGGCAACGCCATGTGGGCGGGTGACCAGAACCGCGTCACATTGCGGCCGAATCCCTCGGCCACCCAGATTGCGTAAAGACGGGCAAGGCTGCGACGTAGATGAGAGCATGGGGCATGGAGCCCGTTTGCTGTATAGGTACGGCGCGCTTCCCGGCAAGCGTGTACGCGCCGACTGCTCCACATTGGTCCGTCAACCACCGGAATTCCTTATCGCCTTCGACCACAAGGGTCAACTCGTGCGCGCCTCGGAAGATGCCTCCCCCTGCCTGCCTGAGCTCTCCCGAAGGGTCGAAGATGTGAAACCTGGAGTTGCTGGGGCAAAGACGACAACACAATCCGCACGCAATCGGGGTCTGCATCAGACCACGCGAGAGACCGTCGCTTTAGTCGACAACAATGTCGTGTGAACACGGGCGGATCTCAGATGCGGATAGCAGTGATTGGAACCGGTTATCTGGGCACAACCCATGCTGCCTGCATGGCACAAATTGGCCACGATGTGCTGGGCGTGGATATCGACCCGGGCAAGGTAGCCAAGCTCCAGTCCGGTGAAGTGCCCTTCTTCGAACCCGGCATCGACAACCTCGTGAGAGACAACCTGGCATCCGGGCGCCTCCGCTTCACCGACTCTTTCGTGGAAGCGGCCGATTTTGCGGATCTGGTGTTTCTTACGGTAGGCACGCCACAATGCGAAACGGGTTTGGCCGCGAACTTATCGTACTTACATGCGGCGATCGATGCGCTGTCTCCACACTTGAATCGACCAGCTCTAGTCGTGGGCAAGTCGACCGTACCGGTGGGCACGGCGGAGCGTTTGGCAAGGCGCACGCGAAGCTTGGCGCCTGCCGGTGACGACATAGAACTCGCCTGGAACCCGGAGTTCCTCCGCGAAGGTTTTGCCGTGCACGACACTCTGCACCCTGACCGCATTGTCGTAGGTGTGGAACACGCCCACGAGAACCGGGCAGCGAAAACGCTGGCAGAACTATACCGTCCGTTATCGGCCAATAGTGAGATCCCGTTTTTGGTAACAAGTCTGGCGACCGCCGAGTTGGCCAAAGTGGCGGCGAACGCCTTTCTCGCCACAAAAATCTCGTTCATCAACGCGATTTCTGAAGTGTGCGAAGCTACATCCGCCGATGTGACCATGCTGGCCGGCGCAATCGGGGTTGATAAGCGCATAGGGCGGGAGTTCCTCGATGCCGGCCTGGGTTTCGGCGGCGGATGCCTTCCGAAAGACATACGTGCCTTCACGACCCGCGCGGACGAGCTGGGCCTCGGTGATGTCGTCACATTTTTGCAGGTCGTCGACAACATCAATATGAGACAACGCGGCCGTGTAATCGATGCGACTCGCGAAATTTGTGGGTCCCTGGTTGGGACGAGAGCGGCGGTTCTTGGCGTTGCCTTCAAGCCGAACTCAGACGATGTTCGTGATTCACCGGCACTGGATGTGGCTGGGCAATTACAGCTACAGGGGGCCATTGTCAGCGTGTTCGATCCAAAAGCCATGGACAATGCCCAACAGCTATTCCCGACGCTCAACTATGCGTTGTCGACCGTCGAAGCATGCAAGGAGGCCGATGTGGTTCTCATTCTCACCGAGTGGAATGAATTCCGGAAACTGCAACCAGAAAAGCTTGAAGCGGTAACCAGGTCGAAGCGTATCATCGACGCTCGTAATTGCCTTGACCCGCAGCCCTGGCGGGCTGCCGGCTGGAATTACCGAAGCTTCGGGCGTCCATGATGCTGCCACAGACAAATCAGGCGCAACCACAGGGGGAAGACTCATGAGAGTCCTCGTTACCGGTGGCGCTGGATTTCTCGGATCGAATCTGTGCGATCTGCTGGTCGCCAGGGACCACACTGTTGTATGCCTTGACGATCTCTCAACCGGCTCCCGCGCCAACATCGAGCATCTCAGTACATCTGCTGAATTCTCTTTCATCGAGGCGAGCGTCCTTGAGACGATTGATATCGAGGGCAGATTCGATGGTGTAGTTCACCTCGCCAGCCCTGCATCGCCATTTGCGTACCTGGACAGACCTATCTTCACGCTACGGACCGGGTCGGAGGGAACACGGAACGTACTCGATTTCGCCATGGCCAAATCCGCTCGCTTTATCCTCGCGTCAAGTAGCGAGGTTTATGGTGAGCCCCTCCTCCACCCGCAGCCCGAAGAATATTGGGGCAACGTCAACCCCGGCGGACCGCGAAGCGCCTATGACGAGGCTAAGCGTTATGCAGAAGCTTTGACAACGGCCTACCGCACGTCCTGTGGTGCAGACACAGGAATTCTGCGTATCTTCAACACCTACGGACCTCGGATGCGGTCAGACGACGGGCGTGTTGTTCCGTCTTTCATTGACCAGGCCCTGAATTCCAAACCCTTGACCGTTTTCGGAGACGGAACCCAAACGAGAAGTCTTTGCTATGCGGACGACTTGGTTCAAGGCATCCTGGCGATGCTGGAGGCCGACGACCCGGGGCCAATCAACCTCGGCAATCCGGTGGAGCTTACCGTTCTTCAGATCGCTGAATTGGTGATCGAGCTAGCGGGCTCACTTTCCCCACTAGAGTTTCATCCGCTGCCGCAAGATGACCCGACCCGTCGGCGGCCCGATATCACGAGAGCGCGTGATCGGCTTGGATGGCACCCTCAGGTCTCGGTACATGAGGGGATTGCGCGCACTATCGATTGGCATGCCAAGAAACTCCGGGAAGTCAGGCGTCGTGAACGCGCATCATGACCCAACCCGGGTCGAGGTTAGGCACCTGACGAAGACGTTTGGGACGTTTCGTGCCGTAGATGACGTGTCATTCTCCGTGTGCGAAGGGGAAATCGTCGGCCTTGTCGGTCCGAATGGAGCGGGCAAGACGAGTATCGTGCACATGCTGACCGGGTTGATTACGCCAAGTGCCGGGACTTTTTTGTTGTTCGGCAAAAGCCTGAACACGGATCGCGAGCATATACTCCAGAGATTAAACTTCACCTCGCCATATGTCGCATTTCCGGCGCGTATGACGGTACGCGAAAACCTGGCGGTTTTCGCCCGTATCTACAATATACGTAATTCATCGAAGAAAATTGACCAGTTGCTTGATCGATTCGCGATGGGGAAACTCCAGAATAGCCCGATAGCACGACTCTCCTCCGGCGAGGCGGCGCGCGTCGGCTTGTGCAAGGCGTTCCTCAATAATCCCGAATTGTTGTTATTAGATGAGCCGACCGTCTATCTTGACCCGCTGATCGCACTCGAAGTTAGAGAGGTGTTGCTGGGTCTTCAACGGAGCCATGGCACGAGTATCATCTATACGTCACACGATATGGCCGAAGTTCAGCGGATATGCAGTCGAATTATGTTTCTTAACCAGGGCCGGATTATTGCGAGCGGGAGTCCGATCGAGGTCACCCGCCGCATTTTGGCGGAGCACCGGGACGAGCCGGCTCTCGAAGAAGTCTTCATCCGAATCGCGAGGGAACAAAGAGATGCGGCGCCATAGAATCGAAGCGATCATCCTGCGACACCTATATGAATTGCGGCATAATACCAATCACCTGATCAATACCGTATATTTTCCGGTGGTGAATATCGTGATGTGGGGCTTTCTAACCATCTACCTCACAAACCACCAACGTCTGCAACCGGGCCTTATCAGCGTGTTACTTGGAGGGATCGTTTTGTGGGGGTTTTTCAATGGATTCCAACGCGACATGGGACAGGCATTTCTCGAAGACTTCTGGACGCGCAATCACATCAACCTATTCACTTCACCGCTGAGCGTAGGGGAATACGTTTCGGCTCTGATCTCGGTGAACTTGATCAAGGCCATAATTGGGCTGACACTAGAATCCGTGATTGCGCTGCTCTGCTATCACTTCAATATCGTCCCGTTGCTGATCGAGTTCATCCCCTTCATTGCGGTGCTGATGTTCTTCGGCCTTGCAATCGGTATCGTGATCACCAGCCTGATCCTCCGTTATGCATCGAAGCTCGAGGGCCTGGCATGGAGCTTTGCTGGTCTGTTGATGCCCTTTTCCTGCGTGTTCTACCCGTTGAACACGCTGCCGGTGTTCCTTCATCCACTCGCCCTGGCGTTACCCACAACTCATTCCTTCGAAGCAATGCGGCAGGTGATGGCGGGGCAAGGATTCCCGATGGCGGACCTTCAATGGGGTCTCGCACTGGACCTCGTATACCTGGCACTCGCCGCGCTGCTATTCCATAGGATGTTCGAGTCGGCTCGAGCGCGGGGTCTTCTGATCAGGACGGAGTAGCCAGAGTCCCGGAGTTACCCCAACCATTTCAGAAGCGGCCATCCTGATATGAACAACATGAATCCGTACTGGCGAGAGCTGACCGCGTCTGAGTTACTGCGGAAGGAGCATCGCGGCTTCGTGGGCGGGCTTTGGGACGAGATCGGACGGCTCCAGTTCGATTTCATGATTTCCAGGGGGCTGACGCGCGAGTCGAAGCTGCTGGACGTCGGCTGCGGCGCCCTGCGGGGCGGCGTGCATTTCATCCGCCACCTGGACGACGGCAACTACTACGGGATCGACATCAACAAAAGCCTGCTGGAAGCCGGTCACCAAGAGCTGCGGGAAGCGGGTTTGGCCGGCAGACGGGTTCACCTGCAGCGTACCGAGCAATTCGACGCCAGCGGGTTCGGCGTCCAGTTCGATTTCGGCATCTCAATCTCGCTGATCACGCATTTGCATGCGAACCAAATCATTTACTGTTTTTTACAGATGCGGCGAGTGATGCACGAGCATAGTTCATTCTATTTTTCCTATTTTGAGGTGCCCGAACTGCTGCTCTCAGATGCGTATACACAGCCCCGGGGGGACGTCGTGACACACTTCCTATCCGATCCTTTTCATTACACGCGCGACCAGATTGAGTATTTCGCGCGTTCCGCGGGACTGAAGCCGCGCTGCCTCGGAGACTGGAAGCACCCGAGGAGCCAACAGATGCTGGAATTGCGCTTGACTTAGCGGTGGTTCAAAGCCGCCGGCACCGAAGATCAGGCGAAGGCCTGCCGCAATACCGTAAAGCAGCTAGATATTCCGCTCAGGTATGACGGACTCATTGTCAAGCAATCGCCTGGCGGCATCTTCGATCTGCTTCCACTCCGACCAGAACGGGGAGCGGTCAGGTCCAACGCGGTCTGTGGCAAGTCGGCTCAGGCAGAGGTAAGCCTTTTGTACTAAAAGGCTAAGATGCGGAACAAAGTCGCGGTCGAGCCGGCCGAATTGACTATGGCGCAACCCGGGGTCAAGATAGTCGGTAACAAAGTCGTCGATTTCTGCGGAATTCGCAGCGGCCGGTGGGATCTCTAAAGCACGTCCGATACGCAGAAGTTGACCCCGCGGGTCGTCCATAAGTAAGTCATAATCGGTAACAACAAAGGGCTTTTGCTTGATCATGTTTAGATATGGAACCATATGAGCAAGCCAGAGGGAATGTGCGAGGGCAGGGTCGAATACGTCCGGTTGGCGCGCAATCAAAGACTCGGCAACGCTCAACGGATTCCGGATGACGACTACATAGGAATCTTGCACTCCGAGGCGCTCGAG
This sequence comes from Mycobacterium sp., assembly GCF_035570115.1. Taxonomy (GTDB): domain Bacteria; phylum Actinomycetota; class Actinomycetes; order Mycobacteriales; family Mycobacteriaceae; genus Mycobacterium. The sequence continues at coordinate 8,263 of NZ_DATMLH010000259.1, forward strand.
CACCGACCACCAGAATGGAAGTAGTCGAATTGTGCGCGGATCCTTGAATCCCCAAAGCGGATGCGATGAGAAATTCTCTCGGACGTGTTCGATTGCCTCCAGTCGCATCGCCTCGATTTCGGGCTCCTGCCATTGGGCGTCAGTAAGAAGATCGGGACGCTCCCACTTAAGGCCGAAGGCACTCAGCACTCGCTGGTTGAGATCGACGACATTTCGATCCTCCCAATAGCCCCGAGGATTATCGAATTGCGGGTCAACGAAGTCGTCACCCATGTAGATGCCTAACGCCTTGATCCCGCAGGTGACCAGGCTCGTTCCGGCCCTGTGCATACCGAGGACCAGAACGCCGCGTGATGATGGCATGTCAGATGGCAACCTATCCGGTTACCGGGGGACCCTGTTCTCCCCGGGAAAGTGGTTTGCCCACCAGCGCATCCTGGTCGAACTTCATGCCGTGACCAAGCAGTAAAGATCGCGAAATTGCCTGCTCGACCTTAGCGTCTACTTTCCGGCCGGGATCAGTGTATGGTCGCACGCTCCGAATGGAGTTCGCGATAGAATGCACCAAACTCTCCCGATCGAGGTCTAGGCGGTACCAGACAAAGACATCCGGAATCGTCTCAATCTGAAAGCCCAAGAACGCCGCCTTGACAAAAAACTCCCAGTCATCCAGGGTCGAGATCGCTTCATCGCTGAATCCGCCGGCGGCATCGAAGGCATCGCGTCTGACGAGGGCATTTGTGCTGCCAAAGCAGTTTACAAATGCGCCCGTAGCGACGTCGCCTCCGAGAAATGGTCGCTGCGAATCCTCCATCCGATCTTCTGGCGATTCGCCGGAAGATCCCTGGAAAAAGCTGATGGATGAGGTGACAATGGGAACGTCCACCTTTTGCGCAACCAGCACAAAGGCGGAGAGAGCGCTCGAGGGCAACAGGAGCGTGTGGTCATCGATGAAGAAGAGGTACCTGCCCTTTGCTTCTCGTGCGGCGGTGTTTCTTCCCGCGCCAATCTCCCGACTTCGCTGACGAATTTCCCTAACATTGATGCCCTCGAGGTCGGGCGACTCGGCCGACGAGCTCTTTTCGTGCGAGATATCAGTGCCGCACTCGACGAGAATCACCTCAAAATTGGGGTAGTCCTGTGCTTTGACCGAGGCGAGCGTAGCGGCGATCTTACTTTCGTTGGTGATGAACGGAAAGCAAACACTCACTAATGGAAAGTCGGGTTCTAGGTCAGAATCCATCCCGCCACTAGCAGACCGTACGTCCTTGGCGTGCCTTCGAACGTCGCGGTGCCAATTTGTCCATCGCCTCTCGTTGTCGGCAAATGAAATCGACGGGCGTGCCGAGATGGCACCACTGGCCAGCGCAACCCGGATTCGGTGTGCAAGAACATCCGGCCGTGGTTCGAAACAGACTTCTGCTCTGTCTTCCGGTGCGACTACTTCCGGGATCCCGCCGATGTTGCTCGCTAAAACCGGGATACCTGCGCTCACACATTCCAATACGGTATTGGGAAAATTATCCCCGAGGGAAGGGATCACAGCAAGGCGCCCATCCCCTTTGAGGTACTCAATAGCCCCGGCTTGAAACTTATTAGAAATCAGGCGCCAGGGGACGTTCCATTTCTTAGACCTGTCGCTGATATAGCCAATGCTCGAACGGCCGTAGATTTGGGTTTCTTTCCCCAGGAACGAGACCTCAAAGTCCTGGTTCTCGCCATTGGCGCAAAGGTAATCGATCGCGTCGCAGAAGAGCTTCAGACCCTTTCTGAGCTCAAGCCTTCCGAAAAATACTAGTTCCCGAACAGCATGGTTCATCTTCGGCGGGTCCGGATTTGTGGGAGTGACGCCGTAGGGACGAATGTAGGGTGCAACAAAGGTTTCCTGGGGAAGTTCCCAGTTATTGCGTTCCATCCATTCGAGGAGGTATTGGCTTGGGCTCACCACAGCGTCGGCGGCGGCGACACAGGTGCGTTCCATGTGATCAATTTCCAGCTCACCGAGATCTCGGAGGTAATCCTGGTTGCCCTCTTTCACCCAAAGTATCGGACCATGGGTCCCGATCACAAACGCCGATTTGGCAAATGCTAGGCCCTGCCGCTTCGCCAGGGTGCTATAAAAGCCGAGGCCCTGACACTCCGGAAAGTGGATTATGTCGAAATCGTGCTGATGCTCTTTCAGCCAAACGTACGTGTGGTAGGACACGCCAGCGGCCCAATTGGCGTGAATCGTCGGGGTATGGGGCATCGGAAGCGGTTCCAGCGTTATGCCCTTGTTGTCCCGGTAGTGTCGGATCCACTCGCTCATATTTCCGTCTGTCGGGTGATACCCCAGAAGAAATAGGACTGTCACGTCGTAGTTGGCGCGGACCAAGGCGTCGGCCAAACTCGTGTAGGCGGTGCCGATGCCGGCGTTTCTGGATGGTCCTTCGATTTCCCATGTAGCGATGCAGATGCGCGGTGACGAGGCGCCCTCAGCGACCTGGACTTCTGGCAGCGGGGGGAATTCAGTTTTCATGCACTTCCTCGGAATGAGTCGTGAGCCCGGGACATTGGGTTCCTTCATAGCAGAGGAAGGATCCGTGTACTGGCTAATCGTCGCTGCGGATTGATCGTCTAGACCAATACAAATTCTGGGCGGTACAGACAGGCTCGGCGCTGTCGGCTGGGCGGGCAAGGCCGCATAGGGCCGTGACGAGTTGGGAAATCTGTTGGGGGCGCCTTAGCGGCCCTTGAACTGCGGAGTGCGCTTCTCCTTGAAGGCTTTGTTCTCGTCCAGTCCTTCAGCCTCGCGGATCGCCCGCAGGATCGCCCGCCCGGGCGCGCGCCGCACCCGTGAGGACTTCGAGATCTGTGCGGCCGCCAACATCGTCATCACCGAAGACCGCAGCGCCGCGTTCGTGACCATGAAGCCCTCCTGTCGATCGGGCTTGCGCCGGACCTGTTTGGATCTCAGTGTTTTGCGACCACGATCATCCGCCGGCTGTCGACGGTGAGCCGGTTCTTGTCGTTGCTGTCGTCGGGCACATTGGTGTCGCCGTAACCGGAGATAGTGGTAAATCCGGTCGCGCGCAGCCAGTCGCGCAGCTCGGTGTAGGTGAACATTCGCGGGGAGTAGGAAATGTGGCGGGTACGGCCATCACGGATGGTGGTCCTCTCGCCCACCAATGTGCTGGTGAGCAGATCCAGCCGCCACTGGGTGATCACAAAGTTGCCGTCGCGTTGCATCACGGTCGAGGGCGCGAAGCGGCGGACGACGGCGGGATAGTTGTCCAGGTCGATCGCGAGCCAGCCGCCGGGCTTGAGCGCGGCCGCGGCCGAAGCGAGGACGTGCTGGTTTGCGACATCATCGAAGTAGCCGAATGCGCCCGACCAGTTGATGATCCGGTCGAACCGTCCGGTCCATGGCAAGTTGCGCATGTCACCGTGAACGTAGTCGACCGTGACGTCGCGAGCTTCGGCGTGTTGGCGTGCCAACTGCAGGAATAGGGGCGAAGAGTCCAAGCCGGTGACGCGGCATCCACGCTGGGCCAGTCGGTTGGCGATGCGCCCATGGCCGCACGCGAGGTCCAACACCTCCATACCCGGTGCCAGTTCCAGTAACTGCCAAATCAATTCGGTGTCGGAGTCAGCGCCAGCTTCGAGCTGTTCGCCGTAGAAGTACAAGTAGTCCTCGTCAAAGAAACCCTCAACATCGAAGGTGGGCTCGGACATGACGCTCCGTTGGCTATATCGGGTAAATGACAGGGTAACGCGGTAGTTGCTTGTGGTGCCTATCGGTCCGAATGAGCGGCCGGAACGACATAGATCGGTAACATGCTCAAGGATGTGGTATTCGTTTAGCGCCGCGCAACGCGCCACCTGTTGGGGATTCCGAAGTGACTGAGCGGCTCAGCGCAGAACAGGTCGATCAGTTTGTCGAGCTCGGCTTCTGCACACTGCGGGGCGCGTTCACCCCGCAGTGTGCCGTCGCGGCGCGCGATCTGGTGTGGGCGCGCATGGCGCAGAAGGCCGGAATCCATCGCGATGATCCGCGAACCTGGCCCGCCAGCTACGACATCGAAGAACACATCTACGCGCCGGCCGTGCAGGCCTGCTTCACCGACGCACTCGCCGAGGCCATCGAGACGCTTCTTGGACCGGGGCGCTGGAGGGGCATTCGCGAGTGGGGCTTCTGGCCGGTGAATTTTTCGTTCGGTGCAGATGCGAGCGATGCCTTCCCCACTGAGGGCTGGCATATCGATGGCAACTGGTTCACGCACACGCTCGACGCTCCGTGGCAGGGCCTGCTCCTCATCGGCCTGTTCACCGATGTCGCGCCCGGCGGCGGGGGGACCGCTTTGGCGCTGGGATCGCACAAAGCGACCGCGCGCACGCTGGCGCGCTATCCGCAGGGGATCGCGCATCGCGACTTGTTTGACGAGGTGCTGCGCGAGCCGATCGGGAATTTTCATGAGATCACCGGAGCGGTGGGCGATGTGGTCCTCGGACATCCGTTTCTTTTTCACACCCGCGGCTATAAGCGCAGCGGCCCACCGCGCATCATCAGCAACACCGAGGCGGGGCTGCTCGCCCCGATGAATTTTGACCGGGCCGACGGCAATTACTCCATTCTCGAGGAATCGATCCGTCACGCGCTGCGCTCGGCGCCCGACGAGCTGCGCCGAGCCAAACTGTGCCGCTTTTGATAGCGAGCATGCCGAACACCGGCAAAAGCCCAACAGACAGATAGTCCGGTCGAGTCGCGGCCGCCGTGCCGGCACAACACGGCTGCGCGTCTTGCCTGGATCACCCGGGAAGATACGCCCCTTCCCGAGCCGGTCCACAGATTTGACGCAATGCTCCGGCCTGCGTCAACTTCCGCATCATGGCGTTGTAGTTCTGCGTCGGTTCGTCTTCGGCTGCCGACGGTATGGCCGCGAGTTCGAAGAACCAATCGGGGCCGCGGTCAGGCACGTGCTTAGCCGCGTCGTGGAGATCCTGCGGCGATATGCCAACGCTCACTGGGCATTTATATTGTTGGCGTAGCGAGTCACGCTGAGCGGCATGGCATTTCGGTATGACTATTGAGAGGACGTGATAGCGCTTGGTGCGCTGGCAGTCGACTCCCGGGTCGAAGTCGTTGGCTATCCCGCCAACGGCGGCGCCGAAGGTGATGGCTATGCGAGACGGCGTGCGCGTATCAGCGTCCTTGAGCAGTGGGGCTATCCATGGGAAGTGGCAGAACGCATGGACGTCTGGCACGTAGTGCACTCCGCATTGGCAGTGCGGTGAGGGTGGTTCGTTGCCGTGTGGACATTTCGCTTCGACTGACAAGCTTGTCAACAAACCGCCCTCGAATGGTGCGACTAGGCGACTCCAGCTTGGCAGGACGCGCCATAGTCGGTAACCGAACCGCTGAGGATGTGTGTCGAGCAGCGTCACGATCTGACTTATTTTAGTAGATGTCGTCGTGCTCGGCGTCTGGTCGGCTCGGTATCAATAGCCGAATATCGATCCGAATTAGCCGCCGGAGCGACATGCATCGCTACTATGCTCAACAACGTCGTATTCGTATAGCGCCGCCCCGTGTGCGGTCGGTGGGCGTTGGGATCCCAAGTGCCTGAGAGGCTTAGCGCAGAACAGATCGATCAGTTTGTCGAGCTCGGCTTCTGCACACTGCGGGGCGTGTTCACCCGGCAGTGTGCCGTCGCAGCGCGCGATCTGCTGTGGACGCGGATGGCGCAGAAAGCCGGGATCCATCGCGATGATCCGCGAACCTGGCCCGCGCTCTACACCGGCGAAGCGCAAATCGACGCGCCGGCCGTGCAGGCCTGCTTCACCGACGCGCTCGCTGAGGCCATCGAGACGCTTCTTGGACCGGGGCGCTGGACGGGCATTCGCAAATGGGGCTTCTGGCCGGTCAATTTCTCGTTCGGCGCAGATGCGAGCGATGCCTTCCCCGATGAGGGCTGGCATCTCGATGGCACCTGGTTCAAATGGCCACCCGCCCCCGGGTGGCACTCCCTTGACGCTTTGCAGCAGGGCCTATTCGCCATCGGTCTATTCACCGATCTGGCAGCCGGTGGCGGGGGGACCGCTTTGGCACTGGGATCGCATAAGACGACCGCACGCACGCTGGCGCGCTATCCGCACGGGCACGCGGATTGCAACCTATTTGACGAGGTGCTGCGCGAGCCGATCGGGAATTTTCATGAGATCACCGGAGCGGTGGGCGATGTGGTCCTCGCCCATCCGCTTCTTCTGCACGCCCGCGGCTACAAGCGCAGCGGCCCACCGCGCATCATCAGCATCACTGATGCGATGCTGCGCGCTCCAATAAATTTGGACCGGGCCGACGGCGATTACTCCATTCTCGAGGAATCGATCCGCCACGCGCTGCGCTCCGCGCCCGACGCGCCGCGCCAGGCCAAACTGTGCCGTGGGCCCGCAGAGTGATCCTGCGGTCAATTGACCCGCCGAGCCGTCTCGGCGCATTCGGAGTCGTCGAGGAAGTCACGCGCGATGACGCGTCGACAAGAGCGGCGCCCGTTGGTTAGCATGCGGGATCGCTGAGATAGCGCAACAGCTCCGTTGAGATCGCGCCGTCACACCGTCGGTCGTAGCAGCCGTAGCCGGGCATGGGATTGACCTCCAGACACCAGTATTGGCCCGCGGCGTCGATCTTGAAGTCCCACCCAGTGAACGCCATGCCCATGGCGTTCGACGCGCGCACGATGCGTTCGGTGATCGCTGGCTCGGGCACGAAAGTGGCGAGCCGGCTGATGTCCCCCGCCGTCCGATAGTCGATGTTCGGGGAGTCGACCCGCTGGGCGATGACTTCGCTTCCGACCACGTGGATGCGCGCGTCCTCGCCTTCGATGAGCCGCTGTAAATGCACAGGGCCAGCGGCGGGTTCGAAACCCGCAAAGTCGGTATCCGTGACTTCCGTTGTATCCGCGCGCACGCCGCATACGGTCTTGGACACCGTTCGCCCTTTGTTGAGGAAGGCCGTGATCTCCGCCGGATCGCAGGTCGTCACGCTCTCTGGAACCGAAAATCCGTAGCGCAGCAATAGTGCTTCATGCAGTGGTTTCGAACTGTTGTGCTCGCCGCCGTGACCGCGATTGGCGACTCGTCCCGGTATGTCGTTGATCCAGGCGAACAGCCCTGTACATAGTGCTTGCCAGCGCCGCACGCGCTGTGGGTCTGACTCCATGTCCGCGAGACTGATGATGCGGCAATAGAAGGCATCACTTGGTTGCAGGTGGACGCTTTGATCCGACAGGCTCAGTTCGGCGGTGCCCGCGGGCCCGATGGGAAAGACCCATTCGCCCTCCACCGCATCGCGCAGATCAACGGCGAGCACCTCCGTCCCGTGCGCCGCCGCCTCCGCCAGGAAGTGCGCGAACGTGGCCTCGGACCGCAGACCGAGCGCGTAAATCATGGGTGCAGGTCCTGGCATAGCCCTTCGAGCACCGCGTCGAGGCAGGTGCGCAACTCCGCCGCGCTCGGTTCGGCGTTGAGGCGCACAGGCACCGCCCCATCGTCGCCCACCATCCACGTCACAGTGGCGAAGTGCAGGTCGAAACGGGCGACGATCTCGATACAGCGAGCGAGCAAGTTGGCGCGTTGGGTGCGCGGATCGTTGGTTGCAGCGAACGCCCGCGCACCCACGATCGAGATGGTCTCGTAGCCGCCGTCCAAGGTGACGGAGCGAACCCGCGCGGGAACGTTCGCCCGCAGCGCCGACAACTCCCTCGTGCGGAAGTCAATGTCCTCGCCCCAGATTGGTGGCTTGATTTTTCCGAGCGCTATCGCGGGATCACTGACGTGGAGTTCGCGATACGCGGTTCCGGTGCACGCGCCCATCCTTGACGCAATCGCCGATATTGTTAGCCGGCCCACCGACCCTGCCGGCGTAGGCCTATTGATCACCGGCGACTTGCACAGCGCGGCCGCAGCCCAAAGAGTCGCAAAAGCTTCCGCGCGCAAGAAACGCTCGTCCTCAGAGGTGGCCTTATCGTCCGACCAAGCGCTGGCACGTATGAACAAAGGAATATCGGGAAAGACATGCGCACCGTCGTCGTCAACCCTGATCGTGAACAGTCGCGCCGCCGAGAGCCCGTCGACAATCGCGCAGCGATGACCTCGACGGCTCAGTGCCTCATGTAGTTGACACGCTAACTCGTCGTTCGGATCGGCGACGATCAAAACCTCGGGGTCACCCGCCACTCTCTGCTCTGCCTACACGATGGGATCACGCTTTTCTAATTCGGTGGGCTGCATCCATTTTTGTCCGACGCTCATTTCGGCGCGGGCTTCGTCATTCGCCGCGGCATCGGCGCCAGCCGCGCGAATGACCTCCTCATAGCCGGTGCCGCCCGGCGCGTGGCTGTTCTCCTGGTCTTTGCTGTCTTTGCCGTCCTTGCTATCCTTTTGGTCCTTCTGCTGCTCCTTGCTGTAGAGCTTGTTGTACGACGATTTGGCGCTTTCCGCGTCCTCCGTAGCCGCATCTGAGGCCAAGTGGCTCAGGATTTCGGCGCGCCGGTCGTGTGAGATGAATGGAGCGGCCATGGTCAATTGCCTTTCGTTGCTCTCCATTGACAATGCAGACTGCGCTGATGCTACTCGGTTGCCGCTCGGCCCACTCGATTTCCGTAATCCGGCAGTTTTCGCGTCTTCTCTACCAGTAGGCTTCGCCTCTGACCGCCGAGCATCGGGCTGGTCAGCCGGTCGTGTTGCTATCAGGCTGTGGTGATGGCTACAGCAGTAGCTGGAAGTTACGTCCGGGAAAAGTACATCGACTGCTTCGCGGTGCCTGACGATTGACCTGAGACGACGTAACAGCGCCGTGCCAGAAGGGCCGCTGCTGAATACGTGTTAAACGACCTCTGTGCCTTTATGAATTTGGAATGAACTGACAGCGATTATCCGTTGTCGAGGAACCGATCCGTCGGGCGCCGGTCCGACGCGCCGCCGAGTGAGATTGTGCCGCTCCTGCTGACGCATCTACCAGTAGATCGTCCACCGCCCATCATGCCGCACCCCGTGGCCCTGCAACGTGACGCGCAGGCCCTTTGGTGTCCGCGAGGGTGACCTGACTAACGCGTGCAGCACGAGACCGTCATGCAACACCATGCGGCCCGTCTCGTATCTCACTAGTGTCCAGGGATTCTGCACGGCCCAGTTTCTGCTGCCCGCGTCACGCCGAACGGCCTCCTCGTAGTCGAGGGGCCAGACCGCAAGGCCGGTGCCTCCTGTGGGTTGCTGCAGCGGCAGTGTGAAGCTGAGCGTCGCCTCGGGTGCCCGGCCCGGAACGACCTGGCGGAACTGCATGTCGAAATGCGCGCGTTCGCCGATGTTATCGTCCGCCAACACGCTTCCGTCGTAGGCGAAGATGTGGAAACCCGGCATGGCGAGGCAATCGTCATAGGTCACCGGCTCCGCGAGAAGGGACTCCAAGAACCCGCGAAGACCGCCGTAGAGATCGCTGAAGGCTTCAGACAGTGTCGGGTTTGTCTGTGCGGCCGCGGCGAGGTAGGTCTCGCGCGACTCTTCAGCATCCAGGTAGGCCGCGGCGCCCAGCGTGAAGGAATCACCGAATTCCGAACGTCTCGTCCAGCGATTCTGCAATCTATTGACACGGCGCACCGTCTCGACGCATTCCGACTCATCGAGGAAGTCATGCACAACAACCCGCGACGACACGAGCGGGTCACTGTTGCTCAGCATGTGATACCTGGCCGGTAGCACGCACGATATAGGTCAGATTCCGTGCGAGCGAGATTGGTGATGCGGCAATAAAAGCTTGCATCGGGTTCCGGGTCGAGGCTTCGATCCGACGATTTCAGTTGCGCGGCGGCAATCATTGGCAACCACCTCCGTCCCGCATTGCCGACTGGTGGACGAACGCTACCATCCAATCGTAGAGCTAGGCTAGGGCGTCGATCATGAGCGCAAGTCGGATTGGACGCCGTGGATGCCGTTGCGGCGCGAGAAGGGAATTGATCGCACGATGACCTACACATTGGTAATCGTTGTGCACAAGCCTGATTATCCGCTGCGTCGGCTACAGGCCCGTTCACTCGCCCGCTATCTGTCACCGGTATTCACGGACGAGATTTGCCGAGTCGGGTTTTGCGTCACGTCGGTGAGGGGACCGCGTGTCCGCGCCACCACGCGCCGCTGCCGCGTCTAGCGATTATCGCGGTCGCAGATCGGGCTTCGGTGGTCGCCGAGCGTTCCTCGAGCCCGAAGCGTTGGGTCTGAACGCAAACATCGGGTTCGGGATATGCCGACTGACCGTCACCTCGCAAAAAGAAGGGCGTTGCTATGGCGCGTCTGATTCGTGAGCTACTCCAGCCGTACCGCTGGCTTCTAGTCATCGTGCTGGCGGCGATGCTGGCGGCGGCGGCGATGTCCCTCGCTGGGCCCTGGCCGCTCAAGATCATCATCGACAGCGTGATTTCCAACCACCCTCTCCCAGGATGGGCGAAATGGTTTGCACGGATGCTAGGAAGCGGCGGCAAAATGCGGATCGCGTTGCTGGCGGGAATCTCTATCGTATTGATCGCCGTCTTGTCAGCGATCGCCAATTACATCGCCACTTACTTCGTCGAGAGTATTGGCCAATCGGTTGCCAAGGATCTGCGGATTCGGGCATATCATCATTTGCAGCGCCTTTCCCTCGGCTGGTACCGCACCCATCAGGTCGGCACAATACTCAGCACCATCACCACAGACGTCTCGACGATTCAGAGTTTCGCCGCGGCAAGCCCAGCGATTATTTTTGTCAACTTGACCACCATTATCGGCATGCTGATTGTGATGTTCATGCTTCGTTGGGATTTCGCCCTGATCGCTGTTGCGTTGCTTCCGTTCCTGCTCTTTGGGGCATCACGCGTCAGAAACTCCATACAAAAGACAGCCTGGAAGGTCCGCGAAATCGAGGCCGAGATGGTGGCCACCGTCCAAGAGGGCCTGGATTTGGTGGAAGTGGTCCAGGCGTTCGACCGCCAACACCTGGAGGAGAAGCGACTGGCGCAGATCAGCGGGCTGATCATGCAGGCATCGCTGAGGGCACGGCGTGTGCGGTCGCTGCTTGGGCCGGTGGTCACCATTCCTATCGCGATGTGTACCGCCTTTGTGCTCTGGCGCGGCACATCGCTGATCCTGGCAGGGACCTTGACGCTGGGCACGCTCACTGTGATCAGCGCTTATCTGGGGGCGTTCTTCGCACAGGTGCACGATCTCTCGTCGCAGACGGACAGCATCGCCCAGACGTCGGTGGCGGTTCAGCGGATACAGGACCTCCTCAAAGCCGACGCCATTATTCCGGAGCGCCCCGACGCTATTGATCCGCCGCCGTTTCGCGGTGACATCGCCTATGAGCACGTGACTTTCGGCTACGACCCCGACACCCCGGTGTTGCGCGACATCAACTTCACCGTCCAGCATGGGGAACTGCTGGGCATCGTCGGCGCCACCGGAACCGGCAAGTCGACCGCGGTAAGCCTCATCTCGCGGTTCTATGATGTCAACCGCGGCACCATCAGGATCGACGGCACAGACATCCGCGATTTCAAGCTGCACGGACTGCGCAACCAGATCGCGTTCGTACTCCAGGACACCGTCCTTTTCCGGGGAACGGTGCGCGACAACATCGCTGTTGGGCGTCCCGACGCCACTACGGACGAAATCGTGCAGGCGGCCAAGCTCGGCAACGCCGATGAATTCATCACCCGCATGCCGCGGGGCTACGAGAGCATCGTCGGCGAGCGAGGTCTGAGGCTCTCCGCCGGCCAGCGCCAGCGCATCGGCATAGCCCGCGCGCTGATTCGCAACAACCCGATCCTGATTCTCGACGAACCCAGCGCGGCGCTCGACGCCGAATCCGAACAGGTGGTGCTCGAGGCGCTAGACCGGCTGATGAAGGACCGCACCGTCATTTGCATCGCCCATCGGCTGAGCACCATCCGCGACGCCAATAAGATCATCGCGTTCAAAGACGGTGCGGTGGCCGAAGAAGGCACCCACCAGGAGTTGCTGGCGCGTGATGGTGTCTACGCCGAGTTGCACCGCATCCAATACCGGTAAGAGTCCACCTAAACCCCATCGGCGGGGTTCACGGATCGGTGCTAAACGCTGTCGGTGCGGATGACTCCGTGGCGGGCCGGCCGCAGGGCGTATTCAGGTCTGCTCCGGCTCGGGCAACCCACTCTTCAGTCATATCGTCGGCTTGGCGCGTTAGAACCGGATCGGGAATCGATCGGGTTGCTTCGAGGCCTAGAAAGGTTAGTACGTCTTTGACCGTTCCGCGATAATCTCTCTCAAGCGCCTCGTAATTCACGCGAAATACCGGTCCGTCAAACGTCTGCAGCACCGCCTCCCACGAATGCTCATGGCAGTCAATCAGTTCCATGATGGACCGTATTTCGTTGGCGTCGTAGACAGGCCACGGCGCGGGACCATGCACGTCTGTTCTGCGGCGGGACCACTCGCCTGTCAAACCCGCTCGAACAAACGACACCGCTTGCCTTAAGCGGTCCTCACGGCTGAGTCGCACGATGGAATACGGTCCGATCAGCGAGCGAATGATATCCGGGGTTTCGTCATTAGAGCCAAGATATCGTCGTGCGTCAGCGCCCCACGTCAAAAACTGTAGCCACATCAGCTTCGCGGCGAAAACGCCGTTGTGTGAACGTCCTCGCTGAACATAACGCCCGAAGTATTCCATGTGACTCGAGCAGCGGGCGTAGTCCCGCCATGTCCCCGGATCCTCTGCCGAGGAGTACTCCTCCGGAAAACCCGCCACTCCGCTCGCGATGAGCCCTTCGCACAGCAAAGAACTGCCTGTACGCGGCGTTGTTGCAATCAGATACGCTCTCGCCATTGTCCGAAAATAACACTGCAGCGCACTGCGCCGAATGGGATTCAGGCCCGAGAGCTCCACCGTCCTGCCGCGACAGGACCGGCAGCGAAGGTCTCGCACCTCCTTCGAATCGACAGCCGCACGGCCACTCAATGGCAACTGAATACCGATTCGGCTGCCGTCGACGGTGACGACAGTGCTCGTCGCAGCGGCGAAGTCAGCTGATGCCGACGCGACCTACATCCGCCGCGCACGGCGGCCGTTAGTGTCGCACTACGCGGTGAGAGCACCGAACAGCCATGCAGAAACAGCATAAAGAAGAGAGGCAAGAAATTAAAGAACCACTGAGACTATATACCTTTGGACTTTTAAGCAGATATGGCTTTGGTGACGGTGACGTGCTTGCAGAATACGCCGATGACGTTCTCGAAATATATGATTATGAATACGATGACGGTTCTCATGCACCCTACGACCTTGCTGAAGAACTCCACGACATCGTGCAACGTTACTTACTCCCAGAGTTGAATCACAAGGTCGAGATAACATTCATTCATACACACCATAATCCCGTTCGCGCCATCAGGATAGACGGCCGTGATTATTCATCAACCTGGTCCGATAAATGCGCAGCCCACGAATGGGAAGAAAAGCTGACGCCTGAATGCGTCGAAGTATCGGCCGAGCAAGTCCTCTCTTTCCTGACGGAGTACGGATATAAACCATCCGCCAGCGAGGGGAGGAAAGACCCTGAATAACAGACCGGGCTAGATGAATGGTGCCCCCACGTGAAAGGAGTGCCGCGCGGGATCGACAGTGCACCGAACGTGAAACTGCTGACAGAAATCGGCGAAAAACTGGCAACAGTTTCACGCTCGACGCAATCAGGCGCCTCAGCGGCCCTTGAACTGCGGGGTGCGCTTCTCTTTGAAGGCCAGTGGGCCTTCCTTCGCGTCGTCGGACAGGAATACCGCGATGCCGAGCTTGGTGTCTATCTTGAACGCCTCGTTCTCGTGCAAGCCCTCGGTTTCCCGGATCGCGCGCAGGATCGCCTGGACCGCCAGCGGCCCGTTGTTGTTGATCACCTCGGCGATCTCGAGCGCCTTGGTCAGCGCCTCGCCGTCGGGAACGAGATGGCCGATCAAGCCGATCTCCTTGGCTTCCGCGGCGGTGATGTGCCGACCGGTCAGCAGCAGGTCGCAAGCCACCGTGTAGGGGATCTGCCGCACCAGGCGCACCGCCGAGCCGCCCATCGGATACAGGCTCCACTTGGCCTCCGAGATGCCGAACTTGGCGCTTTCGCCCGCGATGCGGATGTCGGTGCCCTGCAAGATCTCGGTGCCGCCGGCGATGGCCGGGCCCTCGACCGCGGCGATCAGCGGTTTGGTCAGCCGACGGCCTTTCAGCAGGGCGTCGATGCGTGACGGGTCATAGCTGCCGTCCTTGAACGAGTCACCCGGCGGCCGGGCGGTTGCGGCCTTGAGGTCCATGCCCGCGCAGAAGTAGCCGCCGGCCCCGGTCAGGATGCAGCACCGGATGTCGGGATCGTTGTCGACGCGGTCCCACGCCTCGACCATGATCGAGAGCATCTCGGTAGAGAGCGCATTGCGGGCCTCGGGGCGGTTCAGCGTCAAGATCAGGGTGTGTCCGCGCTGCTCAATGATGGCGTCGGCGTTTTTTTCGGACTCGCTCACGGGTGATCGCCTTCCTCCATGCGGGCGTCGGACTTGTCAGGAAATGTAACACGTTCTAATTTGGGGTCCGTGGCACTGAATATTGCGGACCTGGCTGAGCACGCCATCGACGCCGTACCCGACCGTGTCGCCCTGATCTGCGGCGACGACCAGCTGACCTACGCCCGATTGGAGGAGAAGGCCAACCGCCTGGCGCACTACCTTCTCGACCAGGGTGTGAAGAAGGACGACAAGGTAGGCCTCTACTGCCGCAACCGCAACGAGATCGTCATCGCGATGCTCGGCATCGTGAAGGCCGGCGCCATCCTGGTCAACGTCAACTACCGCTACGTCGAGGGCGAACTTCGCTACCTGTTCGACAACTCCGACATGGTTGCGCTCGTCCACGAGCGCCAGTACGCCGACCGGGTCGCCAACGTGCTGCCGGACACCCCCAACGTCAAGACGGTCCTCGTCGTCGAAGATGGCAGCGACAACGATTTCCAGCGTTACGGCGGTCTCGAGTTCTACGCGGCGGTCGCGGACAGTTCGCCCGAACGTGACTTCGGTGAGCGCAGCGCCGATGACATCTACCTGCTGTATACCGGCGGCACCACCGGCTTCCCGAAGGGCGTGATGTGGCGCCACGAGGACATCTACCGGGTGCTGTTCGGCGGAACTGACTTCGCCACAGGCGAATTCGTCAAAGACGAGCACGGCCTCGCCAAAGCCGCCGCGCAGAATCCGCCGATGATCCGCTATCCGATTCCGCCGATGATCCACGGCGCCACGCAGTCGGCCACTTGGATGTCGATCTTTTCTGGCCAAACCACCGTGCTCGCACCGGAATTCAACGCCGACGAGGTGTGGCGGAGAATTCACGACCACAAGGTGAACCTGCTGTTCTTTACCGGCGACGCGATGGCGCGGCCGCTGCTCGACGCATTGCTGGCGCATCAGGACGAAGGCACCAAGTACGATCTGTCGTCGCTGTTCCTGCTCGCCAGCACCGCGGCGCTGTTCTCACCGAGCATCAAGGAGCGCCTGCTGGAGTTGCTGCCCAACCGGGTCATCACCGACTCCATCGGATCTTCGGAGACCGGCTTCGGCGGCACCAGCATCGTCGCCAAGGACGCGCCGCACAGCGGCGGCCCGCGCGTGACGATCGATCACCGCACCGTCGTACTCGACGAGGACGGCAACGAAGTGCAGCCCGGTTCCGGCGTGCGCGGTCTGATCGCCAAGAAGGGCAACATCCCGGTCGGCTACTACAAGGACGAGAAGAAGACCGCCGAGACGTTCAAGACCATCAATGGCGTGCGCTACGCCATTCCGGGTGACTATGCGCGGGTCGAACAGGACGGCACCGTCACCATGCTCGGCCGCGGCTCGGTGTCGATCAACAGCGGCGGCGAGAAGATCTACCCCGAGGAGGTCGAAGCGGCGCTCAAGGGCCATCCCGACGTCTTCGACGCGTTGGTGGTCGGCGTGCCGGACGCCCGCTACGGCCAGCATGTCGCCGCCGTGGTGCAGGGCCGGCCCGGTTCCCGGCCGACGCTGTCGGAGCTGGATAGTTTCGTGCGCGCCGAGATCGCGGGATACAAAGTGCCACGCAGCCTTTGGTTGGTCGACGAAGTGAAGCGCTCACCGGCCGGGAAACCCGACTACCGCTGGGCCAAGGAGCAGACCGAGGCGCGCCCGGCCGACGATGTGCATGCCGCTCACGTCACTGCGTGATGCGCACCGATTGGTGCGACCGGTTCGGCATACAGTATGACCCGAACCGGAGCCTCGACGTTCCGGTCCCCGATTGGATAATCAGGGGTGTGCGGGCCGCTCGCTCGAATAAGGGCGGCACGTCGAACGGGTGCCGTCGCCCGGGCCGCGATGGCCGTCTGAGGGCGTCTACAGTCGATCCGCGATGACCATGCTGGCCTCCTTCTCGCAGGATCGAAAGGTGCAACTGTGAACGGCGCGCAGGCGCTTATCAATACCCTCGTCGATGGCGGCGTCGACGTGTGCTTCGCCAACCCCGGAACGTCCGAGATGCACTTCGTCGCGGCGCTGGACGCCGTGCCGCGAATGCGCGGGGTGCTAACCCTTTTCGAGGGCGTCGCGACCGGCGCGGCTGATGGCTATGCCCGCATCGCCCGCCGTCCCGCAGCGGTGCTGCTGCATCTGGGCCCCGGGCTGGGCAACGGCCTGGCCAACCTGCACAACGCCCGTCGCGCCCGGGTGCCGATGGTGGTGGTCGTCGGCGACCATGCCACCTATCACAAGAAGTACGACGCCCCGCTGGAATCCGACATCGAGTCGGTGGCCAGCAGTGTGTCGGGCTGGCTGCGCCGATCCGTCGGTGATGTCGCGACTGATGCCGCCGAAGCCATCGCCACCAGCCAAAGCGGCGGCCAGGTCGCCACTTTGATTCTGCCCGCGGATATTTCGTGGACAGAGGGCGCACAGACCAGCCAGTCGGCCCCGGCTCGACCCGCGCCGACCGTCGACGCGGATGCCGTGCAGGTCGCCGCGAGAGTCTTGCAATCCGGCGAACCGACGGTGATCCTGATCGGCGGCGACGCCACCTGCGGGGCGGGGCTGACCGCGGCGGCGCGGGTCGCCGCCGCCACCGGCGCCCGCTGGTATTGCGAAGTATTCCCCACCCGCTTGGAGCGAGGCGCGGGCGTTCCCGCGGTCGACCGGATTGCCTACTTCGCCGAGGCCGTCGCGGCTCAACTCGATGGCGCCAAACATCTGATCTTGGCCGGGGCGGCATCCCCGGTGTCGTTCTTCGCCTATCCGGACAAGGCGAGCGATCTGGTGCCAGAGGGCTGCCAAGTTCATGTGCTCGCCGAACACATCGGCGCCGCAGCGGCTTTAGCGGCGTTGGCCGATGAGGTGGCGCCCGGCACGACTGCGGCCGTCGCCGCGCCGTCGCGGCCGCAGCTGCCGTCAGGTGCGCTCACTGCCGCATCGGTCGCCGACGTGATCGGTGCCCTGCTGCCCGAACGGGCGATCGTCGTCGACGAGTCCAACACGTCGAGTGTGCCGCTGGCGGCGGCGACGGCCGGCGCGCCCGCGCATGACTGGCTCACGCTCACCGGCGGCGCCATCGGTTTCGGCATTCCGTCCGCCGTGGGCGCAGCCGTCGCCGCGCCCGACCGGCCGGTGCTGTGTCTGGAGTCCGACGGGTCGGCGATGTACACGATTTCGGGTCTGTGGACTCAGGCGCGGGAGAACCTGAACGTGACCACGGTGATCTACAACAACGGTGCCTACGACATTCTGCGGATCGAGCTACAGCGGGTCGGAGCCGGTTCAGCTCCGGGTCCGAAAGCGCTTGATCTGCTCGATTTGTCACGTCCCAGTATGGATTTCGTCAAGATAGCCGAGGGCCTGGGGGTTCCGGCGCGGCGTGTCATCACTGCCGAGGAATTCGCGGATGCGTTGCGCACGGCCTTCGCCGAACCGGGACCGCACCTGATCGACGCTGTGGTTCCGTCAATCCTCGGTTAGTTCGACGCCAACCGTCGCCGGGACGGTGACTAACGGCGAATGGGAAACACCGGATCGGTGCAGTCGAGGCCTTCGGCCGACAGCTGCCGCTTGATCACCTTGAAGGTCGCGGTGCGCGGCAGCGCCGCGCCGACCCGCACGTACGACGGCCACTGCTTGGGCCCCAGGTCGCTCTGCGCGGCCAGGAACGCACGGAATTTGTCCGCGTCGAACTCGACGCCGGGCATCATCACCACCGCGGCCATCACCTGATCGCCTACGGCCGGATCCGGCACCGCGTACACCGCCACCTCGGTCACGTCCGGATGGCGCAGCAGCACCCGCTCGATGGGCGCCGTCCCCAGGTTTTCCCCGTCGACGCGCAGCCAGTCACCGAGCCGGCCGGTGAAGTACGCATAACCGGCTTCGTCACGGTAGGCCAGGTCGCCGCTGTGGTAGACGCCGCCTGCCATGCGTTGCGCGTTGGCCTCGGTGTCGTTGTAGTAGCCCTCGAAACGACCCGGGCCGCTGACGTTTACCAGCTCACCCACCACGCCAACCGGGCAGGGCTGACCGGTGTCGACATCGCGGATCTCGATGCCGTCGGGCAGCAGACCCAGTGCACCCGGTGGGGTATCCGGAGTGCGGCTGATCGCCACGCCGCCCTCCGTCGACCCGAAGCCGTCGATGACGACGCAGCCGAACCTCTCCGCGAAACGCTCGAGATCTCCGGGCGCTCCCTCATTGCCGTAGACCGCCCGCAGCGGGTTGTCGGCGTCGTCCGGCCGCTCGGGCTGGGCGAGCACATAGGACAACGGCTTGCCGACGTAGTTGGCGTAGGTGGCGCCGTAGCGGCGGATGTCCGGCACAAATCCGGACGCGGAGAACTTGCGCCGCAACACCATTGAACCGCGGCAGGCTAACGACACCGCCCATCCCACCAGCACGGCGTTGGAATGGAACAACGGCATCGATGCATAGCAGACATCTGAAGGGTCAAGGCTGAAGCGGTCGGTCATCGTCACGCCGGCGATCGCCACCTTGCCGTGGCTGCACATCACCGCCTTGGGGTCACCGCTGGTACCCGAGGTGAAGATCAGCATGAACAGATCGTCGGGCCGGGCCGACTGGAATCCCATCTCGGCATCGTGGCGCGCGGCCACCTCGTCGGCCCATTCCGCCGCGTCGACGTTGACGTGGCCGATATCACCCAGCGTCGCAGCAGAATTCGAATCGGCCAGCACCAGTTGGCAATCGGCATGAGCGATGTCTCGGGCCAGCGCGGGACCGCGGCGCACCGGGTTGAGGCCAACCGGCACAATTCCCGATATGCCCGCGGCGACCAACACCGCGGAGAAGAACGGGGTGTTCTCCAGCAGCACTCCGACGTGTGGCGGCCGGGCCGGGTCGAGTCGCGCCCGCAGCGTCGCCGCTACCGCGGCACCGTGCCGGAGGTGATCACGCCAGTTGACGAACGAATCCTCGAAGTAGACGCCCCGATCCTCGACATCGACGAGCGGTCGGAGCAAGTCGACGACGGTTGGAAGCGGTTCGGTCACAGGGTTAGGCCGGGGTGTCCGCCAGCTCACGACCGATACGCAGCAGTTGCCCGGTCGCCCCGCCCACCGCGAACTCGGTTTGCTTGGCGGCCAGGAAGTAGCGGTGCACCGGATGATCGATGTCGATACCGACACCGCCGTGGATGTGAACGATGGTGTGCGCCACCCGATGTCCGGCGTCGGCGGCCCAGAATGCCGCGGTGGCGACCTCGGTGTCGGCTGGCAGATCCTCGCTGAGTCGCCACGCGGCCTGGGTCAGGGTCAGCCGCAGCCCCTTGACGTCGATGTAGGCGTCGGCCAGCCGTTGCCCTACTGCCTGGAAGCTGCCGATCGGGCGGTCGAACTGCTCACGAGTCCGCGCGTATTCGGCTGTCAACTGCAGCCCGCGGTCCAGCACACCGAGCTGAAAAGCGGCGTGGCCCAGCATATCCAGCGTGGCGATCCAGCTGACTACGTCCTCGCCGCCGACCACCCGTTGGGCGGGTACCTCGACCCCGTCCAGCCGGAGGTGCCCGATGCTGCCCAGCCCGGTGGTCTCCAGCGTCGTCACCGAGACTCCTGGGTCGCTGGTGGCAATCAGGAAAACGGCGGTACCGGAATCGGTTTCGGCCGGCACCAGGAACGCATCGGCCACCGGCCCGTAGCCGACCTGGGTGCGGGTTCCGGACAGGCGGTAGCCGTCACCGGAACGCGCGGCCTGCACCGGCCCGTCGCCCATCTCGCCGTCCAACGCGACCGTGAGGATCTTGGCGCCGCTGACAGCGGGCTCGCCCCAATCCTGCTGAAGTTCCGGTGAACCGAACCGGGCGAGGGCGCCCGCCGCCAGAACAACGGAGTCGAGGTAGGGGACGGCCGCAAGTTGCCGGCCGAGACCGACGAGTACGGCCATCTGTTCGAGCACGCCAAAACCGCCTCCGCCCAACGACTCCGGCGTCGCGGTGGAGAGGATGTCGGCGTCGATGAGCTTGCCCCACAGCTGGCGGTCGAAGCGTTGCTCCAGATCGTCGAGTTGCCGTTGATGCTCTGGCGTGCACACCGAATCGACGATCGTGTTGACGAGATCGCCGAGATCTTGCGCGGCTTCGGTGGTCGAAAAGTCCATGATCTTTGGGAATCCTTCTGCGTTAGCGGTTGGCTCGAGGCAGGCCCAACGCCACCATGCCGATGATGTCGCGCTGCACTTCGTTGGTGCCGCCGCCGAACGTCAGGATCAAGCAGGCCCGGTGCATCCGCTCGACTCGGCCGCGCAGCAACGCTCCGGGGGAATTCTGACGCACGGTCGCCGCGGTACCCAGCACCTCCATTAGCAGCCGGTAGGCCTCGGTGGCGAATTCGGTGCCGAACACCTTGGCCGCGGAGGCGTCCGCGGGCGACGGCGAGGCGGAGTCCGACGACGCGAGCTCCCAGTTGATCAGCTTGAGGACCTCGACCTTGGCGTGTACCCGGGCCAGGTTGAGCTGCACCCATTCGGAATCGATGAGCCGAGCGCCGCCGGCGTCCTTGGTGTTCTGCGCCCAGTCCCGTACCTGGTTGAGCGCCATGATGATCGGCATCGGCGATACCAGCGCGACGCGCTCGTGGTTGAGCTGGTTGGTGACCAGCTTCCAGCCGCCGTTCTCCTCGCCGACCCGGTTGGCGACCGGGACGCGGACATCTTGGTAATAGGTGGCGCTGGTGTCCACACCCGCCATGGTGTGCACCGGCGTCCATGAGAAACCCTCCGAGCTGGTTGGCACGATCAGCATCGAGATCCCGCGGTGCTTCTTGGCTTCGGTGTTGGTGCGCGCGGCCAGCCAGACGTAGTCCGCGTATGAGATCAGGCTGGTCCACATCTTCTGGCCGTTGACCACGTAGTCGTCGCCGTCGCGCACAGCGGTGGTCCGCAGGTTGGCCAGGTCGGTGCCGGCACCGGGCTCGGAGTAGCCGATCGAGAAGTGCAGGTCCCCCGAAGCGATCTTGGGCAGGTAGAACTTCTTCTGCTCCTCGGTACCGAAGGCCATGATGGTCGGCGCGACGCTGTTGATGGTCAGGAACGGCACCGGTGCGCCGGCGATCGCGGCCTCGTCGGTGAAGATCAGCGAGTCCATCGGTGAGCGGTCCTGGCCGCCGTACTCCTTAGGCCAGTTCAGGGTGAGCCACCCGTCCTTGCCCATCTGGGCGACCGTCTCGCGGTAGACGTTGCCTTCGCCGACCTCACCTGACGTCGAGCTCAATGCTTCGCGGCGTTCCGGGGTGATCAGCTTCTCGAAGTACGCCCGAAGCTCGCGACGCAGCTCCTCCTGCTCGGGGGTATAACTGATGCGCATTCCGGCCACCCTCCAGTCGTGGGTTGAGTGCGCGGCAGCCTGCATCAATGGCTACCCATTCGCCACCCTGGTTGTAACACGTTCTAGTCTGAGGGTCCAGCGACCGTCACGCCGAACGCGTTCGCGGCTGGTCGTATGGTGGGTTCCTACGCAGTCACAGCCCACGTTTTAGGAGGACGCCGTGCGGGTGATAGTCGACCACGACCGCTGCGAGGGCAACGCGGTGTGCTTGGGAATCGCGCCGGATATCTTCGATCTTGACGATGAGGACTACGCCGTAGTGAAGACCGACCCGGTCCCCGCCGACCAGGAGGCGCTGGCCGAGCAGGCGATCGCCGAATGCCCGCGAGCCGCCCTGAAACGCGAAGACTAGAGGTATTCATAAATTGACGAGCAGCACGAAAGCGACCGATCTGTCCGGAAAGGTCGCGGTGGTGACCGGTGCGGCCGCAGGGTTGGGCCGCGCCGAAGCGATCGGCTTGGCCCGTGCCGGCGCGACCGTCGTGGTCAACGACATCGCCGCCGCGCTGGATGCCTCCGACGTCATCGACGAGATCACCGCCGCCGGCGCCAAGGCGGTCGCGGTCTCCGGCGACATCAGCCAACGCGCGACGGCCGACGAGATGGTCAGCACCGCCGATGGGCTCGGGGGCTTGAACATCGTGGTCAACAACGCCGGCATCACCCGCGACCGGATGCTGTTCAACATGTCCGACGACGACTGGGACGCGGTGATCGCCGTGCATCTGCGCGGCCATTTTCTGCTGACCCGCAACGCGGCCACCTATTGGCGGCAGAAAGCCAAGGACGCTGGGGGATCGGCCGGATCGGTCTACGGCCGCATCATCAACACCTCCTCGGAGGCGGGGGTCACCGGCCCGGTGGGGCAGGCCAACTACGGCGCCGCCAAGGCGGGCATCATCGCGCTGACCCTGTCGGCCACCAGGGCGCTCGGCCGTTACGGAGTTTGCGCAAACGCGATCGCTCCCCGCGCCCGGACCGCGATGACCGCCGGCGTGTTCGGCGAGGCGCACGAGGTCGGTGACGGCGAGATCGATCCCCTCTCGCCCGAGCACGTGGTCACGCTGGTCCGCTTCCTCGCCTCGCCTGCAGCCGAAGCGGTCAACGGCCAGGTTTTTGTCGTCTATGGACCACAGGTGACGCTTTTGTCGGCGCCCAGCCTCGAGCACCGGTTCACCGCAGACGCGCAGGCCTGGGACGCGCAGGAACTCAGCGCCACGCTGCAGGATTACTTTGCCGAGCGCGACCCGAAACGGAATTTCGGGGCGACCTGGCTATTGGAGTGATGATCCGGACCGCAAGACACCCCGTCCAGTTCGCAACAACTAGAACACGTTACAGAATGAACTGCATCACAAAAGCCCTGACCTGGCAAAACTACTAACTTTTGTCTAATTTGCCGTTCTTTGACACGCCGAACTTGTTCTAGTTAGGATGATCCGGCTCACGCGGAGCGCCGTCTGCACGCCAGGAAATCAGGACGGCGCCAACCGGGACGCGGAGGAATCGCTGTCGAACTTGCAGACACCCGCGCGAGAGGGGAACCAGGTTGATCGAACAGCTCGCGGTCCCGGCCCGGGCCGTGGGCGGGTTCGTAGAAATGTCGCTGGAGACCTTTCGCGCCATCTTCCGTCGACCATTCCAGTTCCGTGAGTTCCTCGACCAGACCTGGATGATCGCCCGGGTCTCGCTGATCCCGACCCTGTTGGTCTCCATCCCGTTCACGGTCCTGGTGGCGTTCACCCTCAACATTCTGTTGCGCGAGATCGGCGCCGCCGACCTGTCCGGGGCGGGTACCGCATTCGGAACCATCACCCAGCTGGGGCCCGTCGTCACCGTGTTGGTGGTGGCCGGCGCGGGTGCCACCGCGATCTGCGCCGACCTGGGCGCCCGCACCATCCGCGAGGAAATCGACGCGATGCGGGTGCTGGGCATCGATCCGATCCAGCGCCTGGTGGTGCCCAGGGTGTTGGCGTCGACGTTCGTCGCGCTGCTGCTGAACGGGTTGGTGTCGGCGATCGGCATCGCCGGGGGTTATGTGTTCTCCGTCTTGCTACAGGGCGTGAACCCGGGGGCGTTCGTCAACGGCCTGACGGTGCTCACCCACCTCGGCGAACTGGTGCTCTCCGAAATCAAGGCGCTGTTGTTCGGCGTCGTCGCCGGCCTGGTCGGCTGCTACCGGGGTCTGACGGTCAAGGGCGGACCAAAGGGCGTCGGAAACGCCGTCAACGAGACGGTGGTGTACGCGTTCATCTGCCTGTTCGTGATCAACGTGATCATGACGGCGATCGGCGTTCGAGTGCTGGCGCGGTGACGAGGTGAGTCGCGACGATGACGAAGATCCCGGCAACGGCGGGATTGTGGAGTGGCGCGCATGAGTTACGACGCCACGGTGCGCATCCGCCGCTTTCTCTCCCGCTTCGCCGGACCGGTCGACAGTTTCGGCGAGCAGGCGCTGTTCTACGGCGAATCGATCCGCTACATCCCGAATGCGCTCACCCGGTACCGGAAGGAGACGATCCGGCTCATCGCCGAGATGACGATGGGCACCGGCGCGCTGGTCCTGATCGGCGGAACAGTAGGTGTCGCAGCGTTTTTGACGTTGGCGTCCGGCGGTGTGATCGCGGTGCAGGGCTACGAGTCACTGGGCAACATCGGTATCGAGGCGTTGACCGGATTCCTGTCAGCATTTCTCAATGTCCGCATCGTCGCTCCCGTGGTGGCGGGTATCGCGCTAGCCGCCACCATCGGCGCCGGCACCACCGCCCAGCTGGGCGCGATGCGGGTCGCCGAGGAAATCGACGCCGTCGAGGCGATGGCCGTGCACTCGGTTTCCTATCTGGTGTCCACCCGGCTGATCGCGGGTTTGATCGCGATCGTCCCGCTGTACTCGCTGGCGGTGCTGGCCTCGTTTTTCGCCGCACGGTTCACCACGGTGTTCATCAACGGCCAGTCGGCCGGCTTGTATGACCACTACTTCAGCACCTTCCTGATACCCACCGATCTGCTGTGGTCGTTCCTGCAAGCCATCGTGATGTCGATCGGGGTGATGCTGATCCATACCTACTACGGCTACAACGCTTCTGGCGGCCCGGTGGGTGTGGGTCTAGCGGTAGGCCAGGCGGTGCGGACATCGCTGATCGTCGTCGTCGTTATTACTTTGTTCATCTCGCTGGCTGTCTACGGCGCATCCGGTAATTTCAACCTCTCGGGGTGAGCCCGGCGACGATGCAGAGCGCGCAGCGCGATGAGGAGAAACCGGGCTATTAGGCGAAGGGGGAGTATTGGCAAGCACCGGCGCACGACGCACACATGTCAGGCTGGCAGCGGCGCTGCTGGCCTCTCTGTTGGCGGCGTTTGCGGTGCTGACCTACCTGTCCTACACCGCGGCTTTTTCCTCGATCGACACCGTCACCGTCACCGCGCCGCGCGTCGGGCTGGAGATGGACCGCGGCGGCAAGGTCAAATACCGCGGGATCCAGATCGGCAAGGTCGACAACATCAGCTACACCGACGATCAGGCGCAGCTGAAGTTGGCGATCGACAGCGGGGAGCTACGCTACATTCCCGCCAACGCAGCGGTTCACATCGCCAGCAACACGATTTTCGGTGCCAAGTCGGTGGACTTCATTCCGCCCAAAACACCGTTGACGACATCGCTCAGCCCCGGCGCCCACTTGGCAGCCTCGGCGGTTTCACTGGAAGTCAACACACTGTTTCAGTCGCTCACCGACCTGCTGCACAAGATCGACCCCGTCGAACTCAATGGGACGCTGAGCGCACTCGCGGAAGGACTGCGGGGACACGGCAACGACCTGGGCGACCTGCTGTCGGGGCTGAATACCCTGACGCAGCAACTAAATCCGCAACTGCCGACCCTGCAGCAGGATTTCCGCAAGACGTCCGCAGTGGCCAACATCTACGCCGACGCGGCGCCCGACCTGGTCACCGTGTTCAACAACACGCCGACGATCGCCAGGACCGTCGTGGACCAGCAGAGCAATCTCAATCGCAGCCTGCTGGCGGCAATCGGGTTGTCCAACAACGCCTATGACACATTGGCGCCAGCCGAGCAGGATCTCATCGACGCCCTCAAACGGCTTCGTGCCCCGCTGAAGGTCGCCGGCGACTACTCGCCGGAATTCGGCTGCCTGTTTGCCGGTATCGCGCGGGGTCTCCAGGAATTCGCGCCCGTGTTGGGTGTCAAAAAAGCGGGCCTGTTCACCTCGTCGAGTTTCATCCTGGGCGCGCCGTCGTACACGTACCCGGAGAGCCTGCCAATCGTCAACGCCTCCGGCGGGCCGAACTGCCGCGGGCTGCCCGACATACCCACCAAGCAGACCGGCGGGTCCTGGTTCCGCGCGCCGTTCCTCGTCACCGACAATGCCAACATCCCGTACGAGCCGTTTACTGAGATGCAGGTGGACGCACCGTCGACGCTGCAGTGGCTGTTCCACGGCTCGTTTGCCGAACGGGACGATTTCTGATGGCCGACGGCTACGCGTCGCACCGCTCGATGATGGTGAAGGTCGGCATCTTCACCATCACCATGGTGTTGGTGGCGGTCGGCCTGGTGGTGATATTCGGGGAGTTCCGCTTCGGTCCGTCAAACACGTACCACGCCAACTTCATTGACGCGACGCGGTTGAAGGGCGGCCAGAAGGTCCGCATCGCCGGGGTGCCGGTGGGTTCGGTCAAGGACGTTAAGCTCAACCCGAACAACACGGTGGACGTGGCCTTCACGGTAGACAAGCGGTACACGCTGTACTCATCGACGCGCGCGGTGATCCGCTACGACAACCTCGTCGGTGACCGCTTCCTCGAAATCACCTCAGGCCCGGGCGAACTGCGAAAGCTGCGGCCGGGCGCGACTATCGATCAGTCGCACACCCAGCCGGCGCTGGATCTCGACGCGTTGCTCGGTGGCCTGCGGCCGGTGCTCAAGGGCTTGGACGCCAACAAGATCAACACGGTCAGCAGCTACGTGATCGAGCTGCTGCAGGGCCAGGGCGGTGCGTTGTCCAACCTGCTGGCCGACACCAACGCCTTCGGGTCGACGCTGGGTGCCCGCGACCAGGTGATCGGCGATGTGATCAACAACCTCAACGCTGTGTTGACCACCGTTGACGCCAAGGGAGCGCAGTTCTCTGCCAGCGTCGATGAGCTGCAGAAGCTGATCACCGGGTTGGCGCAGGGCCGCGACGCGGTGGCCGGCGCCATCCCGCCGCTGGCGTCGACGACGTCGGATCTGACCGAGTTTCTGAAGCGCGGACGCCGGCCGTTGCAGGGCAACATCGAGAACGTCCGACCACTGAGCACCGAGATCGCCGATCGTATGCCCGAGGTCAACAACGACATCGAGCAGCTCGGCGAGGATTATCTGCGGCTGTCCGCGCTTGGCGCCTACGGCGCCTACTTCAACATTTACTTCTGCGCGGTGTCGCTGAAGATCAACGGGCCTGCCGGTAGCGACATCCAGATCGGAATGGGCGGCCAGCCCGATCCGAGCAAGGGGAGGTGCGCTTTTGCCAAGTAAGGCAGATGTTCGCGATCCGCTCCGCACCGGCATCTTCGGGGTGGTGCTGGTGTTCTGCGTCATATTGGTGGCTTTCGGCTACACCGGTTTGCCGTTCTGGCCGCAGGGCCGGGGTTACACCGCCTACTTCAGAGACGCCGGCGGGATCACGCCCGGAAACGACGTCTACGTGTCGGGGATCAAGGTCGGCAAGGTGCAATCACTCGGATTGGCCGGAGACAGCGCCAAAGTCACCTTTACCATCGATAGCCACGTCACCGTCGGCAACCAATCACTGGCCGCGATTCGCACCGAAACCATCCTCGGTCAGCGCTCGATCGCGGTGACCCCGGCGGGAACTGGTAGTGCGACCACCATCCCGTTGACCCGCACCACGACGCCGTACACCCTCGGCTCTGCGCTCGAGGATCTGGGCGGCAACGCCGGCGATTTGGACAAGGCCCAGTTTGAGAAATCACTACACGTTCTCACCGACGCGCTGCACGACGCCACCCCGCAGCTGCGTGGCGCGCTGGACGGGGTGACCTCGCTGTCGCGTACGTTAAACCGGCGCGATGAGGCGTTGGAAAGTCTGTTGGCACATGCCAAGTCGGTGACAGCGGTGCTCTCCGAGCGGGCCGGGCAGGTCAACAAGCTGATCCAAGACGGTACGCAATTGTTCGCCGCGCTCGATGCGCGCCGAGCTGCGCTGGCGGAGCTGATCGGCGGCATCGACGATGTCTCGCAACAGCTTTCCGGCTTCGTCGCCGATAACCGCAGGGAGTTCGGTCCGGCCCTCAGCAAGCTCAACACGGTACTGGACGATCTCAACGAGCGCCGCGACTACATCAGCGAGGCGCTGAAACGTTTGCCCCCGTACGCGACCACGCTCGGCGAGGTGGTCGGCTCCGGACCGGGGTTCAATGTGAATGTCTACGGCGTGGTGCCGTCTCCGATCGTCGGGATGCTGTTCGACGCCGTCTTCCAGCCCGGCAAGCTCCCGAACAGCTTCGCGGATTATCTGCGCGGGCTAGTGCAGGAGCGCTGGCGGATCAGGCCGCAGTCGCCATGACCGTGTTCTCCGCGATCAAGGAACGTCGCCGCGGCACGCGGCTGGCGCTGGCCGTGCTGCTTGCCGTTTTTCTCGCGGTGGGTGCGTATTTGGTGTGGCCCGCGCGGACCGGGAACAAGATCGTCGGCTACTTCACCTCAGCGGTCGGCCTGTATCCCGGGGATCAGATCCGGATTCTCGGCGTGCCGGTGGGCAAGATCGACTCGATCGTGCCGCGCGCTGACGACGTCAAGATCACCATGTCGGTGGACCGCAATGTCAGAATTCCCCAGGACGCCAAGGCGGTCATTATGGCGCCCAACCTGGTTGCGGCGCGTTACATCCAGCTCGCCCCCGCCTACACCGGCGGACCAGCGATGCCTGCCGGGGCCAGTATCGAGCTGTCACGCACCGCGGTGCCGGTGGAATGGGACGAGGTCAAAGGGGCACTGACGGATCTGGCCAAGCAGCTGAGTCCGGCAGCCGGACAGCTGCAGGGACCGCTGGGCAAAGTGATCAACCAGGCCGCGGACACGTTCAACGGCAACGGCGACTCATTCCACAACGCGCTCCGCGAGCTCTCGCAGGTTGCCGGTCGACTGGGGGATTCACGTGGCGACATCTTCGGCACGGTGAAGAACCTGCAGGTGTTGGTCGGTGCGCTGTCATCCAGCAACGAACAGATCGTCTCGTTCGCCGGACACGTGGCATCGGTTTCGCAGGTGCTCGCCGACAGCTCGACGCATCTGGATCACACCCTGGGAACTCTCAACCAGGCGCTTGTCGACGTGAAAGGGTTTCTGCAGCAGAACAATTCGACACTGATCGGGACGGTCGACAAACTCAACGACCTGACCAAGGTGCTGAGCGATCAGAGCGAGGACATCGAACAGGTGCTGCACGTGGCAGGCCCCGGCATCGCCAACTTCTACAACATCTACGACCCCGCTCAGGGCACGTTGAACGGCCTGATCTCGATTCCTGAATTCTCCAACCCCGTCCAATTCATCTGCGGCGGCTCGTTCGATACCGCGGCCGGACTGTCCGGACCGGAGTACTACAAGCGCGCAGAGGTCTGTCGGGAGCGGTTGGGGCCGCCGCTGCGCCGGCTGACGTTCAATTACCCGCCGATCATGTTCCACCCGATCAACTCGATCACCGCGTATAAGGGCCAGATCATCTACGACACGCCGGCCACCCAAGCCAAGGCGCAGACGCCGATTCCTGACCTGAAATGGATCCCGGCACCAGGAGTTCACCCGCCCAATGCCTCGGACCTGCAGGCCCTGTTGGTTCCGCAGGCCGCGCCGAACCGTGCCCCGCCCGCCGTGCCTCCTGCCCTTGCGTCCCCGACGGTGCCATTCGGTCCGCGGCCAGGTCCGCCCCAGGCCGTATTGGCACCCTCCGCTCCGCTGCCGGCAGAGCAGGGGGCCGGACGATGAGCCGGATCTGGTTGCGCGGCGGCGTATTAGTGGTGGGCAGCGCGCTGCTTGCCGGCTGCCAGTTCGGCGGATTGAACTCGGTCGCGCTGCCCGGGACCGCCGGCCACGGCCCCGGTTCCTACTCGATCACCGTCGACTTGGCAGACGTGGCAACACTGCCGCAGAACTCACCGGTCATGGTCGACGACGTCACAGTTGGCAGTGTGTCGGGAATCGATGCGAGGCAGCGCCCGGACGGGAGCTTCTTTGCCGCAGTCAAATTGGCACTGGACCGCAACGTGAAATTGCCGTCGAATTCGATTGCCAGGGTGGCGCAGACCTCGCTGCTCGGCTCTCAGCATGTCGAGCTGGCCGCCCCGACAAACCAGACGCCGGTGGGCCGGCTGGTCGACGGCTCGACCATCCAGGAGTCACGTACCAGTCGCTATCCCACCACTGAAGAAGTGCTCTCCGCACTCGGCGTTGTCGTCAACAAAGGCAATCTCGGTGCGCTGCAAGAGATCACCGACGAGAGCTACCAGGCTGTCGCGGGCCGGGAAAGTCAGCTCGTCAACCTGGTACCGCGGCTCGCCGAGCTGACAGCGGGATTGAACAGGCAAGTCAACGACATCATCGGTGCCATCAACGGTTTGGACCGGTTCTCGGCAATCCTGGCGAGCAACAAAGACAGCCTGGGGCGAACACTTGATTCGCTGCCGGGCGCGCTGTTGGTACTCAACAAGAACCGGGACAACATCGTCGAGGCGTTTGCCGCGCTCAAGAAGGTGGCGACCGTCGCGTCGCACGTGCTCGCGCAAACCAAGGTCGACTTTGCCGAGGACCTCAAAAGCCTGTACTCGGCCACCAAGGCGCTGGCCGACAACCGCAAAAACTTCATCTCGTCACTCCAGATATTGCTGACGTTCCCGTTCCCGAACTTCGGTATCAAGCAGGCGGTGCGTGGTGACTACCTCAACGTGTTCACCACATTCGACCTCACCGTGCGGCGACTCGGGGAGACGTTCTTCACCACATCGTGGCCGCTGGACCCGAACATGCTGCACATGAAGGACATTCTGAACCCGCCGGACTTCCTGCTCGGGGAGATGGCCAACCTGTCCGGACAGGCTGCCGACCCGTTCAAGATTCCGCCTGGCACGCCGGCAGGGAACAACTGATGCTGGACCGCTTAACGAAAGCCCAACTGGCCATCTTCGGGGTGGTCACGGTGGTCACGGTCGCCATCATGGCGATCTTCTACCTGCGGCTGCCGGCCGCGCTGGGTGTCGGCACTTACCGGGTGACCGCCGACTTCGTCGCCGGCGGCGGTCTGTACAAGAACGCCAACGTCACCTATCGCGGCGTCGAGGTAGGCCGGGTGGAGTCGGTCGGGCTCAACCAGCACGGCGTCGACGCGGTCATGCGGCTGAACAGCGGCACCGGGGTGCCGTCGAACGTCACCGCCACCGTGAAGAGCGTGTCGGCGATCGGCGAGCAGTACGTCGACCTGGTGCCGCCGGATCATCCGGCAACGACCAAGCTGCACAACGGATCCCGCATCGATCGAGACGACACCCGGATCGGCGTGGACATCGCCACGCTGCTGCATCAGTCCGAGACACTGGTCAACAGCGTCGCCGACACCCGGCTGCGTGAGCTGCTGCACGAAACCTTCACCGCGTTCAACGGATCCGGTCCGGAGTTGGCCCGGCTGATCGAATCGGCCCGGTTGTTGGTGGACGAGGCCAATGCCGCCTATCCACAGACCTCGCAGTTGATCGATCAGGTGGGGCCGTTCCTGCAAGCCCAGATCCGCTCCGGCAACGACATCAAGTCGCTGTCCAACGGACTGGCGAGATTCACTTCCGAAGTGCGGCAAGCCGACCCGCAGCTGCGCAACTTGTTGGCTGTGGTCCCGCCCGTCGCCGACGAGGCCAATACCGCGTTCACCGGTATCCGGCCGTCGTTCCCGATGCTGGCGGCCAACCTGGCGAATCTTGGCCGGGTCGGCGTCATCTACCACAAATCGATCGAGCAGCTGTTGGTGGTGTTGCCGGCGCTGTTCGCCGCGCTCATCACCGCAGCCAACGGTGAACCCCTCGATGAGGGCGCCAAGCTGGACTTCAAGATCAACATCGACCCGCCGCCGTGCAACACCGGTTTCATCCCGCCGCCGTTGATCCGGACTCCGGCCGACGAGACGCTTCGGGAAATTCCGACCGACATGTACTGCAAGACCGCCCAAAACGACGGATCGACGGTGCGTGGGGCGCGCAACTACCCATGCCAGGAGTTCCCAGGCAAGCGGGCACCGACCGTGGCGCTGTGCCGCGACCCGAAGGGCTATGTGCCGACCGGCACCAACCCGTGGCGCGGACCGCCGATCCCGTACGGCACCCCGGTGACCAATGGCCTGAATATTCTGCCGCCCAACAAGTACCCGTTCATCCCGCCGGGAGCCGACCCCGATCCTGGCACCCCGATCGCCGGGCCGCTCCCGCCCGGTGTAGTGGCGGGACCCGGTCCGGCCCCCAACCAGCCGTTCCCGACGCCGCCTCCGCCGAACACCGGCGGCACCGATGGCCGACAGGCGTGGATACCTCCCGCGCCGTACCCGCCGCAGCCGCCCGCGATTCCGTTCCCGAAGGCGGTTCCAGCGCCGCCGCCACCGGAAGGCCTCTCGCCGCCGGCACCGTACCCGCCGCCGGAGAAGCCGTGGGGCCCGCCGCCCGGCCCGGTGCCGCAGGCCAACGGCACGGCCTACTCCACCTACGACCAGAGCACGGGAGTTTTCCAGGACCCGGCTGGAGGCACTGGTATCTTCGCGCCCGGCAGAGTATCGAGCGCCGAGAACTGGGTGGACCTGATGCGTGATCCGAGGCAGTCGTGACCGAAGCGGAGTCGGCGACGCGGCCCGTGCGACGGCGGGCGTCGCGGGCAGCCGGCCCGACCGGCGGTGAGGCAGCGTCCGCGACGGTCCGGGTCGAGGCACCGCCCGAACCGGTCAGGCGGCGACCCAGGCCGGTCGGTCCGCCGCCACGGCGCCTCGCACACAGTCGGCTGGTCGGTTTTATCGCGCTGGCAGCCGCGCTGGTCGGGATCGCGGTGCTGGCCGCGGGCCTGGCGGTGGAGATCTACCAGCAGCGCCACGTGGACGCCAAACAGGCCCGCGCCCAGCGCTTCGTCGACACCGCCACCCAGACCGTGGTCAACATGTTCAGCTACACGCCGGACAACATCGACCAGAGCGTGGCCCGGTTCGTCGACGGCACCAGCGGGCCGTTGCGGGGCATGCTCAGTTCCAACAACAACGTCGAGAACATCAAAGCGCTATTCCGTCACACTGACGCGACATCGGAGGCGGTCGTCAACGGCGCCGCGCTCGAGGGCATCGACAACGTCACCGACAATGCCTCGGTCCTGGTGTCGGTGCGGGTGACCGTCACCGACATGAACGGTGTCAACAAGCCGTCCGAGCCCTACCGGATGCGCGTCATCGTGCACGAGGACGACAACGGCCGAATGACCGGCTATGACCTGAAGTATCCGGACGGGGGCAATTGATGCGGTGGTTGATCGCCGCCACCGTCAGCCTGCTGACCACTGCCTTCGTCGGGTTGGCCGCAGTCGGCGGCTGGTTCTATTGGGAACGGGTGGAGACCCGCGGTGAGCAGTCGGCGCGGGCGGTGCTCCCGCCGTTGGCCGCCAAGGAAATCCCGCAGGTATTCGCCTATGACTACCAAACCGTCGAGCGCAGCCTCGATGCCGCGTATCCGCTGCTCACACCGAGCTATCGCCACGAGTTCGAAAAGAGTGCCACTCAGCAGATCATTCCGGAGGCAAAGAAGCGCGAGGTGGTCGTGCAGGCAAACGTTGTCGGCGTGGGAGTCATTGCAGCTCAACGTAATTCGGCATCGGTAATGGTCTACATGAACCGCACTGTGACCGACAAATCGCGGGAGCCGCTCTACGACGGCAGCCGGTTGCGGGTCGACTATCAGCGGGTCGGCGGCAAGTGGTTGATCAACTACATCACGCCGATCTAGCCGTCCAGCCCGTCAGCGGCATTGCCCGATCTCGTTGCAATCCAACGGATAACGCTCGACGGGATTGGGCAGCGGTGCTTGGAACGCCAGCGTGAACGGCGTCTTGGTCATCCCCGGCTCCAGGCCGCAGACGGCGTCATGGATGCTCGTGTGGGTGCCGGCCAGCGATACGTCGTCGAACGCATAGGTATCCGTCGACGGCGCGGTGCCGCCATTCGGACACGCGACACCGTTGGACTTGTCTATCTGGAAGGTCCACAGATCGCTGGTCAGTCGGGCCCGGCCGTTGTAGTTGACTAGCTTCTCCTGACGGCTGATCACCCGGGCGGTCGTGCTGTTGACGTTCAGCGCGCAGAGGTCCGCCGCAATGACCGGGTCGGTGAAGTCGGGGATGGCTCGCTGGCGGGATGGGGCGTCACACAGCGCCACGATCTTCCACGTCGCGGCGGGCGCACCGGCTTCGCTGAAGCTGTATAAGCCGTCCGGTGGCGGTCCGAGCGCTTGGGCCGGGCTCGCCGTCCCGAGAGCCACGAGCGCCATGACGGCGGCGGCGGTCAGGCCGCGGGAGGTACTCATCTTCGCGCTCCCTTCCGGCTAGGTAGAGAAGAGTATTCCAGCGCACCCGCGGTGCCACCATCGATTCAACTGTTCTGCGGATGCGCCTCGGCCAGCGCGTCGAGAAAAGACCGCGCCCAGCGGTCGACGTCGTGGACGAGTACCTGGCGGCGCAACGCCCGCATTCGGCGTCGCCCCTCCTCGTCGGTTTGATTGAGTGCTGTCTCGATCGCGTCTTTGACGCCTTCGGTGTCATGCGGATTGACCAGGTAGGCCTGCCGGAGTTCGGCCGCGGCACCGGTGAATTCGCTGAGCACCAGTGCGCCGCCGAGGTCGCTGCGGCAGGCGACGTATTCCTTGGCCACCAGGTTCATCCCGTCCCGCAGCGGGGTGACCAACATGACATCACTGGCCACAAAGAACGCGACGAGTTCGTCCCGGGGGACCGGGCGGTGCAGATAATGCACCACCGGATGGCCGACTTCGGCGTATTCGCCGTTGATATGGCCGACCTGGCGCTCGATATCCTCGCGCAGCTTCTGGTAGCTCTCGACCCGCTCACGGCTGGGCGTGGCGAGCTGGACCAGCACGGTGTCGTCACCTTTGACGCGGCCCTCCGCGAGCAGCTCGGCAAAGGCCTTGAGCCGCACGTCGATGCCTTTGGTGTAGTCCAGCCGGTCGACGCCGAGCAGAACCTTGCGGGGATTGCCGACCTCGGCCCGAATCTCCCTGGCCCGCTTGCGGATGTTGCGGTCACGACCTTTCTGGTCAAGTTCGCTGGAATCGATCGAGATGGGAAAGGCGCCCACGCGGGTGGTGCGCCCGTCGACCTCGACCTCACCGAAACGCGATCGCACACCCACCGTGCCGCGGGAGGTGTTCGCGCCGACCAGGCGTCGGGACAGAATCAGGAAGTTCTGGGCGCCTCCGGTCAGATGGAATCCCACCAGGTCGGCGCCCAGTAGTCCTTCCACGATCTCGGTGCGCCAGGGCAACTGCATGAACAGCTCGACCGGCGGGAAAGGGATGTGCAGAAAGAAGCCGATGGTCAGGTCGGGCCGCAATTCGCGCAGCATCTTGGGAACCAGCTGCAACTGGTAATCCTGCACCCAGACGGTCGCCCCCCGGTCGGCGGCGCGTGAAGCGGCTTCGGCGAATCGGCGGTTGACGTCGACGTAGCGGTCCCACCATTCCCGGTGGTAGAGCGGTTTGACGATGACGTCGTGATAGAGCGGCCACAGCGTGGCGTTGGAGAATCCCTCGTAATACTCGGCGACATCGTCGGCGGACAGACGCACCGGGTGAAGCCGCAGGTCCTCCGCTTCGATGGGCTCCTCGTCGGCGTCGACAATCCCCGGCCACCCGACCCAGGCGCCTTGACGGCGGCGAAGCAGCGGCTCCAAGGCCGTAACCAACCCGCCGGGGCTGCGCTTCCACGTGGTGCTCCCGTCGGGCAGCCGCTCCATGTCGATCGGCAGCCGGTTGGCGACCACCACGAAGTCGGACTCCCCGGCGGCAGACACCTTTGAGCGCTGGCCTCCCGCGGGGGGCATTTAGACCTCGATTTTCGCCGGCCCGATACCGAGCATCGACAAGAAGATGCGGCATTCGTCGGCGTCGTTCGCGTAGGCCGCTACTACGCGCCTGGCTTGGCTTGCGGTGCTGTCAGTCAGCGGTGCCACATCTTCGATTTCGTGGTGATCAGATTTAGCGGGCATGTCATAACTGTATGCGAAGTGCGTATTCGCCCGCAGCGGGCGTCGCAACCCGCCGACGGGCGCGTTACGGGCTGGCCGTAATGTGTAAGCACCCAACCGAGGCGAGTGAGGTGGCGAATGGCAGTCCCCAACGAGGTGGGCACCAACGCGGTGGACGGGCAGCCCGAAGAGCTGGTGTCCTACGAAACGCTCGACGACGGCCGCATCGCCCGGGTCTGGCTGAGCCGGCCGGAGGCGCACAACGCTCAGAGCCGTGGCCTGCTGGTTCAACTCGACGAGGCGTTCTTACGCGCCGAGGCCGACGACGACGTTCGGGTGGTGATCTTGGCCGCGCGCGGTAGGAATTTCTCCGCCGGTCACGACTTGGGCTCGGAGTTGGCGTTGGCGGAACGGGCGCCCGGACCGGCGCAGCTACCGAGCTTTCGGATAAACGGCTCCAACCGCGATGCCGTCGCGGAGAAGACGTATCTCCAGGAGTGGCATTACTTCTTCCAAAACACCT
Organism: Mycobacterium sp.; assembly: GCF_035570115.1. GTDB lineage: Bacteria > Actinomycetota > Actinomycetes > Mycobacteriales > Mycobacteriaceae > Mycobacterium. The sequence goes on from NZ_DATMLH010000259.1 coordinate 44,975, forward strand.
GCCGTTGGCGCGATCTGCGTAAGATCACCATCGCCCAGGTACAGGGCAACGCGATTTCCGCGGGTTTGATGCTGATCTGGGCCTGTGATCTGATCGTCGCCGCCGACAATGCGAAGTTCAGCGACGTGGTCGGTGTTCGCATGGGTATGCCCGGTGTCGAATATTACGCGCATCCTTGGGAGTTCGGCCCGCGTAAAGCCAAAGAGCTGTTGCTGACCGGTGATTCGCTGGACGCTGACGAGGCCTACCGACTCGGCATGGTGTCGAAGGTCTTCCCGCTCGACGAACTCGAGGACAAGACCTTGGAGTTCGCGCGCCGCATTGCCGAGCGGCCTACGATGGCGGCGCTGCTGATCAAGGATTCGGTGAACGCGGCATCGGATGCGATGGGTTTCACCGAGGCGTTGCGCCACGCGTTCCACATTCACGAGCTGGGGCATGCGCACTGGGCGGCGCACAACGAGAACAGGTACCCGGTCGGACTGCCGCCCGATGTCGAGGACTGGCGCACGGCGAAGCCGTCGAAACTGGCCCGCCGCGACACACCCTAGTCCGCGGTCGGTCACATATGTCACCGCAGCGAGACTGCTGTGGCAGGTGTGACTGCCGACCGCTTGATTAGCGGCGACGGGCGCATGGTTCGATGGCTAGAACCTGTTCTAATTCCGGCATAAGGGGCTGGCGTGCAGCTGTCATTTGAAGACCGGACCTATTTGGTCACCGGCGGTGGTAGTGGAATCGGCAAAGGGGTGGCCGCCGGGCTGGTAGCCGCCGGGGCCTCGGTCATGATCGTCGGCCGTAATGCGGACCGGTTGGCGGCCACCGTCGAGGAGATCGAGTCGGCCAAGGCGAGCGGTGGTGCGATCCGATATGAGCCGACCGATGTGACCAACGAAGACGAGGTCGCGCGCGCCGTCGACGCCGCCACCGCATGGCACGGCCGGTTGTATGGCGTGGTGCATTGCGCGGGCGGATCGCAGACCATCGGGCCGATCACGCAGATCGACTCGGAGGCCTGGCGACGCACCGTCGACCTCAACCTCAACGGCACCATGTATGTGCTCAAGCACGCCGCTCGCGAACTGGTGCGTGGCGGAGGCGGGTCGTTCGTCGGCATTTCCTCGATCGCTGCCAGCAATACCCATCGGTGGTTCGGGGCCTACGGGGTGACCAAATCCGGCCTCGACCATCTGATGATGCTGGCCGCCGACGAACTGGGCCCATCCTGGGTGCGAGTCAACAGCATCCGACCGGGCCTGATCCGCACCGACATGGTCGCCCCGATCACGGACTCGCCGGAACTGAGTGAGGACTACCGGGTCTGCACGCCGCTGCCGCGGGTAGGTGAGGTGGAAGACATCGCCAACGCGGCGATGTTCTTGCTGAGCGACGCGGCCGGCTGGATCACCGGCCAAATCATCAACGTCGACGGCGGGCACTTGCTGCGACGCGGCCCGGACTTCACCGCAATGTTGGAACCGGTGTTCGGCGCCGACGGGCTACGAGGAGTGGTCTGAGTTCGCTCGCGATCCGCCAAACCTGTCCACTGACCGGGACGGCGCCCCGCCGCGGGGCTAAAGCCGGTCCACCATGGAGAGTCTCAGCCTAGGACAGGAAGACATCATGGCCCGACGGGTAATCGACAACATCGCCGAAATCGCCGACCGGCTGCGAGATCAGGGCGCTGAAGCCGAACGAATCGGTCGCCTGCCCGACGACACCGCGAAGTTGCTCAAAGCGGCCGGACCGATCAAGCTGCTGCAGCCCAAGCAGTACGGTGGATTCGAGTCTCACCCAAGGGAATTCGCCGAGACGGTGATGGCCGTGGCGTCGCTGGACGGTGCGGCGGGGTGGATCTGCGGCGTCGTGGGCGTACACCCGTGGCAGCTGGCCTTCGCCGACCCCAGAGTGCGCGAGGAGGTCTGGGGCGCCGACGATAACACCTGGATGGCCTCGCCGTATGCGCCGACCGGCATCGCCGTCCCGACTGACGGCGGCTATCTGTTCAACGGCCGCTGGCAGTTCAGTTCCGGCACCGACCACTGCGACTGGATCTTCCTCGGCGCCATGCTGGGCAATCCCGACGGCAGCATCGCCGACCCACCGACCATGCTGCACATGATCCTGCCCCGCAGCGACTACCAGATCGTCGACGACTCGTGGAATGTGGTGGGGCTGAAGGGAACCGGCTCCAAGGACATCATCGTCCGCGACGCCTTCGTGCCGTCCTACCGCGTGATGAACGGCGACCAGGTCATCGACGGCACCGCGCAAAAGGAAGCCGGTGTCACCGAATCGCTGTACAAGATGCCATGGTCGAATATGTTTCCGCTCGGCATCACCGCCGCGGTGATCGGTATCGCCGAAGGAGCGCTGGCCGCCCATCTTGACTACCAGCGCGGTCGAGTGGGCGCACAGGGCACCGCGATCAAGGACGACCCCTATGTGTTGTTCGCGATCAGTGAGGCGGCCTCCGATATCAACGCCGCCCGTCAGGAGCTGCTGGCGAATGTTGACAAGATGTGGGACATCGTGGAGTCCGGGCGTGAGGTCTCGTTCGAGGAGCGGGCCGTGGGCCGGCGCACCCAGATCCGAGCGGCATGGCGGGCGACGATGGCGGTGGACCAGATCTTCGCGCGCTCGGGCGGAAACGCGGCGCGGATGGACAAACCGTTGCAACGCTTCTGGCGCGATGTACACGTAGGGCTCAACCACGCGATCCATGTGCCAAGCACCGTCTACCACGCCGCCGCGTTGAGTTCGATGGGTCTCGAGCCCGCCGAGTCCTTGCGCGCGATGATCTGAGCATGACCGACATCAAGAGCCTGGGTTACATCACGATCCAGACCAGCGACATCGACCGCTGGCGCACATTCGCCTTCGACGTGCTGGGCTTCGCGCAGGGCAACGGACCCGACCCACACGCGCTGTACTTGCGGATGGACGAGCGCTTCGCGCGCATCATCGTCGTCCCGGGTGATAGCGATCAGGTCGTGCACGTCGGCTGGGAGGTGCGCGACGGCGCGGCGTTGCAACGGGTTCGGGAGTCACTCGAGCACGCCGGTGTCGCCGTCAAGCCGTTGTCGGTGGAGGAAGCCGAGGCCCGCCGGGTTGAGGACGTCATCTCTTTTACCGACCCGACCGGCACCACGACCGAGGTGTTCTTCGGCCCGGCGCTCGATCACAGTCCGGTGCTGACGCCCTTCGGCTCGACGTTCGTGACCGGAACGCAGGGCTTGGGTCATGTGGTGTTGCCAACGATGGATCCTGCCGGCGCGTTTGCTTTCTACAGCGAGGTGCTGGGTTTCATGCCGCGTGGCGCGATGCGACTGCCCGCCCCGCCGGAGTTCGGCCCGCTGCGAATCCGGTTCTTCGGCGTCAACGAGCGCCACCACACCCTGGCGTTGTGTCCCGCGCCGCATGGCGGGGCGCCAGGCGTGGTGCACATCATGGTCGAGGTCGACTCGTTGGACGCCGTCGGCCGCGCCCTGGATCGCGTTGCGCAAAAGGGGTTTTCGTTATCCTCGACGCTCGGTCGGCACACCAACGACAAGATGGTCTCGTTCTACGTCCGGGCGCCTGGCGGATGGGATGTCGAATTCGGTACCGACGGTTTGAAAGTCGACGAAACGTACTACACGGCTGAGGAGATCACGGCCGACAGCTACTGGGGCCACGACTGGTCCGGCAGCCAACCGCTGGCGGCAATGTGACCGCCCCGGTCGCGCCGGTCGACGCTCGCGATGTCGCAAACTGGGATGTCCAGGCTGATGTGGTGATCGCCGGATACGGCATTGCCGGCGTGTCCGCGGCGATCGAGGCCGCGCGGGCGGGCGCCGAGGTGGTGGTGTTGGAGCGCACCGGCGGCTGGGGCGGCGCCGCCGCGCTGGCCGGCGGATTTGTTTATCTCGGTGGCGGTACGCCGATTCAAAAAGCCTGTGGCTTCGAAGATTCCGTCGACAACATGCGCACCTTTCTGTGCGCGGCGATGGGTCCGGGCGCCGACGAAGACCGGATCGCCGACTACTGCGCCGGCAGCCTCGAGCATTTCGAATGGCTGGTGGACTGCGGCGTGCCGTTCAAGCCGAGCTTCTGGGGTGAGCCGGGCTGGGAACCGCCCGATGACGACGGGCTGATGTACACCGGTGGCGAGAACGCGTTCCCGTTCAACCAGATCGCCAGTCCCGCGCCGCGTGGGCATGTGCCGCAGATGCAGGGTAAGCGAACCGGGGAAAAGGGCGGCGGCTACATGCTGATGAAGCCGCTGGTGGACACCGCCACCGCGCTGGGCGTGCAAAGCATCCTGGATACCCGGGTGCAGCGACTGGTCGTCGAGAGCGACGGGCGGGTGGTCGGGATCATCGCTCGCCAATACGGCAAAGAGCTGGCGGTGTCGGCGCGGCGCGGGGTCGTACTGGCCACCGGCAGCTTCGCCTACAACGAGTCGATGGTGGCGCGGTACGCGCCGCGGATCGCCGGCCGTCCGGCTGCCGCTATCGAAGAGCACGACGGAATTGCGATCCAGCTGGCGCAGGCACTCGGGGCCGACCTGGCTCACATGGACGCCACCGAGGTGGCTTTCCTGGTCGACCCGCAGCTGATCGTGCGCGGCATCCTGGTCAACGGTCGGGGACAGCGCTACGTAGCCGAGGACACCTACCCGGGGCGCATCGGGCAGCTGACGCTTTACCAGCAGGACGACACCGCTTTCCTGGTGCTCGATGCCGAGGCGCACGAGCAGGCGATGGCGGCGCGGTCGGCGACCCCTTTCCTGCTGCGACCGCCGACCTGGGTCTGCGAGAGCGTGACCGACCTGGAGACCGAGATGGGCCTGCCGCCCGGCTCACTGCAGGCGACGGTGGCGGCCTACAACGACGGCGCCGCGCGGGGTGACGATCCGCTGCTGCACAAGAAACCGGAGTGGCTGCGCCCGATCGGCACCCCGGTGGGCGCCATCGACCTGCGGCGCAACACCGGCGGCTTCACGCTCGGCGGGCTGCACACGACACTGGCCGCCGAGGTGCTACACGTCAGCGGCGAACCGATCCCAGGCCTGTTCGCCGCCGGACGAGCTACCGCCGGACTGGCCGCCTGGGGATATGCCAGCGGCATCTCTTTGGGCGACGGCAGCTTCTACGGCCGCCGCGCCGGCCGGTCCGCCGCCACTGCCTAACCTGCGCAACCTGCTTGAACAGTCCCCCGCAAGCGGGAGGTACCCCCAGCAAAGGCCCGCACGCCCCGGCGTGTCGGGTGCTTTTGCGTCTACTCGGCATGGTTGTGAGCGGCGCCACAGTATGCTATGAATAGGCATATACCTAATAGAAATATCAGGCGCAGGAGGAACTCATGCCAGCCCAGGCCGAAGCCTGTACCCCAAGCGCCGTGATCGATCGCGTGTCCCTAGTGCTGGACGCCTTCGACGGGCCCGGCCGGCTATCCCTGGCTCAGGTCGTGCGCCGCACCGGCCTGCCGCGCTCGTCGGCGCACCGATTGCTCGAGCGGCTGGTCCATCTGCGCTGGCTCCGACGCCAGGGCCGCGACTACGAGCTGGGCATGCGGTTGGTTGAGCTGGGATCGCTTGCGGTGCACCAGGACCGATTACACCGGGCCGCGCAACCGTTTCTGCACGAGCTGCATCGGGCCACCGGTCTGGTCGTGCATCTGGCCGTTCTCGACGGCGTAGATGTGGTCTACCTGGAAAAGATCGCGGGCGCGTTCGGCGCCGCGGTTCCGTCCCGCGTCGGCGGCCGCCAGCCCGCGCACTGCACGGCGGTCGGTAAGGCCCTGCTCGCGTTCTCGGAGCCGAGCCGGCTCGACGACTTCGATGTCGACCTGTTGACCCGCAAGACCAAGTACTCGGTTTCCACCCGGCGTCAGCTGGCCGACGAGTTGAAAGCAATACGCGCCCGCGGGGTCGCCTACGAACGAGGAGAGTCGGTCACCGGATTCGGTTGTGTCGCTGCGCCGATCGGTGACGTCGGCCAGGGCGCCGAGCCTATTGCCGCGGTTTCGCTGTGCGGTCCGCTCGATCGGATGGCCTTCGACCATCGGCTGGCTGGACCGGTGCGGACGACGGCATTGGGCATTTGGCGCAACTTCGACGACGGCGGCGGCGTCCGCGTACAGCCCATCCTGCAGCAGCCCCGTGGGCTGCACCCGACCCCGGTCCGCACCTTGCAGTACGCGTGATCCTCGACGCGGAGATCGCCACGCTGCTACCGGCGCTCAACCGTTACTTCCCGCGTGTCGAGACGATGACCGGGCCGCGACTGCGCGCCGTGATCCGCGAGCGTGCGGTGCCGCCGCCGCGTCCCGCGCCAGTTGGTGCCGTTGCAGACCGGACGGTGCCCTCCCCGGCGGGCGACATCGCCGTGCGGATCTACTGGCCGACCGTGTCTTCCGCGACGTCCGGGCCCGTGCCCGTCGTCGTCTTCGCGCATGGCGGTGGGTTTGTGTTTTGCGATCTGAATTCCCACGACGAATTGTGCCGCGCGATGACGAACGGTATCGGCGCGGTCGTTGTGTCTGTCGACTACCGGCTGGCACCCGAATCACCATGGCCGGCAGCAGCCGAGGATGTCTACGCCGTCGCGGACTGGGCGACGCAACAGGCCGGAGCGCTTGGCGCCGACCCGGGCCGCCTGCTGGTTGCCGGTGACAGCGCCGGCGGCAACCTGGCCGCGGTGACCGCCCTCATGGCCCGCGACCGCGACTGGCCCGCAATCGCAGGCCAGGTGCTGGTGTATCCGGTGATCGCCGCGGATTTCGGCACGGCGTCCTACCAACGCTTCGGTGTGGGCTACTACAACACCGCTGCCGCGATGGCCTGGTACTGGGATCAATACGTTCCGAGACTCGCGGACCGCAGCCATCCCTACGCCTCGCCGCTGCGGGCCCGGCTGACCGGTCTGCCGCCCGCGGTGGTGGTCACCGCCGGGTGTGACCCGCTGTGCTCGGAGGGCGGCGGTTACGCGAAAGCACTTGTCGCTGCAGGAGTTCCGACGATTCACCGCGATTACGAGGGCGCGATCCACGGCTTCATGACGATGGCCGGCCTGGGTATCTGCACCCGAGCGCGAAACCAAGCGTGGGCCGACGTTTCCGCGCTGCTATCCCGCTCACTGGAATGAAGTCTTGCCGCTGCTCGGGTCAACCGAGGAGGCTGGCATTTGATACGCACCAACGGAGGACACCATGGCCGCAAGCTGGGACACGATCGATCGGTATGTCGTCATCTCGACGGATACCCACGCCGGGGCCGATATCGGCGACTACAAACAGTATTTGCCGGCGGTCCTGCACGACGAGTTCGATGCATGGGCGCAGACCTATGTCAGCCCGTTCGACGACCTGATCATCGCCACCGCCAATCGGAACTGGGACAGCGATCTCCGGATCGCCGACATGGACGCCGACGGGGTGGCCGCCGAGGTGCTGCTGCCCAACACCGTTCCACCGTTCTTCCCGACCACTCCCAACATCACCATCAGCCTGCCCCGAACCCGCGACGAGTTCGAGAGGCGGTGGGCGGGCGTGCAGGCGCATAACCGCTGGCAGATCGACTTCTGTTCGCTCGCCCCGACCCGCCGCCGCGGGTTGATCCAGATCTTTCCCAACGATGTCGAGCTGGCCATGGAGGAGATTCGCTGGGGTGCCGAGCAGAACTGCTTCGGCGGCGTGCTCGTCCCGCCGGTCTCGCCGGGCGACCCTCAGGTCGCCCCGCTCTTCCACACCCGCTACGAACCGATCTGGGCACTCTGCGCGGATCTGGACCTGACGGTGGTGCAGCACGCTGGCGCCGGCAGTCCCGAGATGCCGATGGACCAGCCGGCCTCCAACGCGGTGCTGATCACCGAGATGGCGATTTGGGCCCAGCGCACGCTCGGTCACCTGATCCTGGCCGGGGTCTTCGAGCGGTACCCGACGCTGCGGTTCGTCCCGACCGAACAGGGCACGCTGTGGGTGCCGGGGCAACTGGGCATCCTTGACGCCATGGTACCCACCATGAAGTCCGAGGCCGGCAACCGCACCTACGGGATGTTCGGCGGGTCGTCCGTCGACGAGCTGACGATGACACCGAGTGAATACGTCAAGCGGAACTGCTATCTGGCCAGCGAGCTGGCACCGTTCGACTCCGGGATGATCGATTTCATGGGTCCGGAGCACATCATGTGGGGCAGCGACTATCCCCACGAGGAAGGCTTCACACCACACTCCAAGTTGGCCATCCGCTGGGCCCTGCACGACAAGTCGGAGGATGCCTGCCGAAAGATTCTGGGCGGCAACGCTGGTCGGCTATACCGATTCGACCTCGACGCGCTGGCGCGCGTCGCCGCGACGATCGGACCCACGGTCGCCGAGGTGCACACGCCGCTCGAGGACACCGGCTACCGGGCGCCGGCGGCCTTCGGCTACCGGCCGTTCGAAGGCGGGCTCGCCCTCAAACGGCTCGCTCCGGCTCGGAGCTAGGGAGAGTCGGGCTCGTCTGTTTGCACCCGCTTTTCGACTTCCCGCCAGTGGCCCGGTCGGGGCGTCGGGAAGGCGCCGTGCGCGTCGCGCTTGCCCTGCTGGAGCACCGCCTCGGCCTCGTCGATGTCTTTGATCAGTTGTAGCGCCAGCTCCCGCTCGGCCGCGTAGTAGCGCTCCGACCATTGCATGGCGATCCGTGGGTAGGCCCAGGCCGGTTCCTCCGCCGCAGCCTGGGCGTCGGTCGCCACCCGCTGGCGCATTCTGTCGACGTAGGCGATGTGCTCTTGCAAAATCTCCTTCAACCGATCCGGCTCGTTCAGATGGCCGAGCCAAATCCGCAACAGCACACCGTGTTTCAGCATTGGCGGATCCGTCGGAGTTTCGGTGGCCCACCTGCTGACGGCGTCTTGACCCGATGGGGTGATCTTGTAGATCCGTCGCCCGCGAAGCCCTCCATCGTGCAGCACCCGCGATGTCGCGTAGCCATGGGATTCCAGCCGCTTCAGCTCCGAGTAGATCTGGCTGAACGACGGACTCCAGTAGAAGTAGCCGACGCTCCAATCCGCCCACTTCTTGAGGTCGTACCCGGAGACCTCCTCACCGAATGCGAGCATGCCCAAAACCGCCCAACTGGTAGCCGGCAGATTGGGCAACTCCGATTCGTCTGGCGTTTGCGCTGGTCCCACCGGTCAAGGCTAACAACCGGCGGGGTGCCCAGCATGCGCGCTGACCGCTCACCGGGACACTTACCGGCGGGGTGTACTCACGCTCCGATGACCTGGAAGCCCTTGTAGCCGGCCGCGGCGACCTCGGCGATGATCTGTCCATAGACCCCGAACCCGCCGACGAACGGCATGAACACCCGCGGTTTGTCGGGGACGTTGGCACCCAGGTACCACGAGTTCGCCCGCAGCATCAGACTGCCCGCCGCCCGCCAAGCGCAGTCGTTGACCCACTCGGCGGCCGCATCCGGGCGCGCCTCCAGCCCGCGCGCACCGTGCGCATCCAGGTAGCCGATCGCGTCGGCAATCCAATCGACGTGCAGCTCGGAGTGCAGCGCCATGTTGGCCAATACCGACGGGCTGCCCGGGCCGCTGACGTTGAACAGGTTCGGAAAGCCGGGAACGCCCAGCCCCAGGTAGGTGACCGGGCCGGACGCCCACGCCCGGTTCAGCGTTTCACCGCTGCGACCCACGATGTTCAGCTTGTCGACCGATCCGGTCATCGCGTCGAAGCCGGTTGCGAGCACCAGAGCGTCCAGGTCGTAGTGGGCGGCAGAGGTGATCACGCCGGCGCTATTCAACCGCAGAATCGGGGTGAGCCGCAGGTTGACCAGCGTGACGTTGTCGCGGTTGAACGTCTGGAAGTAGTTGTCGTCGGTGCAAATCCGTTTCGTGCCGATCGGGTGATCGGACGGGATCAGCCATTCGGCGATCTGGGGATTGTCGACGACAGCCCGTATCTTCTGCTCCCAGAAGACTCGGGCGGTGTCGTTGGCGGCGATGTTGAGCATCTGATCGGAAAATGTCTTACTGAACAGCACACCGCCTAGCTTCCAACGCTTCTCGTACGCAACTTGTCGCTCCTGCTCGGACAGCTCCAGCGCCGGCAGTGGGTGCGGCTGATGCGGTGAACCGCCACCGCTGGCCATCGAAAGCCGGCGGCGCTCGCCATAGCCGGCCTTCTGCGCGAGTCGAGTGTCATCATCGAGCGGCACGTTGCCTGCGGGAATACTGTAGTTGGCGCTGCGCTGGAACACGTACAGCTGACTGGCCTGTTCGGCAATACACGGAATCGCTTGAATGCCCGACGATCCCGTCCCGATGACGCCGACTCGCTGGCCGGTGAAGTCGACGCCCTGGTGCGGCCAGTGCGCCGTGTGATACACGGCGCCGCTGAACGACTCCAGCCGGTCGATCGCCGGTATGTTGGCGTTCGACAGCGGTCCGACGGCAAGCACGAGAAAGCGAGCGGACACCAGTTCGCCTGTGTTGGTGCCGATTTGCCAGGTAAGCGCGTTCTCGTCGAGGACGGCGTCGGTGACCTGCGCGCCAAAGGTGATATCGCGTCGCAGGTTGAACCGGTCGGCGACGTGGTTCAGATACCGAAGGATCTCGGGTTGGGTTGCGTACTTCTCGCTCCAATCCCACTCCTGCTGCAGCCGTTCGTCGAAGGAGTAGGAGTAGTCGACGCTTTCGACATCGCAACGCGCGCCCGGATAGCGGTTCCAGTACCACACTCCGCCGACCCCATCGGCGGCCTCAAACACCCGTACCGTCAAGCCGTCACTGCGCAGCCGATGCAGCGCGTAAAGCCCGGCGAAGCCCGCGCCTACCACCACCACATCGACGGTCCGGGTCATACCGCCGACGGTACGGGCTAAGTGACCGCCTCGTGCCGGATCGTCCCGCTGGGCGGGAATCGCCCGCCCCGAGCCGCACCAGGTGTGGTTGCCTAACCGCATGCCGGTCGCAGACCAGGGCGAAGCCTGGGATCACCAGGTCGACTTCGTTGTCGTCGGCAGTGGCTGTGGAGGCCTGACCGCGGCCCTGACCGCGGACGCGCACGGACTGGACACCCTGATCATCGAAAAGGCCGGCGTCTACGGCGGTAGCACCGCGCTGTCCGGGGGAAACATCTGGATCCCGAACAATCCGACCCTGCGCCGTGTCGGCCTGGCGGATTCGCGGGCCGACGTCCGCAGCTACCTCGATGCGGTGGTGGGCGACCGGGTACCGGGGGCCAACATCGACGCGTTCATCGACAACGGGCCGCCGGCCATGGAGTTTCTCGAGCACGCCAGCTCATACCTGCGATTCCAGTGGTGCACCGGGTATTCGGACTACCACCCGGAGGCGCCGGGTGGACGCGCTCGAGGGCGCACGATCGAGCCGCTGCCCTTCGATCTGAAGAAGCTGGGCGAAGACGAGAAGCGGCTGCGGCCCGCCGCGCTGGCCACCCCTGGCGGGCTCTTCGTCACCTCAAAAGAATTCGCCCGGCTGAATATGGTGATGCGCACCTGGTCGGGCCGCCGCGCCGCGATGCACACCGTATGGCGTGCCACCAAAAGCGTTCTGCTGCGGCGGCATATGGACACCCTTGGTCGGGCGCTGATCGGACGACTGCGCCTGGCCGTCAAGGACGCGGGCATCCCGCTGTGGCTCAACACTTCCCTACAGTCACTGATCACCGACGAGTCCGGAGCCGTGGTCGGGGTACGCGCCCATCGCGGCGGTGTTGCTATCCGGATCAGGGCGCGCACCGGTGTGCTGCTGGCCACCGGGGGATTCGAGCAGAACAACGAGATGCGTAAGCGATTCCTTCACGACGGCGGCAAGGACAACTACAGCGCCGGTTCGCTCGACAACACCGGCGACGGGATCACCGCAGGCCAGGCTATCGGCGGCGCAGTCGATTTGATGGATGACGCCTGGTGGATGCCGGCGTTCAAGCGACCCGACGGCGTGATGAGCGTGCTGGTGTCGGAACGGTCGATTCCCCGCTCGATCATCGTGGACCAGACCGGCCGGCGCTTCGTCAACGAGGCGGCGCCGTATGTCACGTTCGTGCACCGGCAGCTTGCCGGCCGGCATGATCCAATCTGGTTCGTCTTCGACCGGAAAGCCAAGAACCGCTATCAGTTCGGCGGGGTGATGCCGGGTCAGACGTTCCCCCGGGACTGGTTTACGTCAGGATCGATGCATCGGACTGACACCCTCGACGCTTTGTCCGCGGCGATCGGCGTGCCCACATCGTCGCTACGCGAAACCGTAGACCGGTTCAACGGATTCGCGCGCAACGGCAAAGACCTTGACTTCGGGCGCGGAGACAGTGCCTATGACAACTACTACGGTGACCCGACGCTGCCGCAACCGACGATGGACGTCATCGACCGCGCGCCCTTCTACGCGGCGCGCATCCAGGCCGGCGACCTGGGCACCAAAGGCGGACTGGTGTACAACGCCAACGGCCAGGTGCTGCGGACCGACGGCACGGTCATCGACGGCCTCTACGCCACCGGCAATACCTCCGCCGCGGTGATGGGCAACGACTACGCCGGCGCCGGCGCCACGATCGGACCTGCGATGGTGTTTGGCTTCATCGGCGCCCGGCATGCGGCCACTCGGTAGCGACAGGAAGTTGTTGATATGACGGGCAATTCAGGACAGCTGACCGGCAAGGTCGTCATCATCACCGGCGGCGCGGGCGGGCTCGGCGCGGCGTTCGCACGCCACATCATCAGCCGCGGCGGCAAGGTCGTACTCGCTGATCTGCTCGACGACGAGGGCAAGCGGTTGGCCGATGAGCTCGGCGCGCAGGCGCGCTACACCCATCTCGACGTCACCGATCCCGAGCAGTGGGCGGATGCCGTGCAGTTCACCCTTACCGAGTTCGGCACGCTCAACGGCCTGGTGAACAACGCCGGAGTGTCGACCGGTCAGTATCTTGAGCATGAGCCGGTGGCGCACTTCCGGATGGTCATGGAGGTGAACCTGGTCGGAGTGTTCAACGGTTTGCAGGCCGTGATCAGTCCGATGCGCTCGGCGGGCGGCGGGTCGATCGTCAATATCTCTTCTGCGGCCGGTTTATTCGGTCTGGCGTTCACCGCGGGCTACGGCGCCTCGAAGTGGGGTGTGCGGGGACTCTCGAAGATCGCCGCCGTCGAGCTGGCTTCCGACCACGTTCGGGTCAACTCGGTGCACCCCGGCATGACCTATACCCCGATGACCATCAATGTCGGGATCCAGGTCGGCGAAGGCAACTATCCCAACACCCCGATGGGACGGGTCGCGGTGGCGGAGGAGATCGCCGGTGCGGTGGGTTATCTGCTGTCTGACGACGCCACTTATGTCACCGGTGCCGAGATCGCCGTCGACGGCGGCTGGACCGCCGGGCCGACGCTGAAATACGTTTTGGGCCAGTAATACCAGACAGGAGTGCAGATGAAGCGCTTAGCACACAATCGGATACTGGTGACCGGCGCCGCCTCGGGCATCGGGCAGGCCACCGCGCTGCGCCTGCTGGACGAGGGCGCCGCGGTGGTCGCCGCCGACGTCGCCGCCGACGGGTTGGACAAGACCCGCGCCCGGGCCGGGGAGATCGGCGCCGGTGATCGGCTGGCCACGTTGGAAATGAACGTCGCCGACGAGAGATCGGTGGTCGACGGTGTGCGCACGGCCGTGGATACGTTGGGAGGCCTGGATTCGCTGGTCAACGCCGCCGGCATCCTGCGCGCCGCACACACCGATCAGATGGGCTTGGACCTCTGGAACCAAATCATCGCGGTCAACTTGACTGGGACCTTTCTGGTGGTCCGCGAGGCGTTGCCGACGCTGTTGCAAAATCCCCGCAGTGCGATCGTCAACTTCAGCTCGACTTCGGCGTCGTTCGCGCATCCGTACATGGCGGCCTACTCGGCGAGCAAGGGTGGGGTTCAGTCCTTCACTCATGCGCTAGCGCTCGAATACGCGAGCAAAGGACTGCGCGCGGTGTGCGTGGCACCCGGCAGTATCAAGTCCGCACTCACCGATGCCACCGCCGGATACATCCCGCAAGACGCGGACTGGACGCTTTTCACCAGGCTGATGCCGATCATGCCGACCACGGTGAAATCCAGCGGCGCCGGAATGGCAGATCCGTCGGCCGTCGCTGGCGTCATCGCGATGTTGGTGTCCGACGACGGCGCGTTCATCACCGGTACCGAGATCCGCGTCGACGGTGGAACGCACGCATGACGGCGCCAATGACCAACGCGACGTACGAAGACACGTTGCGTGAAATCGCCACCGACGCAGGAGTTCTGCGCTATCACGAGGCAGGCCTGGTCGACACGGGGCCGCCACTACTGCTGTTGCACGGCTCCGGCCCGGGCGTGACGGGATGGCGCAACTTCCGCGGCGTCCTGGGCGCGTTCTCCGAATTCTTCCGGTGTCTGATCCTGGAGTTCCCCGGCTTCGGTGTGAGTGACGATTTCGGCGGCCACCCGATGGTCACCGCACTGGATGCGTTGGTGCGCTTCGTCGATGCGCTCGGCCTGGACAGCGTCGACATCGTCGGCAATTCGATGGGCGGTGGTGTCGCGCTCAACTTCGCGATTGCTCATCCCGAACGGGTGCATCGGCTGGTCACCATCGGCGGCATCGGCCGCAATATCCTGAGTCCGGGTCCGCCGGAAGGCATCCGGCTGCTGCAAGAGTTCACCGACGACCCCACCCGGGAGCGGCTGATCCGCTGGCTGCATTCGATGGTCTACGACCCGGCGACGGTGACCGAGGAGCTCATCGAGGAGCGGTGGACTCACGCCACCGACCCGCAGACACTGGCCGGGGCGCGGCGGATGTACAGCAGCGAAGCCTTCGCGCAGCTGACCAAGGCCATGGAGACGTCAAAGGGGCCGCAGCCGTGGGCGATGATGCACCGGGTCAAGGCGCCGACGCTGATCACCTGGGGCCGCGACGACCGGGTGAGCCCGCTGGATATGGCGTTGATCCCGATGCGCACCATTCCCAACGCCGAATTGCACGTCTTCCCCAACTGCGGTCACTGGACGATGATCGAGGCGAAAGAGGCCTTCGAGAGCGCCGTGCTGGCGTTCTTGCTACGAAAAGACGCCGCCGGGCTCAGTTGACGCAGGGCACGCCGCCGCCGTCGATCGGTGCACCCTGATCGGGGGTCGGCTCGGTGGTGTCGGTTTCCGTGGTTGATTGGTGGTAACCGTAACTGCCGGAAAGGCTTGAGGCCGAAGGTGTTTCGTCCTCACTCGAGGTCGACGAAGTTTCGTTCTGGGACGCGGACGGCACCGAGTAGTTGTCGTCGACAATAACTTCGACATGCCCGAATTCCAGCGAGCGATTCGGTTTGTCGGGTGCATCGATGCCCAGCGCCGTCGCCAGGCTGCGTGCGTCGGTCTCGGCGCCGGGGGCGTACTCGATCGTGCTGGTGGTGGGTTCACCGCGCACGCGGTCGCGTATCGCACCGGTGGTGTAGCCGTCTTTCTTGAGCGTGTGCGCCAGCCGGGTGGCGAGCCCGCTGGTGTTGCTGGCGTTGATCACGTCGACCACAGTCGACGGGCTCGGCTCGGTGGAGGAGGGCAGTGTCGTGGCCGACGAGGAGTCGCCGAACGCGGAGGTCACCTCCTCCTTGATCGCGGCGGGGTCGATGATGTTGACGTCCTGACCGTCGATGTTGTCGTAGCGAACCACCGGCAGCGTTCGGTATTGGATCCCACTGCCGGCCAGCGCGCCCATCCGGCGGAACTGGTCTTCGTCCCAGCCTGACGACAGGACGACGTCTTTGCGCGCCACCGCCATCAAGCTTTTCAGCCTGCCGATATTGGTGAACGTGCCCGAATTCTGCAGTTTGCCCATGACTGACGAAAGGAAAGCCTGCTGACGGTGCGTGCGGTCCAGGTCACCGTTTTCCAGGCCGTGCCGCTGTCGGACGAATGAAAGTGCCTGTTCGGCGTCCAGTGTCTGCCGTCCGGCCGGGAAGTCGGCACCGGAATACGAGTCGTACACGGCGTGCTTCAGGCACACGTCGATGCCGCCCAGGCTCTGGGTCAGGTCGTAGAAACCGGCCAGATTGACCTCGGCGAAGCGGTCGATGGGCACTCCGGTCAGGTTCCGCACCGCCTTCAACGTCGCAGCGCGGCCGGCTTCGCGGCCCTTTGTCTCCAGCTCTTTCTGGTCGCTCACACCCTTGTCGATGAGTTTCTGCTCGACGTACTGCTTGGTGAGCCCGTAGGCCTCTTTGATCTTGATGTGGTTGTAGCCGGGCACGCCGGAGAACTTCACCCAGTCGTCGCGGGGGATCGAGAACGCGGTCACCCGGTCGTCGGCGCTGACATGCGCAAGGATCAAGGTGTTGGTGTTGTAGCCGCCGTCGTCGGAGTCGCCGGCGTGCAGGTGTTTGAGCAAGGCCCATGGCAAGTCGTCGCCGTTTTGGTCTTTCCGGGAGTCGAGCCCGATGAGCAGGATGTTCATCGCGTCGCCGCTCGATTTCGGATCGTCGGAACCCAGGGCCTGCGAAACGGTGATTCCGCCCAGCATGCCGTGTGCCATGTACCAAGCCGACCCGGTCGCCGACACCAAGAAGACCGCCACCAGCGCCCAGAAGACATGCGCGATCGACCGGCGCCGGGCTGCTACCGGCGTCGCACGATGGCGGTGCTTAGCGTTGGGTCGCTGCAGGTCTCCCACCACAACCTCGACTGTCTAGGGGGGTGCCGCGCTTGACCCCCGGGTTGCAGTTTGCGCGGGCTACTTATAGTGCTTGGCGTCTAGTATGCGGCAGGTTCCTGTGCGACGCGGTGTGAGCCAAGTAACAGGCGCAAGCCTACAGGTCGGATAGAAACGGCCGCTAGCTGCGACAACACTCCGCAGCAGGTCGCCTGGTTCGATACAGAGAAGCGCCCGTTTGTGACCAATTCGTGGTCAGGGCCCGACGATCGTGCAGCTAGAGGTCCAAAACCGCGCCGTCAGTGGCTGACCTAGCGGCGGCGAACCGTGCCTGCGCGGCGGCCGCCGTGCGCTCGGGCACACCGGGGAGGGGGTGATTGTGGGTGAGCATGAGGCGTGACACCCCGGCCTCTACGGCGATGGTGCCGGCCTCGTCACCGGAGGTGTGGCCACGTTCGGCGTTCGTGGGCTCCCACGCTTCATGCAGCAGCGTTGTCACGCCCGCCGCGTGGCGGATGGTTTCCGGGTCGAATTCGGTGTCGGTGCAGTAGGCGAAACGGTCCCCAACACGGAAACCCGCGGAGGGCAGGGTGTGTCTGGTCTGCTCCCAGGTTTCGACCTCATGACCGGCGAAGCTCAAGTTGTCCCAGCCCAGCTCCGCCCAGCGTGCGGGCGCCACTGGCGAGGCGGTCTGAAAAGGGGAGGCGAGAAGCTGATCCTCCACGATCGAGCGGGTTGGTCGGCCATAGGACAGCGAGCCCGGGCCGGCGATCGTCAATTCGCGTCCCCCCAGTCCGCGCGCGCTGACGAAGCCAAGCCCGGTCACGTGATCGAGGTGGAAGTGGCTAAGTACCACCATCACCGTCTCGACGCCGTCGAGCAGTGCAGGGTTGATGTGCAGCGCGCCCAGACCGGTTCCGGCATCTAGCACCAGCGCTTCCGTGCCAGAGGTAATCAGGTAGCAGCTCGTCTGCCGCGAGCTGGTCGGAATCCATCCACCGCTACCGAGAACCGTCATTTTCATGGCGAGACCAACCTACGATCGGCTTCGCCGCCAACCTAGCTATGACAGTGACTGTTCGAGTGCGGCCGCGGTCTCCAGATCGGTCAGTGATGCTACGCCGCGTTTAACGCCTTCCATCGCGATGCTCTCGACTTCCGTGCCGCCCCAAAGAATTAGCACTCGTCCGACATGTCGAAAGTCGGCTGATCCGAACGGATAATTTGCTAGATTCCCTCTGTGGTGGGGCAGGATTGCCGCGAGCGGCTTATCGATACCACCCTGAACGTCTGTATCAGGTGCGGGTATGAGGCCACGACTATCGATCAGATCGCGGCCGCCGCGGGCGTAACGCCCGCTGACTTCTCGCGCTACTTCGCGACAACGGACGCGGCCATTATGTCCGTCGTCGATAACCTCCTGCACGCAACCGCCGCCGCGCTCAAAGATGTTGAGGCAGAAACCAGTCCAGAGCAGGCGCTGCTCATCGCCACCACCGAGGCGGTAACCGCGATCATCGACGGCCGTGGCGTGATCACACGTGAACGTTTGATTGCGATGGCGGAGGTCGTCACCGCAAATTCGACTCTGAGAAAGCAGGCGTCCTTAGCCCGCAAGCGGGTACTGGGCCAGGCGCTCGCCGTTCGGATGGGACTCCCCGCGGAGAACCGCCGCGTTCGCCAGGCGATAACGATGTGGTCGGCTATTGCCGCCGGCGCCTACCTGGGCCGCCGTAGCATGGCAGACCACTACGATCCGCGCGACGACGATCGACTAATCGAGCGGATGATCGCCGAGCTCGCCGCGACCTTCGCCGACGTCATGGGCAACGATCCCTCTGGGCCAAGTGGAGCAGCCTAGGGCCACGGATTCGGCATGACCTGCGATTTGTCGGCGTTGGTGTCACACTCAACCATGGCTGCTGGTCCGTTGCGTCCCGTCCTCGCCGCCGCGGCGGCCTTACTGCTAGCGACCGCGGTCGCTCACGCTGACCCCCTCGACGACCAGTTTCTGGCGTTGCTCTCGAGAGACGGGATTGTCGGCCCGCCGCCGGATCAGATGATCGCCTTTGCGCATGAACGCTGCAACGACGCTGATCTTCCTCGCAGCGGAGTGTTTATTCCTCGCTTCGGTCCGCAGCCCGGCCCGTACCTGGCCGCCATCGGGGACCTCTACGGCGAACTGGAAGGGCAGGGTTTGACGAGTGCGCAGGCCGCGCAGTTCATCAGGGACGCCATCGCCGTGTACTGCCCGGACCAGAGGGGGACGTGACTGTCGCGGCGAGGACGTAACGTGGCGAGCACCGCCGTCATATGACGCCCAACGGATGCTGAGCACAGTCGACAACGTACCCGCGTTCCTACAGCCCTTCGGCCGCGTATTCGCCGGTGCGCCGGGCACGCTGATGTACCCGAACTGCAGCGCGGGAGGCTTTCGTACCGGATGTATCACGTCATCAAAGACTGAGATCGCAGTCCCATTGTGGAGCCCCCTGGTCGGGATTGAACTGACGACCGCTCGCTTACAAGGCGAGTGCTCTACCGCGCCGCCTCAGGTGGACCACTTCATGGAAGACGCCCTCACGGTCTACTGCCCGGAGTCGTCGGACTCGTCGGGCTCGCAGGACTCGTGGGCGGGGGGCGCGTTAGGTTCGATGGGGTGGTCGGGCTCGTTGGAGTCGCGGGGCTGGTAGGACTCGTGGGCGTGGGGCTCGCAAGGCCTGGCCCTTCGCCACACCAGTCGGCCACATCTTTCGGGTACTGATCGAGCGGTCCAGGGCACCGCTGCCCCGGCGGGAAGTTGGCGCCGGCGTTGAGTAGATCGCAGGGAACATAGACCTGCTTGCCTTTGGGCGTGTTGGTCAAACACTTCGTCGGCGGCTCGGCATGAGCCTGGACGGGCACGATGATCGCCACCGCCAAGGCGACGAGCACCCACACCAGTCGGCGATAGAACATGAGCACTCCTTCATGCAGAGCCCCCTGTCAGGATTGAACTGACGACCGCTCGCTTACAAGGCGAGTGCTCTACCACTGAGCTAAGGAGGCCGGATAAATCGGGTGCCAGCCTAATGGGTCACGCTTCGCTGTCGATGATGCGTTGCGACGGCACCGGACGCGAAGGCGAGCGACGTGGTCGGCGGCCGGGCAGCGGAATACGGTCGGCGATATTGCTCAGCGGATTCACCACCATGGTGAGCGCCATGACCGCGTCCTGCAGGGTGGAGATGGCGGGCTCCAACGCCTCCATGCCCGGCGTCAGCCGGGCCAGTGTGTCGGCGACGTCGGCGAGCTGGTCGAGCGGACCATGTTTGGCGGTGAGCTTGTCGATCAGACCGCCCTCGGACAGCAGCCGATCCGCCAATCCATCCTCGGACAGTACCCGTTCGATCAACCCGTCCTC
>NZ_DATMLH010000260.1:0-12145 GCF_035570115.1 Mycobacterium sp.
CGGTTGGTTGGCGTTGTCCGGGTTGTACAGATCCAGTTCCGGGTCGCGTTTGGTGGGGTCGGATTCGTCGAGGATGGACGCGTCGAGCCATTCGGTCAGCGTGCCGTGCCGGCTGATGTGTGCGGCCAGCAGCATGATGCCGTCGGCGGCGGGCAGATCCAGCTTGGTCAGATCGGGCCCGTCACCCGACGGGCTCGACGTGATGGTCGGGTGCTGGGCCTGCTGTTGGTAGAACACCGACAGCGAACCGCCGCCACTCCAGCCGGCCAGCACCACCTTCTGATAGCCCAACCGTTCCTTGGCGTCCTTGATCGCCGCGCCGAGGTCCTCGACCACCTTCTCCATCAGCAGCGCCGAATCGGTGCCGCGGAACCGGCTGTTGCAGTAGACGACGTGGTGACCGGCCCGGGCCAGTGCGTTGATCATCGGCAGGTAGGCGCCGCCGCCGATGGGGTGCATGAACACCAGCACCGTGTCTGACGGTTTGTCCTTGGGCTTGAGCAGATAGCTTTCCAGCACGGTGATCTCGGCCAGCCCGCCATAGACGTCCCGGACGCCGGAATTGTTTTCGAAGGCAACGAGATAGGGGATCCGGTCGTAGTCGTGCTTCACGGCTTGTTTGGCTGTTGTCATCAGCGCCGCTCCTCGTCATCACTTCGTTCTGCATCGTCGCCGGCCGGGCTTGTGCGCCGCTCCTCAGCATCGCTTCGCTCTGCATCGTCGCCGGCGCGCATCAGTGCTGTCCCAGGTCGTGCGCCAGCACCTCGGCGGACGGGGTCAGGCGGCGGCGGGTGTCGACGGCGATCACCTGCCAGTCGACGCGGGAATGCTCGTCGAATTTGCGGCGCGCCCGCTCTCGCGCCTTCTCCGGTGCACCGTGGTGAACCCCTTGCGGCGCATGGGTAATCAAACCCGGTGGCATCGGGATTCCGTACAGCGAACCGCCGTGGAAGATGGCGATCTCGTCGTAGTCGACGTTGCGGTGATACCAGGGTGTGCGTTCGGTGCCGGGCACGCCTTCGGCGGGTTTGGGCAGGAAGTTCATCACATAGACACCGGTGGCCTGCATGAACAGGTGGACGGTCGGCGGCAGGTGGACGCTGTCGGACGTGATCACATTGTAGTCGGCGATGTTGAACGTGAACGCGAAGTTGTCACCGCGCCACCCTTCGACGTCGAGGGGATTGTGTTGGTAGAACAGCGTTGTCGGGCCGCCCTCGTGGACAAGCCGGACCTCGTACTCGTCGCGGCCGTCGTCCTCGATGGGCTCTGGGTCGGGGATGACGGCCTGCGAGGGGTCGAACGGAAAATGCCGGCCCAGCGAACCGGGCGGCGGGACGCGGAACTCGTCGCTGGCCTCGATCATCAGCAAGGTCGACTCGGCGTCGGGGACTTGCCGCCAGGTGCATGCCTTGGGGATATACACCCAGTCGCCCTCGCGGTAGCGCAGCGGCCCGAACTCGGTCTCCAGCAGACCGCTGCCCTGGTGCACGAAGCACAGCAGATCACCGTCAACATGGCGGGTGTAGAACGGCATCGGCTGGTGGCGGCGGGACAACAGGATTCTGCAGTCGTCGTTGCTGAACATCAGCAGCGGACCGCCGTCGGCGTCGGTGGCGTCGCTGGGTTTGAGCTCGCTGGACAGCACGTCGATGGGGCGCAGCGGACCCTCCGACCGGTAGGCGGTGGGGTCGTGGCGGCGGTAGATGTTGGCGGTTCGGCCGGTGAATCCACCGCGGCCCAGCTCGTCGTCCTTCAGCCCGTCGAGGTTGGCATGCAGTCGATGTGGTGTCGTGCCTTTGCGCAGGTGAATGAAGGATTCCATGGTGCTCCAGGGTGTGCGACAACGACGGCGACGACAGGAAGTGAAAGTGAGATTACTTTCTGTTTTGACGCGGTGCAAGGGCCGACAACCAGGCAGATTCCGCCGAGACTTAAACCATTGCGCAACACGTCGGCGTGTCTGCGCTGACGTTTAAGTGTCGCGGACGAACGGCCCAGTCAAACGAATACAGATGTTCCCAAGGCCACCGGGGCCCCACACCAGAACGCGCATGCGGGTGCTCACCCAGATATCTCCAAACTGGCTTGTTCAGTAGGATTTCGGGAGTCCGAGTGAATGCTCGGCGACGTAATTGAGGATCATTTGCCGCGATACCGGGGCGATGGTTTGGATGCGCGCGAGCCACCAGTAGTTGGTCAGGTCATATTCAAGGGCCATCCCATTGCCACCATGGGTTTGGATGGCCTGGTCGAGGCAGAAGATGCCCGCTTCGGCGGCAGCCAGTTTCGACATGTTGCTGGCCTCGGCCGCTGGCAGGCCGGCATCGTAGAGAAATGCTGCCTTGTGCATCATGAGCGAGGCGAGTTCGAGCTTGATCTTGCCTTCCGCCAGCGGGTGCGCGACGCCTTGGTGAGCGCCGATCGGCGACGACCAGACTTGCCGTGTGCGCGCGTAGTCACTTGCTTTGGCCAGGGCGTAGCGGGCGATCCCGATCGATACCGCCGACACCAGGATTCGCTCGGGGTTGAGGCCGTCGAACAGAGCCTTCAGCCCGTTGCCTTCGCCCCCCACGACCCGGTCGACGGGCACTCGGACATCGTCGAAAAACAGGGTGAACTGTTTTTCGGGCTCTTCCAGCGCCGTTTCGAGCGGCTGGCGCACGAGTCCGGGGCTGTCGGGGTCCACAATGAGCAGCGACAGTTTGCCCTTGCCGTTGTTTTCAGCGCCGGTCCTTGTCACCAAAAGGATCTGATCGGCGGTGTCAGCTCCTGAGATGTAATACTTCTGGCCGTTGACGATGTAGTGGTCACCATCGCGAGCCGCCGACGTGGCCAGGTTGTGGGTATTGGATCCGGCGCCCGGCTCGGTCAGGCCAAGCGCGAACCGAACTTTGCCTTGCGCAATACCGGGCAGCCACCGCTGCTTCTGCTCTGTTGAGCCGTGCCGGACCAGGATTGGCGCGACGATCCCGGGTGTCACCAGTAGTGCGAGCAAGGGGCAGCCGGCGGCGGCTGTCTCCTCAAGCATGATGGCGAGTTCACGGATGCCGGCGTCCCCGCCGCCATACTCCTGTGGAAGGTGGACGCCGAGGAAGCCGCCGTCGCCGAGTCGATGCCATAGCTCGGTCGGAGTGCGGCTCTCGGCGTTGCACTGCTTGTAGTACGCCGGACCGAACGAGGCTGCAATCGAATAGATCGCCGCCCGGAAGGCCTTTTCCTCGTCGGTGGGTACGAAGGGGGAGACGGATTCAGCGTTGAGTGTCATGGTCTCTCGTCGTCGGTTCCAGTGATTCAGTCTTGTCGGGAGTTCGCTTCGACAACCCACTGCGGAAGCGGGTCGGGGATCTTGAAGTACAGGTCGAACTTGCTGATGCGCCCGTCGTCGCCGATTGTGGCTTCGACAAGCTCATGCATCGTCAGGACGTCTTCGCCCGGGTTCGGCTGGATAGTCTCCACGCACTCGGCCACTGCTGAATTCCCGTCTGCGGACCACGTGATCCGGGGCGCTTCCATATGCCATTTCGTGAATGTAGGCACGATGTGCTCAAGGAAGGCCTGGTAATTCTCGCGGCCGACGACAGTGTCCGGGCCCCCGTCGCCGTCGTTGTCACTCACGAGAGGCGATCCTTTCCGGTGCGACCGCGGCGCCCAGAAGACACGGACGATGAACACGACGGGTGTGAACGATCGTGCACACGCTGTCCTATGACAGTGACTTGCCTCACGCTTGATGTCAAGAAAAAGTTTTCATAAGGCAAAATCTCTTCTCATATATAAATCTGGTTCATGTTCGTCGTATGCTCGCGGCATGAGTTCCGACGCATCCGCTGTTGCCTCCGCGTTAGATACGGCCAGCGGGAACGATGTGGCGCCGGTCGAGGGGTTGAGAGATCGAGGCAAACGACGCCGTCGGGAGCGAATTCTCGAGTGTGCACGTGAGCTGCTCGGCGAGGGTCCCGCCCACTCCTTCACCATCCAGGAGCTCGCGGCACGCGCCGAGGTGTCCATCCCCACGATTTCGAACCTGATCGGCAACCGTGACGCGATTTGGGCCGCACTGGCTGACGATGCGGTGGGCGCTATCGACTATGCGGCGCTCTCGCACCGTGATCCACGGGACCGAGCGCAGGCCATTGTGGCAGCCATGGCCGATGCGATGACCTCGGACAGGGTCATCACACGCGCACTGATGCGGGACTGGTCCCACGGTGTCGGCGCGATGTCGCTTGACCCCACCAAGGAATTGATGGCGTGTTTCGTCGCCGCCCACGACGGCAGCGTCGGCGCGGGTGGTCTCGTTCCGCGTCGATTGGGCGAAGTTGTCGCCGCAGGTCTTATCGGCTGCTTGCATCAGTGGGGGGCTGGCCTGATATCGGATCGCATCATGCGCCGGCGCCTGCACGACGTCGTCGACGTCGCATTCGTGGCGCTGGGGGCGCGATGAGAGGCGTATCGCTCGTCGATAGTGATATTCGGTTGCCCTGTGCTTCGGCATCAGCCGGGCCGATGTAAAGGATCCCCTCATGCGCTATGTGAACTACCTCGACCCGCACCCGAGCGTCGAATCCTTTCGACTCTCCCATAGTCCGCGCGACGGCCTTGGTGTCGTACTCATCTGCCCTTGGGTGATCCTGCGCGGCGAGTCCGGCGCCAACTACCAGTTCATGCGTGCCTATGCCCTGCCCGAAATGCACACGGTCATCAACTTCGGCGCCTATCGCGGCATAGGAGAACTCGACAAACAAGCGCCATTGCTGATCTCCTTCTCCGAACATCCAGCCGTCGAGGCGTACACCGTCACCGAAGACGCAACGGCCATTACCTACGCTTCACCGAGTCACCGACTACGCTTGGGTCCCGGGCAATTCGAGTGGGTCGATGCGGGCGGGCGCATTGATCTGCGCGCCGAATTGATGGGTCAGCCGTGCACCTTCTTCGTTCCAGAACAGACGGGAATCCCGCACCCAATCCTGTCCCGAAGTCATTTCGGCTACGTCACAGGGACTATCGATGATGACCCGGTACGAGGTATCTGGACGCACGACTTCATTTTCAGTCGGCCTGGTCTTACCTTCGGCGAAACCCATTTCACGCGCGTCCTGCACAACTATTGGATGAACTGGATGGTCGAATACGACGACGGCACGTTCGAGGGTGGGCATGCTTGGCGTGGTCGGCCCGGGACAGGTTTCGCCGCCGCGCACCATGTGGTCGACGGGGTGAGCCATGCCCGCAGCGACGCTCGAATTACGATGACACACACCGAACGCGGGTCCATCGACACGTTGACCCTTCAGCTTGGAGACGAGTTGGTCGTCGAGTTGGACCAGCACGGCTCGCTCGACTGGCCGATCCACACATACGGGACGGTCCGCCACATCTCGCGCGACAAGACGGTGGTGCGAAGCTGGAACTACTCCGAACAGTTCCCGCACAACTGGGGCCTCGTGGAGGACTACCAACTCGCTCACGCCAAGCTGTTCGGGCAATACCCCTCTCTTCAAGGTCTACTATCGGGCGCCTCCGTCAAACAGGGACTGCTTCGCTTCGACACGACGCCAACCGCGAACTAAACACCCAGTTCATCTGCAACTCGGTTCTGGCACAACGGAACCACCAACAGTGGCCCCATTCCAGTGTCAAGGAGGCAGCGGCACAATGAGATTTGGAATCACCGTAGACAACCCCGCCACCCTGGTCGACGACGCACGACATGCAGAGGAGCTCGGGTTCGATTTCCTGGGCTGCGGCGAACACCTGTTCTTTCACGGACCTACCCCCAACGCATTCGCCATGCTCGCCGCGGCAGCCGGGGCGACCAGCCGGATCAGGCTCGTCAGTTCCATCGTCTTGCTGCCGCTCTACCCGGCCCCGGTCGTCGCCAAACTCGCCGCCACCATCGACGTCATCTCCCAGGGGCGCTTCGAACTTGGGATCGGCTCAGGCGGAGAGTACCCGCCCGAATTCATCGCCGCCGGCATCGATCCGGCCACCCGATTCCGCCGAACAGATGAAGGCCTATACATCATCCGCCGGCTGTTCAGTGGAGAGACCGTCACCTTCGATGGCGAATTCACCGCCGTGCCAGGGCTGGCCCTCAACCCGCCGCCCCACCAGCGCGGCGGCCCACCCATATGGCTAGGCGGACGCAAACCGGCAGCCCTTCGACGTGCCGGCCGTCACGCCGATGTCTGGATGCCCTACATGGTCGACCCCATCCAACTCCGCCGCGGACTCCAACACGTTCGCGACGCAGCCAGCGACAGCGGCCGCGACCCCGCAGCCGTCGCCGCCGCACTGTTCGTGTGGGCGAGTGTTGATGACGATCCACTATGGGCCCGCGAGACCGGCATTAGAACAGTCAGCGCGGCCTACAACCAGGACTTCGCCCCGCTCGCCGACCGCTACCTGCTCCTCGGACAACCGGAATCCGTCGCCGCGCGAATCAACGAATTCGCTTATGCGGGGGCAGAATCCGTACTGTTCCAGATCGCCGCCAATGGGCGCGAAGATCGCCGCAGAATCATCGACACCATCGCCCGCCTCATCCTGACACACCCCCACCCGCAATAGGGGACGTCGCCAACGTTCAGACGTCGCGGTCCAAGGGCCGACAACCACGCAACACCGAGACTTAAACCATTGCGTAACACTTCGGCGTGTCTTCGCTGACGTTTACGTGTCGCGGGACGAGCGACCCGGTCACGGGCCAGCGGCGCACGCTAGTCCCGTATGCGTAGGACGACTTTGCCTTTGGCGGTGCGATTCTCCAACGACGCGATCGCGGCGGCCGCTTCGTCCAGCGGGTAGACCACCGGCTCCGGGGGAGCCAGCCGACCCGAGGCGAGGAGTTGCTCGACTGCGGCCCACTGCTCAGAAAGCGCACCGGGGTGTGTGCCGGCCCAGGCGCCCCAGCCGACACCGACCACGTCAATGTTGTTCAGTAGCAGCCGATTAACTTTCACGATGGGGATGTCACCGCCGGTGAAGCCGATCACCAGCAGCCGCCCCCCGGGAGTAAGCGAGCGCAGCGAGTCGGTGAACCGGTCGCCGCCGACCGGATCGACCACCATGTCGACCCCACGGCCATCCGTCAATTCTTTTACTGTGTCCTTGAACCCGTCGGCCAGCACGACGTCCGTCGCGCCGGCTGCCGTCGCGATCTCGCCCTTGTCCGGAGTACTGACCACCGCGATGACGCGGGACGCCCCGAGCGCCGTCGCCAACCGCAGCGTGGACGTGCCGATCCCACCGGCTGCCCCGTGCACCAGCACCGTCTCGCCGGACTGCAATCGGCCACGGCCAATCAGCGCGAAGTACATCGTCAGGTCGTTGAACAGCAGTCCGGCGCCTGCCGTGAAGCTCACGTTGTCCGGCAGCTTGAACACACGATCCGGTGCCACGACCGCGACTTCGGCCATGCCGCCGGTGAGCATGGTCAGGCCGACAACCCTGTCGCCGGGACGCACATGGACACCGTCGGGCGCCGATCGGACCACCCCGGCGATCTCCCCGCCGAGCACAAACGGCGGATCCGGTTTGTACTGATAGAGGCCGCGGGTGAGCAGCGCATCGGGGAAAGCCGCTCCCGCCGCGTGTACGTCGACGACCACGCCGTCGCCGGTCGGTTCGTCAATCTCGCCAACCTCGACCGCGTCCGGACCATCAAGTCGAGTCAACTGTGCTGCGCGCATGCCAGATGAGCCTACTGACTCTCAGAACCCGTCGGCGACGCGCACCACGGCACGCCCGGAGAACGCTCCCGCGCGCACCTGGTCGAGGACTGCGATCACGTCTTTCACGTCGACCTCGGTGGTGATCGCATCGAGATGCCGCGGCCGCAGCGAGTCGCCAAGACGCGCCCACAGCTCGCGGCGCGGGCCGATGGGCATCAGGACCGAATCCATGCCGAGCAAGGCGACCCCGCGCAGGATGAACGGCATCACGGTGGTGTGCAGCGCGGGTCCGCCGGTCAGGCCGCTACAGGCCACCGCGCCGCCGTAGTCGACGGCGCTGAGCACGTCAGCCAGGGTCGCGCCGCCGACACAGTCCACTCCAGCCGCCCATCGCGCTTTGGCCAGCGGCCGTGGCTTGGCTTGCGGATCGGCCGGCAGCCGACCGATAACCTCGGCGGCGCCAAGGTCTTTCAACCGTTGTCCAGCTCCTGGGTTCTGGGCCTTGCCGGTCGACGCCACGACGTGATAGCCGGCACCGGCGAGCAGATCCACACTGACCGAGCCGACGCCGCCGGAGGCCCCGGTCACCACGACCGGTCCAGCGCTGGGTTCGACGCCCCAGTCGATGAGTGCGTGCACGCTCATCGCGGCGGTGAAGCCGGCGGTGCCAATGGCCGCGGCATCGCGCACACTCAGCTCGTCCAGTCGCACGACCTGATCGGCGGGCAGGCGAGCATATTCGGCGTAGCCGCCGTGATGGCCGGTGCCGATCTGGTAGCCGTGAGCGACGACGGCGTCGCCCACGGCGAAGTCCGGTGACTTCGACTCGACAACCTCGCCGGTCAGGTCGACGCCCGGGACGACGGGGTAGTCGCGCACCACGCCGCCGCCCGGTGTCAGCGCCAGCGCGTCTTTGAAGTTGACGCTGGAGTACAACACCCGGATCGTCACGTCGCCGGGCGGCAGGTCGTCTGGGCGAAGGGTCTCGACCGACGCGGTTATCCGGTCGCCGTCTTGGCGCGCGACGAGCGCTTGAAACGTGTCCATTCCTCGACGCTAACCTCACCCCATGGAGTCCTTACCACTTGGTCACTTTTGTGTCGCCCGCATCGGCTTCGGCGCGATCCAGCTGCCTGGGCCGGGCGCCTTTGGGCCGCCGCGCGGCCGCGACGCCGCACTGGCCGTGCTGCGCAGGGCCGTCGAACTCGGCGTCAACCACATCGACACGGCCCAGTTCTACGGGCCGAAGGTCTCCAACGAGCTGATCCACGAGGCGTTGCATCCATATCCGGCCGACTTGGCGTTGGTCAGCAAGGTCGGAGCGCGCCGCGACGATGCCGGCGGCTGGGTGCCGCTGGCCGGCCCCGCCGACTTCCGCGCAGATATCGAGGCCAATCTGCGAACGCTCGGCGTCGATCAGCTCGCGGTGGTCAACCTGAGGCTGATGGACAACGATCGTCCCGACGAGCGCTTCGACGAGTTGCTTTCGGTCATGATCGCCGCCCGTGACGACGGATTGATCGGCGGCATCGGACTTAGCAACATCACCCGTGAGCATCTGCTGCGCGCAATAGAGCATACCGAGATTGCTTGTGTACAAAACGCTTTCAACCCCGTTGACCGGTCTGCGGCGCCGGTGCTGGACGAGTGCACGGCGCGCGGCATCGCTTTCGTCCCGTTCTTCAGCTTGAGATCGCCGTTTGCGGCACGGGATCAGGTGCTTGGACACGACGTGGTGCAGCGGGCCGCTGCCCGGTTGGGCCGCAGTCCGGCCCAGATCGCGCTGGCGTGGGCGCTGAGTGTGGCGCCGAACGTGTTGCTGATCCCGGGAACCTCATCGGTGCAGCACCTGGAGGAGAACCTGGCCGTCGCCGACATCGAACTCGACACCGAGACTCGTGAGCAGCTGAACGCGATCGACGCTTAGCCGCTGCGGCGCTTAGATTTTCGTCCCGGTGGGTGGCGCTGAAGCACGTGAGTCAGCCCGTCGATGATCAGTTCAAGTCCGAACGCGAATTCTTCGTCCAAGGGCACCGGGAGGCTATCTGCGACGCTGACGGTCGCGGGGAACGTCCGTGGGTCCAGATCCTGGACGGCCTGCACCAAGCGGGCGCCGTCATCGTGGGCGCTGGTGAACTGGATGGCAAAACCCAAGATGTAGCGGGCCAGCGTCGCATAGGACAGTGCCGCGAGCTCGGGCGGGAATCCGTTGTCGAGCAGGATGCCGATCAAACCTTCTCGTGCGGCCATCGCGTTCGGTCCCAGCGGTACATCTTCAGCCAGCAGCGGCGCGACGTTGGGGTGGCTGCGCAGCGCGTCAAACATGGCGCGGGCAGCCGTTTTTCCCGCTTCCTGCCATGCCATCGCGCGCAGTTGCGCGACATCTAGCTCGACGCCGCCGAACACCCGGTCGACGACGTGGGCGATCAAGTCTGCTCGGCTACCGAAGTGCCGATACAGCGTCGCCGTCCCGGAATTGAGCGCCTGCGCAAGCGTTCGCATGGACAAGGCCTCGGCTCCGTCGTCGTCGAGGATCTGCAGCGCGGTCGTGACGATGCGATCCAGCGGGATGGCGGGGCGGCCGGGGGAGCGACGGTTCTCCTGTTGATGGCTGGAGGTCACGGGCCTAAGTATGGCGGGTCTTGACAGTCAGCGCAATAACGGTAACACTGTATCCAATACTAACGGAACAAGGACGGTCCACCATGCTCCTTCCACTCGCAACCGAGCCCTTCGCGGTGCCCACCGACCGCGACATGCTGCCTTCGGAGCGGCGTGCTTTCGTGCGTACCCACCGCACCTGCGTGTACGGCTACCGGCGCTTACACGACGGGCCGGCGATGTCGATCGTGTACTACATCCCCACCGACGACGACGAATTGCTGGTGTCCACCATGGCGCCGCGCGGCAAGGCTAAAGCCGTTGCACGCGAAGGCAAAGTGAGTCTCTGCGTGCTCGACGAGCATTGGCCGTTCGCCTATCTGCAGGTGTATGCCGATGCAACCGTGGAGCGGGATCGCGACTTGGTGGTCGACGTCATGATGGCCGTCGCCGGCCGAATGTCCGGCGAGGCGCTCGGCGAGGAAGCCCGCCCGTTCGTTGAGGCAATGGCTGAGCAGGAGGACCGCGTCGTCGTACGCTGCCGGCCCTACGAGACCTTTGCCCAGCCGCCGCGGCATCTGCACCGCAATGACCAGGAAGAGCAGATCACCCACTGGGTATCGGCCACCGTGCCGTGGGACGCGCCGGACCCGATGTGAAACCGATGCCTCGTAGCCCAGCTTCGCTCCGAGGCGGCCCCGATATTGCCAGGCTTATGGCAGGTGCGTCTCACAGCACACCAATTCTTGGAGATAACGCTGGTGGATGTCCCCAAGTTAGTCCCAGCAATCAATCTGAGAATAGGTCGGGTCATGGCCGCACGGACACAAGGCATTTCGCATCGACACCGTCACTTACGAATTCTTTTCGGCACTCTTAGCGCTGCGGCGATACTCGGCGCACCAGTGGCGTGGACGCAGCTGGATGCGCCACTGGCGCACGCAGACCCGCCGGTTGCACGCCGGGTCTTCCGCTTCCGGGGTGCCCCGCGTACGTCCGGTCGGCGCCCGCGCCGTCAGCTTGTCCGGTCGCTGTCCCCGGCTGCCCTGGGTACATCCCTCCCCCGCAGGCCTTCAACAACCCTGTGACTCCACCCAGTGGGGATGGTTACCATCCCCACGGCGGAAAGCCCGGTAAGTCCGGGAAGCCCGGCTCAGACGGGAAGCCCGGGAGTCCGCCCGACGGGAAGCCCGGGAGCCAGGAGCGGGCGGTGATTCGAGCCAGTCCTCGCCGCCAGCCGGGGCGCCGAACGCGACGGAGCACACCGCTCCCGCGCCGGACCACACCGCTCCCGCGCCAGCCGGGGCGCCGGACGTGTCAGGTCCCGCGCCGGCGGCCCCACCGGCTCCGGCACCGGTGATGTCGGCTCCTGCGCCGGTGATGTCGGCTCCGTCAAAGTAGCGTGCCCGCACCGCCGATACTGCGCGCGCACGCGCGTCCCAGTGGCGGCGGTCAGGTGCTGCTTGTTAGCCGGGCGACGACCCGTATGGCGCCGCGGCTGAGGACGTGGCGGATCTGTCGAACGGGTGACTGCGGAATCGGTTGCGGCGCTGCACCGAGGCGGGGGAACAGCGCCAAGGCGTTGGTGCGCTCGATGGCGTCGCGGGTCGTGGCGTCGATTGCCGCATAGGTTTCCAGGCCGGCTGCGAACAGCTTTCCGGCGGCAACGGGGGCGTACGGGTAGTCCGACCCGAAGGTGATGTGGCCCGGTTTGGCGAAAGCCAGCAGGCTGGGCAAGGCGGCCGCGCTGGACGACAACGCGGTGTCGAAGTAGAAGCTGGCGAAGTCGTCCAGCACATCGGCCCAGCTGCGGCCGGTGTCGGCGGTGATGGCTATGGCCATCCGGTGACTGGCATAGGGCACGA
>NZ_DATMLH010000261.1:0-5016 GCF_035570115.1 Mycobacterium sp.
GCCTGGTCGAGACGTTCCGCAGCCGGGTGATGGCCTTGCCGTCGGTCGAGGCTGATCTCATTCCGGCCAACTAACTCGCGGTCGGCGCGCTCCAACCCCTGCACGTTCACGCCGCGTTGACGTCGCGGCATGCTCTGTGGAAATCTAATACTCAAAGCTGAGAGGGACGTTCTCACAGCGGAGATTGCCGAACGGAGGAGTAGATGGTGAACGAATTCACCGAAATGGATTTCTTCCGCGGCAGCGAGCTCATTGCGGACCCCTACCCCTACTACGAGGCGCTGCGGCAGCAGTGCCCGGTGACCCGGGAGAAGCACCACGACGTCACCATGGTGACGGGCTGGGAGGAAGCCTGCGCGGTCCTCAACGACGCCGAAACGTGGTCCTCGTGCGTCGCGGTGACCGGCCCGTTTCCCGGCTTTCCGGTACCGCTTGAGGGTGACGACATCAGCGAACTGATCGAGCAACACCGTGACGAGCTTCCGTTCAGCGACCAGCTGCCCACGCTGGATCCACCCACCCACACCAACCACCGCTCCCTGCTGATGCGGCTGATCACCCCGAAGCGCCTCAAGGAGAACGAGGACGCCATGTGGGTGCTTGCCGACCAAGTGCTCGACGGGTTCCTGGCGCCCGGCGAAGGCGAATGGATCAAGGGCTTCGCGGGTCCGTTCACGCTGCTGGTCATCGCCGATCTACTGGGCGTACCAATGGAAGATCGCGACAAGTTCATCAAAGGCATCCGTGAGCACTCGGGGGGCGGCGTCGGAGGCACCGGCAAGGAATCGCTGGCTCACAGTCCGCTGGAATTCCTCTACGGGCTGTTCTCCGACTATGTCCGGGACCGTCGTCGCGAGCCGCGCGACGACGTGCTGACCGGCCTGGCGACCGCCACCTACCCGGACGGCTCGACTCCCGATGTCGAGGATGTCGCCCGCGTCGCGAGCAATGTCTTCTCGGCGGGTCAGGAAACCACCGTGCGCCTGCTGGGCGCCGCGTTGCAGACGATGGGCGAGCGCCCGGACATCCAGGCGCAGTTGCGCAAGGACCGCAGCCTGATACCCAACTTCATCGAAGAGGCGCTGCGCATCGAAAGTCCGGTCAAGGGCGACTTCCGAATGAACCGGGTGCCCGTCAATGTCGGTGGAGTCGACTTACCCGCGGGCACCACGGTGATGATTGTGCAGGCCGCCGCCAACCGCGATCCGCGCCGGTTCGAAGACCCCACCACCTTCGATCCGGCGAGAAAGAATGCCCGCCAGCATATCTCGTTCGGGCGAGGCATCCACAGCTGCCCTGGTGCGCCTCTGGCCCGCGCCGAAACGCGGGTGGCCATTGAGCGGCTGCTGGATCGCACATCGGACATCCGGATCAACGAGCGAGTTCACGGACCGGCGAATGACCGTCGCTACCAATACGTTCCGACCTATATCCTGCGCGGCCTGACCGAGCTGCACTTGGAGTTCACACCGGCATGAAAGTCTGGGTCGACGATCAGCGCTGTCGCGGTCATGGCGTGTGCGTCACGCTCTGTCCGGAGGTATTCGACCTCACAGACGATGGCTATGCGGAAGCGATAGAGTCCGATGTCCCAACGGAATTCGAGGCGGCCACCCGGGAGGCCATAGACTGCTGCCCCGAACAGGCCATCGCTGAGCGATGACGAGAAGCACACTCGGATAAGGAGATTCGCCGCATTATGCCAAAGGGGTATGTCATCCTCACCGAGGCCATCAAGGATCCGGAGGGTATGAAGGCCTATGGCCAAGCCGCCGGGGCAGCGATGGGCGAAGTCAACATTCTCGCGGTGGATACCGCGCCCAACGTCGTCGAAGGCACCTGGCACGGCAACCAGACTGTCCTGCTGGAATTCGAATCGGTTGACGCGGCCCGCGCGTGGTACGAGTCGGAGGCTTATCAGAAGGCAGTCAAACTGCGCCAAGCCGCCGCCGACTGTAACGTCGTGATCCTATCCGGAATTCGCTGAGTCGCAGCAGCTTTCCTAGAAGCAGCCAGACGCTGTCATGCGGGGGGTTTGTGGTTCGCGAAATACGGTCGCAGCGGACGGGTTTAACGCGTCGGCGCAATGACGGGGGTAGTGAGGGTGCCGTGTGTCAGGTACTCGTCCAGATTGCGCAGGGTGAGCGCGGTCATCGCCGCGCGCGCCTGTGCCGTCGCGGTGCCCACGTGCGGCAGCACGACGACGTTGTCCATCTCGCGGAGTTGTTGCGGCACATCCGGTTCGTGGGCGACCACGTCGAGGCCCGCACCGGCGAGCCGTCCCTGGGCCAACAGCTCGACCAGAGCCTGCTCGTCGACGACGCTGCCTCGGGCGATGTTAATCAGATAACCTTCGGGGCCAAGGGCTTCCAACACGTCGCGGCTCACCAGGGGCGGGGCGTCCTTCCCAGCGGTGGTCGCCACCACCAGCACCTCGACGGATTTCGCCAGGTCCACCGCTGACGGCGCGTACCGGTAGCCCGTTCCGGGCAGTTCGTGGCGGTTGTGATAGGCGATGACACAGTTGAATGCGGTGAGTCGGTGGGCTATCGCTGAACCGATGTTGCCCAGACCCAGGATCCCCACCCGCGATCCGGTCACTGCCTGAGTCAATCGGTATGGCCCGTCAACAGACCAGCGGCCGGCGCGCGCGTAGCGCTCCGCGGCGCCGAAGCCGCGAACTGTCATGAGTATCAACCCGACTGCGGTATCGGCCACGCTGTCGCTCACCGCATCGGCTGTGTTGCTGACGCCGATCCCCAGCCGACGCGCGGCGTCGATGTCAATCGTGTCGTAGCCGTCCGTGTAATGGATGATCGCGCCCAGGTTGGGCAATGCGCCCATCAGTTCGGCGTCGACCGGGGCCTGGCCGGCATCGACAATCGCTTTGACCGAGGCACCATGCTCGGCGAGGAAATCCGCACGCCCCGCACTGAGCGGCAGCACCAGAGCGTCGTATTTCGCGGTCAGCGCCTCGGCGAGCGGGGGCGGAACTTCACCTACCTGTAGAACAGTCGTGCCCATCACAAACCCCCTTCGTCTTATGGGAAGTGATCACCTCATCGTTGCGACGGCGCCTCTTGCGGTCATTAGCTGTTCCGACAACGCGGGTACGCCAAAAATGTGCCGACGAACACAGGGCACCCAAACGCCTTCACGGGACGCGCTATCGCGTCCTGCGCGGTCGCGCGTGTTCGGTGCGCCTCACAGAGACCGGATCAGCCGTTTTGTGGTCGACAATTTATCGGGGGCACAAAGGGAGCGCACACCGGTTCGAAGTATGGCGGGGGATCAGGTCCGTCCCAGATTTCGCTCACCGGGCCATCACTCATCGGAACATTGCCTCGCCCATAGGGGGTCTGCCAATAGGTGTGGCAGACGCTGTTGTCCCAAACCACATGAGTCGCCGGAATCTTTACATTGACACCGGGGACTGAGGCAGCGTGCGTCCCCGGCAACGGTTGCCCTGGGCACCACTGAGATGGGCCGGGGGACTGAGGGTCTGCCTGGGCGGTACCGATAAATCGGCTTCTCAACTGAACCGGGCCGTCGGCGCCCGCGGCACCAGCGCTTACCGTCGCGACACCGAGCACTGTGCTGACTACGACAACGGCCCGGCAGACACCGCCTATTAACCGCAACGCATGCATTGTCAGCTCCATCTTCTGGGTCTGGTCAGCGCCTCAGCCACCACACGTGGGACACCCGTACGGATACCACCCTTGCCACCGGTGATTTGCCGTAAGTCACGAATTTCTTACGCCAGTCTGCGGTCCGCAGTACCGACACCGACCGTCGGCTGGTTGCTTTCGGTCCAGCCACAAAACGTCTTGGTCCAATGATGTGACCGGATTGCCGAAGTACATTTCAACTGTGACTGCCTAGACCGTCGTCGACGACCTCGCGGACATCATCTCTTCTGCTTGCGAAGGCGAGGGATTATCCTTCCGCAATGGCGTCGAGCGTGTCGGGCAAGGTCGCATTCGTTACCGGCGGGGCGTCCGGCATCGGCGCCGCGTTGTCCACCAAATTAGTCGACGACGGCGCTGAGGTCTGGATCGCCGATCGTCAGATCGGCGCGGCGCAGGAGTTGGCGCAACGCCTCAACAATGGTGCCGGAAAGGCGCACGCGATCGAACTCGATGTGCGCAGCTACCCATCGTTTGAGCGCGCCGTCGCCGAGGCGGTGCAGCAATCCGGGCGGATCGACTACCTGTTCAACAACGCGGGCATCGGAGTCGGCGGTGAAATCGACTCCTACACGCTCGATGACTGGAACGATGTCTTCGACGTGAACCTGCGCGGTGTGGTGCACGGTATCCAGGCGGTCTATCCGATCATGATCGGGCAGCACTCCGGGCACATCGTGAACACGGCCTCAATCTACGGTCTCGTCACCACTCCGGGCTTCGGGAGCTACACCGCCACCAAACACGCCGTCGTCGGAATCTCGAAGGCGTTGCGGGTGGAAGCCGAGCGCCACGGCGTGCAGGTGTCGGCGCTGTGTCCGGGCGTGATCCGGACCCCGATCCTCACCGGCGGCAAATACGGGCGGCTGACTACCACCGGCGTCAGCGATGAGGAACTCCTCAAATTTTTCGACGTATTCCGGCCGATGCCACCCGAAAAGTTCGCCGAGCGCACCCTTCGTGCCGTGCTGCGTGGAGACGCAATCATTGTGGTGCCAAGCTGGTGGAAGGCCTTCTGGTATCTAGAACGCCTCTCACCGGCCCTGTCGAGGCGGGCTGCAAAACTATCGCTTAAGCGCCTACGGGAAGCGGTATCCACCGCCTCCTAATCGCTGCGCGCCCTCTGCTCAGGCGCACCGGTTCACACGTCGAGTGCGGCCGGCACGGTGCGTAATTCTGCCGCCGCACGTGCAGTAATAGGTTGCGACGTAGCCACGTTGGGCAAATTCGAAGGGTTTCGTTTGGTGATGTAGGCAGCAGAGGCATTTGAGGTTCGAGGTGTGCGTGGACCCCTCAGCCGTTATTCGACGATTGAGATAGCCTGCCG
>NZ_DATMLH010000262.1:0-22301 GCF_035570115.1 Mycobacterium sp.
GTCCGGCAGCGACCTGGCCTCACTGCGCTCGACAGCGACCCGCACCGACGGGGGTTGGCTGCTCAACGGCCAGAAGATCTGGAGTTCGCGGGCGCCGTTCGGCGACAGAGCTTTTGGATTGTTTCGGTCTGATCCCGAAGCGGAGCGCCACCGGGGGCTGACGTATTTCATGTTCGACCTGAAGGCCGACGGAATCACCGTGCGGCCGATCGCCCAACTCGGCGGCGACACCGGGTTCGGCGAGATCTTCCTCGACGACGTTTTCGTGCCCGACGCCGACGTGATCGGCGAGGTGCATGGCGGTTGGCGGGCCGCGATGAGCACGTCGAGCAACGAGCGCGGCATGTCGCTGCGCAGTCCGGCACGCTTCCTGGCCGCCACCGAACGTCTGGCGCAGCTGTGGAAGACCCACGGCGACAGCGCCTTCGGTGATCAGGTAGCCGACGCGTGGATCAAAGCGCAGGCCTATCGGCTGCACACCTTCGGCACCGTGACCCGGCTGACGAACGGTGGTGAACTGGGCGCCGAATCCTCCGTTACCAAAGTGTTCTGGTCCGACTTGGATGTCGCGGTGCACCAGACTGCGCTGGACATCCACGGCGCCGACGCCGAGCTGGCAGGCACCTGGACCGACGGCTTGCTGTTCGCGCTCGGCGGCCCGATTTACGCCGGTACCAATGAGATTCAGCGCAATATCGTCGCCGAGCGGCTGTTGGGGCTGCCCCGGGAATCCCGAAGGTGAGATGCTGTGTATTTTGACCTTGACGCGCAACAGCGCGACTTCGCAGCCAGTATCGACGGGGCACTCGCCGCGGCCGATGTTCCTGGGGCGGTGCGCGCCTGGGCCGACGGTGACACTGCGCCCGGCCGCAAGGTCTGGGCGCAGTTGGCCGACCTGGGAGTCACCGCGTTGGCGGTGCCGGAGCGGTTCGACGGCCTCGACGCGCATCCGGTCGACCTGGTCGTCGCGCTGGAGCGGCTGGGACGCTGGTGTGTGCCCGGTCCGGTCACCGAGTCCATTGCGGTAGCACCGATCCTGCTGGCCGAGGATGACCGGTGCGCCGCGCTGGCGGCCGGCGAGCTGATGGTCACCGTCGTGCTGCCACCGCAGGTGCCGCGGGCCGTGGACGGCGACGCGGCCGGGCTGGTCTTGGCCGCCGAAGCGGATGGCCGGGTCAGCGAAGCACACGTGGGCGACCGGCACGAGTCCGTCGACCCGAGCCGTCACCTGTTCGACGCCGACGTCGTCAGCGAAGCGTGGCGGGCCGATGTCGCGCGCGCCTACGAGTTCGGCGCATTGGCCACCGCCGCGCAACTTCTCGGGACCGGCCAGGCGCTGCTGGACGCCGCGGTCGACTACGCCAAGCAGCGCGCCCAATTCGGCCGAGTCATCGGCTCGTACCAGGCGATCAAGCACAAGCTGGCCGATGTGCATATCGCTCTCGAGCTGGCCCGGCCATTGGTATACGGGGCTGCGCTGTCGCTGGCGGATCAGTCCCTCGACACCGCGCGCGACGTGAGTGCGGCCAAGGCTGCGGCGTCTGACGCCGCCTTGCTGGCCGCCCGGTCGGCGCTGCAGACCCACGGCGCCATCGGCTTCACCGCCGAACACGACTTGTCGCTGTGGCTGCTGCGGGTGCAGGCGCTGCGGTCGGCCTGGGGTGACCCGGCCACCCACCGGCGGCGAGTCCTGGAGGCGCTATGAGTCGCGGCGGCGACGATGCAGAGCGCAGCGATGGGGAGGAGCGGCGGCTATGAGTGAAGAACGGGAACTGCTGCGCGAGACCGTGGCGGCGCTGGTGGCAAAGCATGCCTCGCCCTCCGCAGTTCGCGAGGCGATGGAATCCGAGCATGGCTACGACGAATCCCTGTGGCGGCTGCTGTGTGAGCAGGTCGGGGCTGCCGCGCTGGTGGTACCTGAGGAATACGGCGGCGCCGGCGGCAGTCTCGGTGACGCGGCCGTCGTCCTCGAAGAACTCGGCAAGGTGCTGGTGCCCAGTCCGCTGCTCGGCACCACGCTGGCCGAACTGGCGCTGCTGGCCGCAGACGATCCCGACGCCGACGCGCTGGGATCGCTGGCCGAAGGCGCGGCGATCGGGGCGGTGGTGTTCGACCCCGACTATGTGGTCAACGGCGACATCGCCGACATCGTCGTCGCAACCGACGGCGGCAAACTCAACCGATGGACGGCGTTCCGCGCCGAGCCGCTTCCCACCCTGGACCCCACCCGCCGGCTGGCCCACCTGACGCCGCAGAGCACCGCACCACTGGGCGCCGATCCCGGGATCGGTGATGTCGCAGCGATCCTGCTGGCCGCCGAGCAGATCGGCGCCGCCGCTCGCTGCCTCGAGCTGACTGTCGAATACACCAAGGAACGAGTGCAATTCGGTCGGCCGATCGGCAGCTTTCAAGCGCTCAAACACCGGATGGCCGACCTCTACGTCGGGGTGCAGGCCGCGCGCGCCGTCGTGAACGACGCGCTAGATGCGCCCTCGGCAACCTCGGCGGCGTTGGCCCGTGTCGCTGCCACCGAGGCGTTCAGCACGGTGGCCGCCGAAGGCATTCAGCTGCACGGCGGTATCGCCATCACCTGGGAACATGACATGCAGCTGTACTTCAAACGGGCGCACGGCGGTTCGCAGCTGCTGGGTCCGGCGCGCGAACACCTGCGCCGGCTCGAATCTGAAGTGTTCTAGCCTTGGCGACATGAGCGATCACGTCGCACTGCGCGCCGGGGTCCCACCCTTCTACGTGATGGACGTCTGGCTGGCAGCCGCGGAGCGCCAGCGCAGTCACGGCGATCTGGTGAACCTATCGGCGGGCCAGCCGAGTGCCGGGGCGCCTGAGCCGGTGCGCGCTGCCGCGGCGGCGGCGCTACATCTGAATCAGCTTGGCTACACGGTGGCGTTGGGTATT
Organism: Mycobacterium sp.; assembly: GCF_035570115.1. Classification (GTDB taxonomy): domain Bacteria; phylum Actinomycetota; class Actinomycetes; order Mycobacteriales; family Mycobacteriaceae; genus Mycobacterium. The sequence continues at coordinate 2,917 of NZ_DATMLH010000262.1, forward strand.
CCAGAGCTGCGCGCTGCCATCGCGGCGTCGTATCTGGATCGTCATGGCTTGCAGGTCGATGTGGACGACGTAGTGGTGACCACCGGCTCATCGGGGGGCTTCCTGCTTACCTTCCTGTCCTGCTTCGACGTCGGTGACCGGGTGGCGGTCAGCAGTCCCGGCTACCCGTGCTATCGGAACATCTTGGCGGCGCTCGGGTGCGAAGTCGTGTTGATCGAATGCGGGCCGGAGACCCGGTTTCAGCCCACCGTGCAGATGCTCGCCGAGCTCGACCCACCGGTTCAGGGCGTCGTGGTAGCCAGCCCGGCCAACCCGACGGGAACGGTGATACCGCCCGCCGAGCTCGCCGCGATCGCCTCCTGGTGTGATGACTCGGGGGTTCGGCTAATCAGCGACGAGGTCTATCACGGGCTGGTCTACCCGGGCGCGCCACAAACCAGCTGCGCCTGGAGCACATCGCGAAATGCGATGGTGGTCAACAGCTTTTCCAAGTATTTCGCCATGACCGGGTGGCGGCTGGGTTGGCTGCTGGTGCCGCCCGACCTGCGTCGGGCGGTCGACCGCCTGACCGGAAATTTCACCATCTGCCCGCCTGTGCTGTCGCAGCACGCCGCCGTCGCGGCGTTCACCCCCGAAGCCGTCGAAGAAGCCGACGGACATCTGCACCAGTACGCCGTCAATCGCACCACGCTGCTCGACGGTCTGCGCGACATCGGCATCGACCGACTGGCGCCCACCGACGGCGCGTTCTACGTCTACGCCGACGTCTCGAGTTTCACCGCCGACTCGATGGTTTTCTGCTCAAAGCTGTTGGCCGACACCGGGGTAGCGATCGCACCCGGTATCGATTTCGATCCTGAGCATGGTGGATCGTTCGTCCGGCTGTCGTTCGCCGGGCCGACGAGCGACATCGAGGAGGCGTTGCGCCGCATGGGGTCGTGGCTGCCGGGCCAATAAGGGGCTCGGTGCGCTAAGGCGCAACCTCGTCGATGCGGGCTTCGAGCACCCTGCGCTCTCCTGCGTCTGCCACGTTGATGCCGAAGCGGTCGCTCAGGGTGTCGACAACCGCCGACCCATCGTCGAGGCGGACCTTCTCGGTCGCGCCGCCACGGTGAATGGCGAGGTTGCGACCAGACAGGTTGCATCGCCCGTCGGCTGTGACCAGGGAAGCCATCAGGCTGGTCACGAAATGCGACGACGGATGAGTCGAGACATACCAGCTGCCCACTTTCAGATCGATCGGCGGTGCCGTCCTGGTGGCGAATTCATAGAGCGACTGCCAATCGCCACGGATGAGGGCCTGCAAGACCAGACCGTCGCGGCGATCCTGAAGGCGGTACGGCTCATGCGTTGTCTGCTGGACGCCGCCCGTCTCCAGCCGGATCGGCGACGTCGGCGTCTGGCCGCCGAAACCTACGTCGACGAGAAGGGGCTGCTGGCTGCCGGGGAGCGTCACTGCCAAAAGAGTGTGCGTCTGTGACGGTACCGGCGCGCCCGCGGCAACCGTCCAGACCACTCGGGCGCCAAACCGTCGCACGCCGAAGCCGAGTTCCTCCAGCACGTAGCCCATCAGACCGTTATGTTCGTAGCAGTAGCCACCACGGCGCCGGCGAACTAGCTTGTCGGTCAAAGCCTCTGGACTGAGGTCGTCAATCGGCACGCCCAGCAGCGGATCGAGGTTCTCGAACGAAATCGTTCGAGTGTGAGCCGTAATCAGATCCTGAAGTACATCGAACGTTGGCGCTACAGCGCCGTGATAGTCGATCCTCTCGAAGTAACCGTCCAGATCCAGTGTCATGTCGGCCATTCTGAACCAACAACAACCTGGTCAGGCGACTCGGGCCTCCACCACGCTGAGCGGTGAAGCGGTCTGCACTACCCGCGTCATCCGGAATCCGGCTTGGCTGAGCAGCTTTCGGTACTCGGCTGCGGTGCGTTCGCGCGCCGCCAGATTCAGCAGCATCTCCAGATCCGCCCATTTCCCTGGAAAGTCGCGGTTGTGGTCGGGTATCACCAATTCGATCAGCAATACCGTGGCTCCGGGGCCGACTGCGGCGCGAACATTGCGCAGGATCTGCACCGCCTTCTCGTCAGACCAGTCGTGCATGATGTTCTTCAGGACGTACGCGTCGCCGCCACCCGGAACACTGTCGAAAAACGATCCCGTCTCGATACGCACCCGATCAGCAACATCGTGCTTGCACAAGAGCGTCGGCGCGGCGCACACCACCACCGGCAAGTCGTACAAGACGCCCTGCGAGGCCGGCGCCGCCGCCAGAATGGTGGCCAGCAATGGACCCTGCCCGCCACCGACATCGACGATCGTTGGGTAGGCGCTGAAATCATAGCCAGCCACCACGGAAGCATCGGTCAACTCCGAAATGCTCGTCATGGTCCGGTTGAACAGTTCAGCGTGCTGCGGATACTCGGCGAAATAGTCGAAGCTCTCCTTGCCGTGCAATACCGGAACCACCGATCGTCCCGTTCTGATCGAATCCACCAGCCGGGTCCATCGTTCGCGCTGCTCACGCGAGCCGTAGAATCGGGCCGCCCACGCCATCGACATCGGCGCGTCGGAACGCAGGGCATCGGCAAGGGGATTCAGCTCATAGCGGCCGTCGAGGCGGCGACGAAACACGCCCCGGCCGATCAACGCCCGCAACAGCCGGTGCAGCGCGTCGGCGTCTGCACCGACCCGCGCCGCCAATTCGTCGATCGGCAATGGCCCGTCGGCGAGGGCGTCGGCAACACCCAACTCGGCCGCCACCGTGATCGCCTGAGACGTCCAAGTGGCAATGATCATCTCCATCATCGCCGCCGGGGCGGGCATCAACCGCTGATTGAGCCGATAGAGGTGGTGGCGAATCCACTCCACAACGCGGGCCAGTTTGGCGGGCGGCACCCTGACGGTCGTCGACATCACCCCACCTCCGCAGCCAGCGCGGGGCCCGGGTCACGGCTGAACTCCGCCGAGATGTCGCCGTGACTGACCCAACGCAGGAACATCGTCAACGCCCACGTCATGAACCGGTCTGAGATCAGCGCCGCCGGCCGTAGCACGGACTCCGGGCGCGACACTTGCTGCGTGGTCAACCAGGACACGGCCTTGACCTTGCGCCGTCGGGTGCTCTCGTACCAGCGCAGGGCGCTTGCGAGTTCACTCTTGTTGTGGCTGCTGCCGTTTCGGAAATCTGACAGAGCCTTGCGTAAAACCATCGTGTCCAACAGCGCCTGATTAGTCCCCTGCGCGAGCGTGGGCGGCATCGCATGTGCGGCATCGCCGAGCAATGTCAGCGCGCCCGCGCCGGCGCGGGGAATCGGATGCCGAAAATGCGGGAACGGCGAAGGGGCCAGATCGTCATCGGTCAAGGTCGCGAGTACTTGATCGACCGTGTCGGACCATCCGGTGAAGTGCGCCCGGATCATCTCGATGGGGCGGTCCGGTCTGACATAGTCAGACGACCAGGGCAAGTCGAACCACCATTGCAGGGCGGAGCCCCCAGCCGGCCACAAGCCGAGGTTTCCATGCTCGCCGACCATCATGGTTGCGATGTGCGGGTCGGAGATGCCCGGGAGAGTGACCAGCCCCTGCCAGCTGCACCAGCCAGTCGACTTCGCGGGCTGCCCGCCGACGACACCGCGAACCACCGAGTGCAGGCCGTCCGCACCGATCAACAGATCCCCGTCGGCTGAGCTACCGTCTTCGAAATCGACCCGCACACCGTTGGGGGTACCGACCACCCCGGCGGCCCGGGAGTTGCATCGGACGCGGTCGCTCGGAAACCCTTTGAGTATTCGTTCCAGCAGTATTCGACGTGGGACCATCCGAACGGGCGCGCCCAGCCGGTTCACCATCGCGTTGAGGTCCACGGTGGCGAGCGGGCGACCGGTGGATGTCATGACCCGCACGGTGGACAACAGCTGCCCGGCTCCGTCCATGTCGACACCCAACTGCTCAAGCACCGTCGCGCCATTGGACCAGATGGTGACGGCGCCACCGCCTGGCGTCACGTTCGGTCGCTGGTCGAAGACGGTGACGTCGTGTCCGTCGCGCAGCAATCCGCGGGCGACGGAAATGCCGCTCACACCCGCGCCGATAACCAGGATTCGAAGTTTCAAAAGACGCCCCGGCCCCTCAGTCCTCGGCGTGCCGGTCGTAGTCCCACCGCTCGAGCCGTGCTTGCAGTCTCAGCAGGCCATATCCGGCGAACGGTGTGCCGACCCAGAAGTACACCATCAGCAGCGGACTCATCTCACAACCTCTCAGACTCTCGCAGTTCCTTCTTCAACCGTCTGCTGCTACCACGCGATACTTCGACCAAAAGTTCATCGCGGCACTTAGCATCCCGACATGACCGACTTCTCGAATCTGCCGCCCGATGATCAGCAGGCGATTGGCAAAACGCTTCTGACGTTGCTGAGAGGGTTTCGCGACCGCGATGCGGAGGCACTGCATGCGGTGTATTCCGACGACGCCGACTGGGTCAACGCCTTCGGCACGGTCAAACGGGGGCGCGAGGACATCGTCGACTACCTCAGCGGCCTGTTCGCCGATGACAACTTCAATCGCGGCGAACCCGAGGGCCCGCCCGAGATCAGTTTTCGGGTGCTGACACCCGAGGTCGTTCTGGTGTCAGCACACCTGCGGATCAAAGGTCAGGGACTGGTCGGCGGCGGAACGCTTGACCGGGATAACTTCTCGCTACGCGCATTGCAGCGCCAAGGCGACGGATCGTGGGTCATCGTGTCGGAGATGTTCCAGGACGCCAACACTGAAACCACCTACGCGCGATGAGGAGGCCACCACGGTGAGCCTGGTTATTTCCGAGGCCGAGCACGCCGCGCTGGCCCAGCTTGCGCACTTCCCGCTGTTCGCCGCGATGACCGGGCGACGGTCGCGCCGGTTCCCGGTCGGCGGGCGGATTCCCGCTGGAGCGCTGGCCTATACCAGTCGTCGACCAGTGCAGCCGTTATCGGAAGTCGAACGGGCAGTGCTCGTTTCGGCTACTGGCGGCGTCACCGGCTGGAACTTCGGCATCACTCACAACCCCAGCTATGCGCCGTTGTTTCCCAACTACTCCGGCAGCGCGACGGGGCGAACCTTCCCGTCGGCCGCCGGATTCCACACCAGCCAGTTGTTCTTCACCGACGATACCGGCACCTACCTATTACCCAGCCGCGACGAGCATCCCCGCGAATTCGACGGCATCGAAGAGTGGATCAGTCATACCGCGGAGTCCTATGTGCGTATCTCGGACACCCGCCTCGAACTGCCGCGCGAGGAACCGCACATGGAAGGTCACAACATCTGGATCGGCAACCACCCGGGCAGTCTGTTGGCCTTCCCGGTGGCTGACCTCGCCGAGCATCTGATGGAAAACCTGTGGTTCTTCGCGGCCAACGGCTATCCGATCTTCGATGACATCCATGGCCGCAACATCGCTGGCCTGGAACGGTTTTCCTCGCTCTCGCACGCCGACGACCCGATCCCGCTGTCGTTCGTCGAGCAGTACACGCTCACCGAGACGAGCGCGGAACTCGCGATCGCCACCAACAACGGGGTGCTGGCGCTGCAGGCAATGGGTCTCGGCGGTTGGACCTACGACGGGCTCAATCGGTTGTCGGTGTTGGGTGGCTCTGGTGATCCGAGCGCACCCGGGCTGGGTTTCGTCGCCGACGACGACGAACGCTGGCCCTTCCCCAACGTGACCGGGCTGCCCGGATACTTCGAGACGCTCAGCCCACCGCATGTGCCCTCGGTCGCGGCCGGGGTAGACAAGCTGGTCACGCGAAAATACGGTCCAGGCGGGCCGTTTCACCCGGATACGCCGGGGCCATGGTCGGATACCCCGAAGGTGCGCGCCTCCGCGCTGCCAGCCGAGGACATTCAGGAACTCGTCACGGTCGAAGCGTCCTACATCTACGATGCCTTCGGAAAGTTGCCCGGCACCGTACCGACCGTGCATGTGCTGATGTACCTGCAGGCGCAACATCTCGACGTTGACTTCTACGACGAGTTCTTCGGCCCGGGCGCCTACCTGCCCACGCACGCCGACCACCAGGCCCGCTGGCATTAGTGCGCACGCGCCGCCTACGCGCTGTGGCCGCGGCCGACGGGACTGAACGAGTCCGGGTCGGCGACTTCCCAATCCGACCGCCACGTGGCCGGCGCATGCTCGAGCAGCGCTCCCGGGGCCAGCCATTCGTAGAGCTCGGCGTACGAACGTTGCGAGGTGGCCGATACGCGCTTGCGCAGCATGTGTGGATTGAGCATCGAAGGGTGGGAGACGCCCATCGAGCCCATGATGTGCATCGCCTGGGCGACGGTGGCCCGCTGGTAGCGGTATACGCGTTCGCTCTTGTCTGCGACATCGAGAGCTCGGGCACGATACGGATCCTGGGTCGCGACGCCGACCGGGCAGTGGTTGGTGTGACACCGCTGAGATTGGATGCAGCCCACCGCCATCATCATCGATCGGGCCGAGTTGGTGTAATCGGCACCCTGGATCAGGCGCTTGACGATGTCGTTTCCAGTGGCGACCTTGCCGCTCGCCCCGATCCGTATCCTGTCCCGCAGACCCGTTCCCACCAAGGCGTTGTGGATGGTCATCAATCCGTCGGTGAGCGGAAGGCCAACGTGATCTTCGTATTCCAGCGGCGCCGCCGCGGTTCCGCCTTCGGCTCCGTCGACGATGATGAAGTCCGGCGTTACCCCTTCGGCCAACATCGCCTTGCAGACCGCCAGCACGTCGACCCGGGAACCAACGCACAGCTTGAAGCCCACCGGTTTCCCGCCGGCCAGTTCACGCAGGCGCGCCACGAACATGATCAGTTGACGCGGGGTGTGAAACGCTGAATGCGCCGCCGGACTGACACACTTCTCACCGACCGGCACGCCGCGATAGCCGGCGATCTCCTTGCTGACCTTCGCGGCGGGCAGGACGCCGCCGATGCCGGGCTTGGCACCTTGGCTCAACTTGAGCGAGACGCACTTGACCAGATCGTGAGCCGCCTTGTCCGCGAACCGCTCCGGATCGAACGCACCGTCTTTGGTGCGAGCGCCGAAATAGCCCGACCCGATCTCCCAAATCACATCGGCGCCACCGAGATGATAGGGCGTCAGCCCCCCTTCCCCGCTGTCGTGGGCGAACCCGCCCTTGCGGGCGCCGTTGTTCAACGCGCGCAGGGCGTTGGCCGACAGCGCGCCGAAGCTCATCGCCGAGACGTTCATCAACGCCATGTCATACGGTTGGGCGCAATCGGGGCCGCCGATTCGCACCCGGAACGGCTCATCGGGGGGATCGACCGGGCGCGTCGAATGCACCAGATACTCGTAGCCGACCTGATCGATGTCGCGCTCGGTCCCGAAAGCCTGTTCGCTGGCGGTGCCCTTGGCCCGCTCATAGATCAACGAGCGGGTTTCACGGTCGAACGGGCGGCCGTCGAAACTCGGTTCGATGAAGTACTGCTGTATTTCCGGGCGCAGCGCCTCCAGCAGAAACCGCATATGCCCCAGGACCGGGTAGTTGCGTAGCACCGAGTGCTTACGTTGGACGAGGTCGTGGATGCCAACGGCCGCGGCGACCGCGACTACCCCTGCGGGAATCCACCAGCCCCACGACCCCCCGACGGCCAAGAGCAGCAATGCCGCCGCAAGAGCCGTCAACAATGCGACAAAGCCAAACCGGATCAATGCAGCCCCGTCTCCCGCGACAGAATGTTCATCGCAGAGCGTAGCGAGCGCGAAAGCCGCCGATCAGCCAGACCTTGGTCAGCCGACGCCGCCAGGGATCTCACTCAGTTGCGTCAGCCGCACGCTGTTGCCGGACGGGTCGCGGAATCCGGAGTCAATGCCATAAGGCATTTCATGCGGCGCCTCGGTGAACTCCACGCCGCGGGCCTTGAGTTGCTCGTAGGCAACCTGGCAGTTGTCGGTGGTGAGGAATACGGTGCCCGCGAAGCCTTTTGCGACGACTTCCATGACCTGCTCCCGGGTGGCGTCATCCATCACCGGTGGGCCCGGGACCGCCATCAGCACGATCGACACGTCGTCCTGGCCGGGCGGTCCGACGGTGAGCCACCGGAAGCCCAGTTCGGACAGGCTGACATCCTGGCGGACCTCCATGCCCACCTTTTCGGTCCAGTATTTCAACGCGACTTCTTGGTCATGCACCCACAGGTGGGCGCTGGCGATCTTCAACATGAGGCCGACGCTACGGTCCGCCACGCCCGCCCGTCTTCTCCCCGTGTGCTGTCTTGATGCGGCTGTCCCGCGCCGGCCGCGTGTCGCGCTGCAGAATGCAGCTCGGCACCCGGGCATGTACAGCGGCCGCTGGCATGCTCGCCCGGTATGCCGCCGGGGGCTTGCCGAACACCCGCGCGAAGCTAGTGGTGAACGATCCGATGCTCTGCAGCCCGACCATCACGCAGATCTCGGCCACCGAGCGGTCGGTGTAACGCAGCAACGCCGCCGCCCGCTCCAGTCGGCGGCTCTGAAGATAGGCGCGAGGCGACTCGCCGAACGTCTTGGTGAACATCCGACTGAAATGCGCCCGCGACAACCCCGCCGCCGCGGCCAGGTCCGCCACGGTGATCGGCTCCGCGTAGCGCGCGTCGACGAAATCTTTCGCCCTCAGTAGGTAACGCGCGGGGGGCACCTGCGGCATGAGATCAGTATGGCCTCGGCGCAAATCCGCTACAGCCAGGTGTCCTGGGTGGTCGTCGTCAGGAACGCCTCCAAGTCGTCACGCCACTGCGCCGGCGTGGTCTTGTCCGGCTCGATGCCGGTGTAGTCGCCGCGGTAGAACAGCAATGGCCGTGGCTTGATCTTGGGCACCTCCGAAAGGGACTGCACCGCCCCGAACACCACGAAATGGTCGCCGCCATCGTGCACTGACGCCACCGTGCAGTCGATGTACGCCAACGATCCGTCGATGACCGGCGAACCCGAAGGCGAAGCGCTCCAGTCGATACCGGCGAACTTGTCCGGTTCCTTGGAGCCGAACCGCGCCGACACATCCTTTTGGCTCTCGGTCAACACGTTGACACAGAACTTCCCGGCGGCCTCGATGGCTTTCCATGAGCGCGAGACCTTGGTGGGGCAGAACAGCACCAGCGGCGGCTCGAGCGACAGCGCCGCGAACGACTGACAGGCGAAGCCGACCGGGACGTCGTCGTGCACCGTGGTGATGATCGTGATTCCGGTGCAGAACTGACCCAGCACGCCGCGGAACGTGCGCGGGTCTATCGGCGCAGCAGACACAGTGTTGAGGCTAGCTTTTGAAGCCGATGGTGAAGTCGTGGCCCCACAGGCTCACAGCGGTGCTTTCCCTGGCGATCCAGTCGTCATCGTCGACTTTCCTGCCCTCACAACCGAATTCGATATCGAATCCGCCAGGTGTCTTCATGTAGAAGGACAACATCAGGTCGTTGACGTGCCGACCCAGGGTGGCCGACATAGGCACCTTGCGGCGCAACGCCCGGTCCAGGCACAGACCGACGTCGTCGGCCTCCCCGACCTCCATCATCAGGTGCACGATCCCACTCGGCGTCGGTGCCGGCATGAAGGCCAGGCTGTGATGGCGCGGGTTGCAGCCAAAGAAGCGCAGCCACGCCGACGGCCCTTCGGCGGGGCGGCCCACCAACTGAGGCGGCAGCCGCATCGAGTCGCGCAGCTTGAAGCCGAGCACATCGCGGTAAAAGTGCAGCGCCTCGGCGTCGTCGCGGGTGGACATCACCACATGACCCAGGCCCTGTTCACCGGTGACGAACGTATGCCCATACGGGCTGACGACGCGGCGGTGCTCCAGCGCGGCGCCGTGGAACACCTCCAGGCGATTACCCGAGGGATCGGAGAACCCGATCATCTCGTCTACCCGCCGATCGGCCAACTCAGCGGCGGTGGCCTCCTTGTACGGCGTGCCCTCGACGTCGAGCCGATTCCGGATTTCCTGCAGGCCTTCGGCATTCGCGCATTCCCAACCAGACTCCGATAGCCGGTCGTGCTCACCCGGCACGATCACCAACCGGGCCGGGAAGTCGTCCATGCGCAGATACAGCGCGCCGTCAGTGGTTCCACTGCCCTCGATCATGCCGAGGACTTTCAGGCCGTATTCCCGCCACGCCGCCACATCGGTGGCCTCGATGCGCAGGTAGCCCAGCGAGCGGATGCTCATTTACGCACCTCCCAGGAAATCAATGGTCAGCTTGTTGAACTCGTCGAACTTCTCCACCTGCGCCCAGTGTCCACACTGCCCGAAGACATGTAGCTGCGCGCGCGGGATGGTCTTCAGCGCGACCAGCGCGCCGTCGAGCGGGTTGACCCGATCTTCGCGGCCCCAGATCAACAGCACCGGCTGACGCAGCCGGTGGACCTCGCGCCACATCATGCCGAGTTCGAAATCAGCCCCAGCGAAAGACTTTCCCATCGCCATCGTCGCGGCCAGTGACTCCGGCGTGCTTGCCAACGCGAAACGCTCATCAACAAGCTCCGGGGTGATCAGCTTCTGGTTGTAGACCATCACCCGCAGGAACGCCTCGAGATTTTCTCGGGTCGGCTCGATGGAGAATTTCCCAAGCCGCTTGACGCCCTCGGTCGGATCAGGCGCAAACAGGTTGATGCTCAGCCCGCCGGGACCCATCAGCACCAGGCGTCCGGCGTGGTCCGGGTAGTCCAGCGCGAACCGGACCGCAGTGCCTCCGCCCAATGAATTGCCCACCAGCGGAACGCGTCCCAGACCGAGTTGGTCGAAGAGCCCTTTGAGCGCCCTAGCCGCGTAATGATTGAACTGGCCGTGTTCGGCGCGTTTGTCGGAATGGCCGTAGCCAGGCTGATCAACGGCCAGCACGTGAAAACGCTCGGCCAACACCGGAATGTTGCGCGAGAAGTTCGTCCAGCTCGCCGCGCCGGGACCGCCGCCGTGCAGCAGGACCACCGTCTGGTCGTGACCGACGCCCGCCTCGTGGTAGTGCAGCTTCAGCGGTCCGTCGACGTCAACCTCGACGAACCGCGAGGTCGACTCGAAAGTTAATTCCTCAGTAGCGGTCATACCTAAACCATGGTGTCGCCGGGCGGCAGCCCGAACTCGTGGTTACCGAAGATCACGTAAGCCCGCTCGGGGTCGTTGGCCGCGTGCACCCGTCCGGCGTGCGCGTCGCGCCAGAAGCGTTGCACCGGTGCGTCATTGGCCAGCGCTGTGGCCCCGGAGGCCTCGAACAGGCGGTCGATCGAGGCGATCGCGCGCCCGGTGGCACGCACCTGATCGCGGCGGGCGCGAGCGCGCAGGTCGAACGGGATCTCCTTGCCGGCGGACAGTAGCGTGTACTCGTCGGCGACGTTGCCGCTCAACTGGCGCCAGGCCGCGTCGATGTCGCTGGCTGCCTCGGCGATACGAACCTTGGCGAACGGGTCGTCCTTGGCCTTCTCGCCGGCGAACGCCGCACGCACCCGCTTGCCCTGGTGCTCCACATGCGCGTCGTACGCGCCGTACGCCATGCCGACGATCGGTGCCGCAATGGTCGTGGGATGCATGGTGCCCCACGGCATTTTGTAAACCGGAGCGGTATTGGTCTGGTAGCCGCCCGCGGTGCCGTCATTCATCGCCTTGTACGACAAGAACCGGTGCCGGGGCACGAAGACGTCCTTGACGATGACGGTGTTGCTGCCGGTGCCGCGCAGGCCGACGACATGCCAGACGTCGTCGATGCGGTACTCGCTGCGCGGGATCAAAAAGCTGCCGAAATCCACCGGCCGGCCGTCCTTGATGACCGGGCCGCCGAGAAATGCCCACGTCGCGTGGTCACAGCCCGACGACCAGTTCCACGAGCCGCTGACCAGATAGCCACCGTCGACCACGACGCCCGCACCCATCGGGGCGTACGACGACGAAATCCGCACATTCGTGTCCTCGCCCCACACCTCCTCTTGGGCCTGCTGGTCGAACAGCGCCAGGTGCCAGTTGTGCACGCCGATGATCGAGCTCACCCAGCCGGTCGAACCGCACGCACTCGCCAGGCGACGAGCCGCCTCGTAGAACAGCGCGGGGTCACATTCCAGGCCGTCCCACTGCTTGGGCTGTAGCAACCGAAAGAAACCGATCTCCTGAAGCTCGCTCACCGTGGCGTCCGGCAACCGGCGCAGGTCCTCGGTCTCCTGGGCCCGCTGCCGCAATTTGGGCAGCAGTTCGTCGATGCCGTCTAGGACCGACTGGGCGTCACGTTGTTGAATAGACGTCACGGGTTCCTCCATAGGTGGCTTACTTAGACAGAGACTAGAACACGTTCCGATTTGTGTCGAGCACGCTATTCCTGCGACTGGTAGCGCCACCAATCGAGTTTTCTGTAACCTGTTCTAGTTATAACGGACGAGAGGACTTGGCAGTGCCGGAAGTCGTGATCGACGAGGTTCCCGACGAGCCGCTTGGCAGCCATGTCCTTGAACTGGAGATCGCCGACGTTCTCGCCGAGACCGACGAAGCGCGGTCGCTGGTCTTCGCCGTGCCTGACGGTGCGAGCATTCCTGCCGACCGGCTGCGGTATGCACCCGGCCAGTTTTTGACGCTGCGGGTCCCCAGCGATCGCACCGGTTCGGTGGCGCGCTGCTATTCACTGTGCAGCTCGCCGTTCACCGATGACGCGCTCACGGTCACCGTCAAGCGGACCGCCGACGGGTACGCGTCGAACTGGCTGTGCGACCACGCCCATCCCGGCATGCGGATTCACGTGCTGGCTCCGTCGGGCACCTTCGTGCCCAAGACGCTCGATGACGACTTCCTGCTGCTCGCGGCCGGTAGCGGGATCACCCCGGTCATGTCGATCTGCAAATCGGCGCTGTCCGAGGGCAGCGGGCGGGTGGTGCTGCTCTATGCCAACCGCGACGACCACTCGGTGATCTTCGGCGACGCACTGCGCGAGCTCGCCGCCAAATATCCCGACCGGCTGACCGTGGTGCACTGGCTGGAGTCGCTGCAAGGGTTGCCGTCGGCGACCGCGCTGGCGCAACTGGCCGCCCCGTTCACCGACCGGCAGGCGTTCATCTGCGGCCCGGGACCCTTCATGGCCGCAGCGCGCGAAGCCCTCGAATGCCTGAATGTGCCTGCGCAGCAAGTACATCTCGAGGTGTTCCGGTCGCTGGACACCGATCCGTTCGCCGTGGTCAAGATCGACGACACCGGCGACGAGCCACCTGCGACCGCAGTGGTCGAGTTGGACGGGCAGACGCACACCGTGTCGTGGCCGCGCAAGGCCAAGCTGCTCGACGTGCTGCTCGATGCCGGCCTGGACGCGCCGTTCTCCTGTCGCGAGGGCCACTGCGGCGCCTGCACCACCACCCTGCGCAGCGGCAAAGTGAGCATGGAAGCCAACGACATCTTGGAGCAGCAGGACCTCGACGACGGGCTGATCCTGGCCTGCCAGTCTCACCCGGAAACCGATTCGGTCGAAGTTACCTACGACGAGTAGCCGCAGCGTAAGTTCTGCTCAGACCGCAGGCGAGAGGACCCAGGATGAAGCGGCAGGTGATGGCACTGGCTGGCGTCGGCCTGATGCTGGCGTTGGCCCCACCGGCGATCTCCCCGGCCGCCAGCAACACCGCCACCACACTGATGCCCCTCAACGACGGCACCCAGTTGGAGACGCGCGCCGTGCTCGACTGCCATCGCGCCAACGGCAGCTGCGACTTCACCGTCGGCGCCGACCGGAAGGCAGGCGACGGCGTGAGCGGATTCCCGTCCGACCTGTGGTCTCGCCAGAGCACCGACATCCGGTCGAGCGACCGGCTGGTCTATTTGGATGTGCACGCCACCTCCCAATATGACCGGGTCTTCAAAGAAGGCGGGCACGACAACGTCACCACGATCTACATGGGCGAGGGTGCGCCGGACAAGTACCAGACCACCGGCCGGATCGACTCGACGGACTGGCGGACCGGGCAACCGCGCACCGACCTGCCCGTCATCATGTGCACCCACATCCAAGTGGTCTACGGCGGGAACAACATCACCTCACCGAGCACCTGCGCGCAGGCCGCCTTCTCCTGACGTGATTCAGCCCGGGATCGCGACAAGAACCCGGCCGTTGCGGGGTCCGTTGTCGACGTGCTCGTGCGCTGCCACGATCTCGGCCAACGGGTGAGCGGGCGCGACGGGAATTCTCAACGCACCGTCTCGTGCGGCCGCGGTCAGATCCCTACCCGCCTGCTGTTTGGCGGCGGGGGAGAAGTCGTCGCTGCCGAGCAGCCGCAGCGTGACGTTGGCGAACAACAACGGCCAGAAAGGTATTTCGGGTCGCTCGGCGCGGCTCGCATAGGTGGCGATGACTGCGTCATTGGCCACCACTGCCGCGTCCAGGTCGGCGTTGTCGGAGAAACCCACGTCCACGATACGATCCACCCCGTCGGGCGCATGTTCACGGATGGCAGCAGCCGGATCCGCGTCGTCGAGCGCAACGGGATGCGAAACCACAGAGGTGTCAACGTTTTCGAGGTCACCGCTGCGAACCACCGTGCCGATCACGGTCGCTCCGGCCCAGTGGGCCAGCTGAGCGGCCAGTGAACTCACCGAACCCAGCACCCCATGCACCAGGATCGTCTTGCCTGCGACCGCCCCGTCGCTGAAAACGGACCGATGCGCGGTGATGCCCGGAATGCCGAGACACGCGCCGATCTCGTCGGAGACTTCATCCGGAAGCGGAACCGCCTGCGGCTCTGGTACGCAAGTTAACTGCGCTGCGGTGCCGAACGGCCTATACGACTGCGCGCCATAAGTCCAAACCCGTTGCCCGATCCGGTTGCTCTGCACGCCCGCGCCGACGGCATCGATCACACCGGCGCCGTCACTGTGCGGGATGACCCGCGGGTAACTCATCGGCGTGCTCTGCCAGGCTGACCGCTTCTTTGTGTCCCCCGGATTGATACCGGAGAGCCTGAGCCGGACTCTCACTTCACCCGGTCCCGGTTCGGGGTTCGGCATCTTGCCGACCTGCAGCACCTCAGCGGCCGGGCCCTGCCGGTCATACCACGCTGCCAGCACTTCGCCACCTCCACAGGCAGGATATACATTCCATGGAATGATAATCCTGATTCGGCAGCGTGCCTAGACGGACGTCATGCGCTCCGTCGTCCCTCGTCCTCGCTCGCGTTCGCAGCGCGCAGCTTGACGATGCATGTGTACAACTGCTGCAACGAGCGCGCCGAGACCGCCGACCCAATGCGGGTCTCCAATTCGTCCTCAAAAGCCTTGGTGGCCTTGGTCAGGAGTCGTCGTCCCGCCGCGGTGAGCTCGATGACGGAAGATCGGCCGTCTTCGGGATTAGCACGGCGAACGCAGTAGCCGGCCGCTTCGATGCGGTCGACAAGCTTGCTGGTTCCGCCGATTGTTATCGACAGTTCCTCTGCGATATCGTTCACTCGGCATGATGGATGGCGGGCGATCACCTGCATTGGCTCCAACCTACTCAATGGCAGGTCGAAATCGTCGCGCAGCCGACCATCAACGGCGTTCCACAGCTCGGTTTCAAAGCGCACCAACTGATGGAAAAGATCAAGCAAATCGGTCATGACCATCCCAAGCGAGTGCGGCGTGGCTTCAATCAAAGATCATTCCACGTTAACAAGTTGTATACCGCCCCGGGCGCGGCCGTCAGAGCTTATACGCGGCACTCGCCGACGCGATGTCACCGAGACTCGAGAAAAGTGATCACCGCTCGAACGCGGCGGTGATCGTCGGCGGTCTCAGGCAGGTTCAGCTTGTTCAGGATGCTTCGCACATGCTTCTCGACGGTGCCTTCGGTAAGCCACAGTCGACGGGCGATGCCCGCGTTGGTGCGCCCCTCCGCCATCAGCGCCAACACCTCGCGTTCCCGAGGACTAAGAACAGCAAGCGGATCTTCGCGTCGACGTCCGGAGACCAACTCCTGGATGAGCGCAGGATCGACTACTGAGCCGCCATTGGCGATCCGTTGTAGTGAATCGACAAACTCCGCCACGTCTGTGACCCGACTCTTGAGGAGATAACCGATGGCATGACCGCTGGACAAAAGCTCCACCGCATGCTCCACGTCAACATGCGCCGACAAAACTAAAATGCCGATTTCGGGCAGTTCACCCCGGATGACTCCTGCGACGTCAAGACCCTCGGTGGTGTTGGTTGGCGGCATACGGATGTCGATGACAAGCAAGTCCGGATTTTCCGCACGGACTAGAGCAAGAGTTTCGGTGGCATTGCCTGCCTGGCCGACAACGTCGAACCCGGAGCGCCCGAGTAGGCTCGCCAACCCCTCACGAAGAAGGACGTCGTCGTCAGCCACAATCACGCGCACAGCGCTACTCCGCGAAATTGCTTCTTCTCCCGGCGCACTGTGCGTGTTGCTGGAGTCCACTCCCATGCGGCCACGTCCTCTCGGCCATTCGACCGATCACATCTTGCTACGGACGCACCCGGAAAGTCACTGACCGCACGATTGATCGTCAGGCCGGCACCCCGATGAGTCGTGCGAAATCGGGGTGCCGGCCTGACGGTTGATGTGGGAGGTGACGTTTAGCCGGTGCTGTAAGCCCAATAGTCATACGAGCCGGCCACCGGGCACAGGCCGTGGTATGCGGCCAGCACGAACTGCCCCGCTTGTTGCAAGGTCAGCTGTGGATGGTCGTGCACCAGGTCAGCGGCTACCTGAGTACCCGGCATCTGCCGAACCCACAGTCTCCTGCACACGCTGTAGCCGTCTTCCAGCATCGCCGGATCCGTTCCGGTGACGCCCGCCGCGCGTGCGGCGGCCAGGAAATCCGGGGCGGCCTGGGGTTGCGGTATTACCGGGCTGGCGCCAGCCGGCGCGGCCAGGCCTATGGTGATGGCGGCTCCAACGGCACCGACGAGGACTTTGGCCAACCCCAGTGGATTGGTTATGCGGTCAGTGATCATATCTTTGCCTCCCTTTCGCTTTGGTGTTATGACGAAGTCGTCGCCGAGGTTGACTGCTCGGCTGGATTAGTGCGCGCAGCACCGTGGGCGTACGCGCCCGGCGCGAACCCGATCAGGGACAGCCAGAAAACGACGGTGATCACGGCCAATAAAGCGGTGGCGATGAGGTGCCGAAACAGCTGCCTGCTGTGGGGGTTTTCGGTTTGAAGTCGCAATGACTGCTGCCCGCAATCGACATCGTCACCGCATCCGCCTGACGGAATTCCGGCCATCTTCGCTTGCCAAACCACGGAATCCAGCTGCGATGACGGTATTTCGTACGGGTAGCTCTTCATAGCTGTAAGCGTCGCGCGGTATACACAGAAAGTCTTCGCTGCTAACGCCCATTGACCATCCCTGTTAGCGGCAGTTGGCCATTACCAGCTAGCTGCAATGAGCCCGGCGCTGAGCAGCGCACATCACAAAGGACTGCGTGAGATCTGCGGGACTACTTGCTTTTGCCGGGGCGACCGAGGGCTGCGGTGATCGCACTAGCGGAAAGCGCTGACTTGGCGAGGAAAGCTACGGCGGGGCTGCTCTCGATCATGTCCGTCAGGTCGGGCTCGGCGTGGGTAGAGATCAGTATGACCGGGGCCGTTGCCGCGCTGTCGATCTCGTGAAGAGCCTCCGCGAGATCGAAGCCGCTTTCTTCCCCGATATTTACATCGACCAGCGTGACGTCGGGTCGCAGCTCTTGGACGGACCGGAGCGCGTCGGCATTCGTTGACGCCACACCGACAACGCGGGCCCCTTGGTGTTCAAGCAGCCGTCTCGCCGAGTCGAGGAATTCCGGGTTGTCGTCGACGATGACAACCCGGATCTGCTCAGCCGGTGATTCCACAGCGCCATTGTGGCCACGGACGCGGCCAGCCGGCATTCCCGCTAGCACCCATGTTCACGTCTCGAGAGGCACTGGTTCGCTGGACTGCCCACCGGGCGGCCCGTCGGGTCCGAGGGGAATATTCACCACTAGCGACGTGCCGTCGCCGAGACGGCTCGTAATGGCGATGTGCCCCCCAAGGGCCTCAACCCGGTCCACCAAGCCTATGAGTCCAGACCCTTTGCGTGCGTCGGCTCCCCCAACCCCGTCGTCGCGAATCGAAAGATAAAGCTCGTCATCCTCGGCTTTGACAGCCAGCTGGACCCGGGACGCCTGCGCATGCTTAGCAACATTCGTAAGCGCCTCTGCCACAAGGTAATATCCGGCCACCTCGACGTGGTCGGGTAAGCGCCGAGGTACCGCTAAATCCAGTTCTACCGGCACCGAGCAGCGGCGCGCGAGTGTCTTCAGCGTCGGTCCGAGGCCTCCTCGTGACAGGATCGCCGGATGGATACCGCGAGCAATCTCCCGTAGTTCGTCCGACACACCGACCAAACCGGTAACGACGTCGGAAATTTGTGCCCGCAGCGTCGCCTGCTCGGGGGTAACAGACTCCTCTGCCAGGCGCAGCTTGAGTCCCAATGAGACCAGGCGCTGTTGAGCACCGTCATGCAAATCCCGTTCGATACGCCGCCGCGTCTCATCAGCGGCCGCGACAATCCGCGCTCGTGACGCTCTCAGTTCCGCACGCGCAGTGGCATTTGCAATCGCAATTGTGATGAGGTCGGCGAAGTCGCTGACACGTTGCTCCGCGCTGGGTGGAAAGGCGTCGGATCGAGAGGAACCGGCGATGGCCGCTCCCCAGACTTGGCTGCCGCCCATGATCGGGGCTCCGACAGCTGAGCACAAACCCAACGCCCGGATGCGGGCGGCCGCCGACCCGGCAGCGTAGTCGTGGCTATCCATTCGTGCCGCGCGGCCGGTTCGCCACACCGCCGCCGCAACACTCTGGCCATCGAGCGAAAAGCGTTCGCCCACAGGCATTTCCTGCAATCCAGGTTCGTCGGCCGCTGCAAGTAACAGAGCCGTGCCGTCAGGCTCATAGCGGAACAAGGCCGCGTTTTGGACATCGAGACAATTGGCTAACTCCGCGACGACGGCTGAGAACACCTCCGATGGCGCAACGTTACGCGCCACCAACGTCGCGACCCGGCGGAGCGCGGCCTGCTGCCTTGCGGCGAGATCGGCCTCGTGTCGGCGCCGATCGGCTTCGATGGCGCTTGCTCGGGCCAGCCCCGCAAGACTGTTGGCCAACAGCGCCACGACGAAAAAGACTGCAACGACCACCCAGTTCTGCAGCTGGGTCACATTGAAGCTGTCCGGCCAGCTTCGGCAATAGTCGAACGCGAAGGCGCTCACCAGTGCGGTGATCGCCGCTAATCCGAACCCCCAGGCCATTCCGACCAGCAGTACCCCGAGCAGGTACACCGTGCCGAATGCCATGGTCGGAGCGAAATGTTTCAGCACGATGACAACGGCGGTCTCGATGCCTATCAATGCCGCAGCGGCGATGACACCCTGCCAGAGCGGCGGAGGGGTCGGCCGCACTAACA
>NZ_DATMLH010000263.1:0-10945 GCF_035570115.1 Mycobacterium sp.
TCGTGCACCTCACCGATCTTGTAGCTGATACCGGTGTAGTAGAGGATGCGCTCCGTCGTCGTCGTCTTTCCGGCGTCGATATGCGCCATGATGCCGATGTTGCGGACCTTGGTCAGGTCGGTCAGCACGTCCTTCTGTGCCTCAGAAGTCTTCCCACTCTTTCGATTGCTTGTCAGTTCGCTGTCAGTTGTCGCCCGGCCACTTTGCCAGTTTGGCGCCGGTGGCGCCTCTACCAGCGATAGTGCGCAAAGGCGCGGTTTGCCTCGGCCATCTTGTGGGTGTCCTCGCGTCGCTTGACGGCGGCACCGAGGCCGTTGCTGGCATCCAGGATCTCGTTTGCCAGGCGCTCAGTCATGGTCTTCTCCCGACGCTGCCGGGAGAAGCTGACCAGCCAGCGCAGCGCGAGCGTGGTGGACCGATCGGGCCGCACCTCGACGGGCACCTGATAGGTGGCACCACCGACGCGGCGGCTGCGCACTTCCAGTGCCGGCTTGACGTTGTCCAAGGCCCGCTTGAGTGTGATCACCGGATCGGTGCCGGTCTTCTCGCGGGCTTGTTCGAGCGCAGCATAAACAATGCGCTCGGCGAGGGATTTCTTCCCTTGCAGCAAGACTTTGTTGACCAGCTGGGTGACCAATTGCGACCCGTAGACCGGGTCGTTAACGAGCGGGCGCTTGGGCGCCGGTCCCTTGCGCGGCATCAGCTCTTCTCCTTCTTCGCGCCGTAGCGGCTGCGAGCCTGCTTGCGGTTCTTGACACCCTGGGTGTCCAACGAACCGCGGATGATCTTGTAACGGACACCGGGCAGGTCCTTCACACGGCCGCCACGCACCAGCACCATCGAGTGCTCCTGCAGGTTGTGCCCCTCGCCGGGGATGTAGGCCGTCACCTCAACCTGGCTGGTCAGCTTGACGCGCGCCACCTTCCGAAGCGCCGAGTTCGGCTTCTTCGGAGTCGTGGTGTACACGCGAGTGCACACGCCACGGCGCTGCGGGCTGCCCTTGAGGGCCGCGGTCTTGACCTTGGCGACCTTGTCGCGGCGCCCCTTGCGGACCAGCTGCTGAATGGTTGGCATCTACCGGCTTCCTATTAGTTCTGCTCGTTTATCGGTGCTTCAAGTCTCTGTACTGCAGTTATGCCCTGCCACAGTCCCCCGGGGCCGGGTGTGTCGCAGGCGCCCGCCGCAGAACTTTGTTCGTTGCGTCGTGGACATGCGAATTGGCCCGGCGCGCGCGTCTTAAGTGAAGCGCCTTAAGCCGCCAGGCACGAGCAACAACAATACCCGCCGCTGGTCGGGCAGGTCAAAGCGACGGCGTTGCCGTCCGGTGCCAGGTTAACGGGCCTATTGGGCGCTGCCTTCGCTGCGGCGCTCCATGCCGGCCGCGAGCCGCAGCACCATGTCGGAGAAGACCGTGTCGGTGTCGACGATGTCGTCCATCACACCGGTCATTTCCAGCAGCACGAAGCCGTGCATCGCCGACCAGAATTCCAGCGCCGCGTAAAAGGCCTGCTCGCTATCGAGCCCATAGGACGACAACACCGCCATCACCGGTGCCGACGCGCCCTTGGTGGCCGCAGTGAACTCCGGATCGTCGCCGCCGGACAGCGGCATCCGGGTGAACGCCGAATACCGGCCCGGGTGGTGATGGGCATAGCTGCGGTAAGCGCCGGCCATCACCAGCACGGCATCGTCGCCGACTCGTCCTTCGGCGACCCGGGCCAGCATGGTGATGATGTCGTCGATCACCCGCATCCGCACCGTGCGGCGCAGGTCTTCCAGGCTGTCGACGTGGTTGTACAACGACGGGCCCTTGGTCCCGAGTTGCGTCGCCAGGGCATTGATCGTCAGCGCGTCCCACCCCTCCCGGTCCAGGAAGGTAAGCGCGGAGTTGACGATGATCTCGCGGCTCAGTCGGGCCGGCCGGGCCGCAGACTTCGCCCCGGTGCCCCGACCGGCCGACGACTCCGGCTCAGGTGCCATGGCGATCGCCCTTCGGGTTGCTAATCAGCGAAGAACTCTAGTCTGCCGACAACGCGGCTGGTGCCGAGTGGAAATACCGGCCGCTTGCGATCGGCCGGCATATGGGGGAAGCGGGCCATGCCGCGCGGCAATCCACGTACGCTCTCCTCCAGCAGATCACGCGCCATGGTGAGAGGAGCCCGCGGTGAAATGGACACTGCCATGCCGAGCCTTGGCCGCCTGCGCGATCGCGATTCCGTTCAGCCTGACCGCCGGGGCGGCGACCGGGCACGCCAAAAACGGTGATACCCATGTCACCGGGGAGGGTCTCGAGCAGACGATCGACTGCAATGGCGCCACGCTGCTCGTCGACGGGACCCGGAACACCGTCAACGCGCTGGGCACCTGCTGGGCGGTGACGGTGATGGGCTCGGGTCACACCGTCGTCGCCGACAACGTCGTCCACGACATCACCGTCTACGGCTCCAACGAGTCAGTTTTCTACAAAAGCGGCCAGCCGATCGTCTGGGACCGTGGCCGCGAACTCGGCATGACCAACCGCATCAGTCAGGTAGCGGGGTAAAGCGTGCGCGCGCTGGTCCTGCCGCTATCTACCCTCGTGCTGGTGTTCGGCATCGCCGGCTGCGGCGGCACGAACAACAACGCGGTCCCTTCTACAAGCGGGTCCGCCTCCGCCACCGCGACGAGCCCAACGACGTCGACGACCAGTACGGGTGCGCAGTTCGATATCGGCAACACGATCAACTATGGATCTCTCGGTACCACAACCACTCTCGATTGCGCCGACGGAAAGTCCCTCAACGTGGGTGGCAACAACAACATACTGACCGTCAAAGGCACCTGCGGGACGGTGAGTATCGGCGGTGCCGACAACAAGATCACCATCGACAAGATCGACAAGCGACTCAACGTCGTGGGGATCAACAACACGATCACCTACAAAGACGGCAACCCCAAGGTCGAGAACCTCGGCAACGGCAACACGATCACCAAGGCCAGCTAGTCGGCGCAAGCGGCGGGTCTTCGCTGCCCACGCAGCGCTGCGGAGTGGCTGCTGGCATCATGGGTGATTGCTCGCCAAAAAAGAAGGGTTGCAGTGCCGTTCGATATCCTGATCAACGGCGGTGGCATCGCCGGGCCGTGTTTGGCCTTCTGGCTTACCAGGCAAGGCCACACCGTCACAATCACCGAACAGGCTCGCCAGCTACGCACCGGTGGGCAGGCTGTGGACTTCCGAGGCCCGTCGCTCGTGGTGCTCGAGAAGATGGGCCTGCTGGCACAGGTGCGAGCCAGCGCCACGGGGATGGGGCCGCTCGTCCTTGTCGACGAACGCGGAAAGGAAGTCGGCCGGCTACCCACCGAAGTGATCAGCGGCGAGCTGGAAATCTTCTGGGGCGACCTCGCGGGCATTCTGTATGAAGCCGTCCGCGAGGATGTCAATTACCTCTTCGGCGTTCGTGTTACGAGCCTCGACGAGGACGGACACCGGGTCAACGTAACCTTCAGCGACACATCGACGGGCAGCTATGACATCGTGATTGGGGCTGATGGGCTGCACTCCGTGGTGCGCAGCCTGGTTTTCGGTCCGGAAGAGCAATACGTCACACAGCTGGGTCAGTGCTTCGGATTCTTCGATACCAATAACCATCTGCGGCTGGACCATTGCGGCATGGCGTGCGCCGCTTCCGGTCGAACCGCGGTGCTGCAAGCTACCGATCCCGACCTGCCCGCGCGAGCAAGCTTCTATCTCACCGACCCCGCGGTCAGTTTCGACTATCGCGACACCGAACACAACAAACGGCTGTTCGCCGAGCGGTTCAGCGGGATGGGTTGGGAGGTAACCAATTTGCTGGAAGGGCTCGCCGAGGCCACTGAGGTGTACTTCGACTCGATCGCCCAAGTACACCTGGACTCCTACTCTCGCGGTCGGGTATGCCTGATCGGTGATGCAGCTTGGTGCGCTTCACCCCGTTCGGGAATGGGTACCAGCCTCGCGGTGGTTGGGGCCTACGTGCTGGCTCACGAGCTGCGTGCGGCGGGTGGCGACCACACGGCCGCGTTCGCCACATATCAGCGGCTTTTGGCGTCGTACGTCGCGCGGTGCCAAAAGCTAGCTGCCGGCAGCCTCAAGATCGACAATTTCTCCTCGGGCTGGCGCGCCCAACTACGCAACGTCGGTATTCGGCTGCTGCGCATCCCGGTTGTCAGCAAGCTGGTCGCCAGGCAGTCGCTGGCTGTCGGGCGTTCTTTCACGCTGCCGAGCTACTGAGCTCGTTACACCGCGGTTGCGCTGTGACGGCCGGCCGATAGCAACCGAGTCGGTCGTCAGCTCGTGGCCGCGCCGCGTTTCGTTCCTCTCGCAGACCGTCTCTCTGCTATACCGCAGCGGCGCCGTGCCGGCCGGCCCCGGCAGCGAAACGTCCCGCACCTTCCGTCGCTTCGGCGGCCACGCGGGAAATGCTCGCGAATTCGTAGTCAAGAGCGTCTGATTCGGTCATCCCCCACTGATGCAGCGCTGAGAGTCGATCCGATCGCATGCACTGCTGAGGCAATGCGGCCAGCTCGGCGGCGAGTTGCTCGGCGGCCTCGCGGGCCTGTCCTTTGGGCACAACACGATTGGCCAGTCCCATTGCCAGCGCTTCGGTGGCGTCGACCGCGCGGCCGGTGAGAATCATGTCCATCGCCCGGCCCTGCCCGATCAGCCGCGGCAGCCTGATGGTGCCACCGTCGATCAGTGGCACACCCCACCGGCGGCAGAATACCCCGAAGACGGCGTCCTCCTCGGCCACCCGCAGGTCGCACCACAACGCGAGCTCCAGGCCGCCGGCGACGGCGTAGCCACTGACCGCAGCGATTACCGGCTTTGACAGTGCCATTCGCGTCGGACCCATCGGGCCCGGACCCGTCCGGTGTACTGCGTTGGCCTCCGATGTGCCGAACGCCTTCAAATCAGCTCCGGCGCAGAAGGTTCCGTTATCACCCCATAACACCGCCACCGAAGCGTTGTCGTCGTGATCGAACTCCTCGAACGCCGCGAACAGCGCAGCAGCCGTCGGGCCGTTGACGGCGTTGCGGGCCCCCGGCCGGTTCAGGATCACGGTGGTCACCGCACCATTGCGTTCTACGCGTACCGGATCGCTCATGTCGCCTCCACTAATCGGATACCGTCGCGCCGCTCGGTCAGTTCGGCCGCGAAGTCGTTGTAGGCAGCGCGCAGCGGCGCTCCCGGCCAGTCTGCGGGCAACAATTCGGACGGCAGCACCGGGTCGATCAAGAGGTGGCGCACGATCGCAGCGGCGACCACGAACCGAGCGGGAACATTGGCTGCCTCCGACATCTCGGCGAGCAGCCGGTGACCGGTGCGGGCCCACGACGACAGGTCCCAAAGCTGTCCAGCCAACTCGGCGGGCGCGTCATCACGGGCCTGCACTATCCGCACCCGAGCACGCAGTTCGGCGTCCAGATCGACCTCGAGGTTGTCCGGCCGCATCCACACCCCCTCGCGCAGTTCCCCGAAACGCTTGTCGTGCAGCGTAGTTCGCAACGCAGCACGGGTCCGGGGGTCGGTACCGACGCTGGTCACAATCACAGTGGTCCAGTATCCGCGCCACGGTCGCAGCTGTGGCCTCATGGCATCGTCCTGCCTGCGCTGCCGGGCCAGCAGCCGCTCGGCGAGTCGGTAGCCGTCGGCGGACCGGATCAAGTCGCCGGCGCCGACCATTCGGGTCAATGCGACCCGCAACGTGGGTTCCCTGATACCGAAGTCGCTGGTGAGCCTTATCAATTCAGCCGCGCTGGCCCACGCCGGATGGGCGCCGAGCAACACGCTAAGCACCACCGACCGCGCGGTCATGCGGGTGAGCGATTTTGACATCGTGTTGACCCGTCAAACCTGGGAAGCTCGGCGACCGTAGTCGTCGAACGGTTCATCGCGGTGCCGCACCGCGTCGCGAAAGCCGTGCTCGACGGCGTCGGCGACGAACGCGTGCCCCTCGGGTGTGTGCCGGGCGACGCCGTCGAAGACCGTGCTGACCATCCGGCTGGTAGCCACACCCTGTTGCAGCAGCGCCGAATTGAGCGCGAGTTTGACCATAATCAGCTGATTGACCGGCACCGCGGCGATCCGCTCGATCAGGCGTTCGGTGCGCTCGTCGAGGTGTTGGGGGTCGGGCGCCTCGACTGCCAGGCCCCACTCGGCGGCTTGTGCCCCGGTGATGCAATCCCCGGTCAGCAGAAGACGTTTGGCACGCTGGTCACCCAGCCGGTGCGCCCAGAGCCCCGCGGCCGGCACTCCCCAGACCCGGGTCGGCGGGTAGCCGATTTTGGCGTCCGACGCGACGATCACCTGGTCGGCGTGCAGGGCGATGTCGGTACCGCCCGCCACACAGTAGCCGTGGATCTTGACCACCGTGGGCTTGTCCGCGTGCATCAGGCTGGAAAAGCCACGTACGAAGCGGCTCATCATCTGGTAGTCGATCATCGGATCCCACGGCTGATTCGGTAAGTGGTTGACCGCCTGCGTCTTACCGTCCAGCACCGTTCCCTGGTAGGCGCCGGTGCCACCGGCTGAGCCGGTGCGGTCGGCGTAGGCACTCAGGTCGAAGCCCGCGCAGAAGCCCTCACCCCTGCCGGAGACCAGGATGACGTGCACATCCGGGTCCAGATCGGCCCGTTCGACCAGAGCCGACAGTTCCAGCGGGGTGTCGGCAACGATCGCGTTGCCCTTCTCGGGACGGTTGAAGGTGATACGCGCAACCCGATCGGTGACCTCGTAGGTCATTGTCTTGAGGTTGTCGAAGTTAACCGGTCTCATCGCATGAGTCATGAGCGCCGCTCTCCTCCGCTCCGCTTTGCATCGTCGCCGGCTGGGATCATGCGCCGCTCCTCCGCATCGCTCCGCTCTGCATCGTCGCCGGCGCGGATCATCCCTTGATCATTGCCCGCTCGAGGATCGGAGCGAGATCCAGCCCGGAGGGCATGGTTCCGAAAGCACCGCCCCACTCCCGGCCGAGGCGAGTCGCCGAGAACGCCTCGGCCACAGCGGGATGTCCGTGGCGCACCAGCAGCGAGCCCTGCAGCGCCAAGCAGATGTCCTCGGCGACCTTGCGGGCCCGGTACTGAATGGTGTCCAGATCGCCGAGCTGCGTTCGCAGGCGCTCGATGTGGCCGTCCAAACGCGAATCCTGGCCCGCGCTCTTGGCCAGCTCGTCAAACAGCACGTCAACACACTCCGGACGAGTTGCCATGGCGCGCAATGTATCCAGTGCGCTGACGTTGCCGGATCCCTCCCAGATCCCCATCAGCGGTGCCTCACGGTACAGCCGCGGCATGCCGGAATCCTCGACATAGCCATTGCCACCCAGGCATTCCAGCGCCTCGACGGCGTGCGGGGCGGAGCGCTTGCACACCCAGTACTTGCTGGCCGCCAGTCCGATCCGGCGCAGCAGCGTTTCTGTCTGGTCTCCGCGAATGGCGTTATCGGTGGCGCCGGCCATGCGCATCGCCACCATGGTGGCGGCCTCAGCCTCAACTGCCAGATCCGCCAACACATTACGCATCAGCGGCTGGTCGATCAGATACTCGCCGAATGCCTTGCGGTGCTGCGCGTGGTGGACGGCGTGGGTCAGCCCGGTGCGCATACTGGTGGCGCTGCCCAGCGTGCAGTCCAGGCGGGTCAGGTTGACCATCTCGATAATGGTCGGGACGCCGCGGCCCTCCTCGCCCACCAGCCACGCGGTGGCGCCGTCGTACTCCACCTCGCTGGACGCGTTGGCGTGGTTGCCGAGCTTGTCCTTGAGCCGCTGCAGCAGCATCCGGTTGCGGGTGCCATCGGGCAGCACTCGGGGCAAAAAGAAACAGGACAGCCCGCCGGGCGCCTGCGCGAGCACCAGGAACATGTCGGACATCGGCGCCGAGGTGAACCACTTGTGACCGGTCAGGCTGTAGGTGCCGTCGGCGTTGCGGGTGGCCTGGGTCGTACCGGCACGGACATCGGAGCCACCCTGCTTTTCAGTCATCGACATGCCCGCGGTCATCCCGAGCTTTGTCGTCGGCACCTTGAGTTCGCCGTCGTAGTGCCGGCTGGTCAGCAGCGGCTCATAGACGGCAGACAGCTCCGGGTTGAAGCGCAGCGCCGGAATGACGGCGTACGTCATCGAAATCGGGCACATATGGCCGGCTTCGGCGGTCCACACGCTGGTCTTGGCCGCCCGGACCACATGCGAACCGGGCCGGTCGTCGGCCCACGGCGCGGCGTGCAGACCGTGCTCGATCGCGGTCCGCATCAGCTCGTGGTAGGCGGGGTCGTACTCGACCTCGTCGATGCGATGGCCGTAGCGGTCGTGGGTACGCAGGATCGGTTGGTTGCGGTCGGCCAGCTCGCCCCAGCGCTGCGCCTGCCTGGACCCGGAAATCGCACCGACCGTCGTCACCTCGTCCAGGCCCCACTGCCCGCCTTCGCGGATCAGGGCCTCGATAAGCACCGGCGAGGATGCCGGGTTGTGCTCCTCCAGCGGCGGGACCTGGTTGGTGACGACATGAGTATCTGACATGCCCAACATGTTACATTTTTTCTACAACCGAACAAGACCTGTAATGCTCAACGGGGATGAGCGGCGAAGAACTCCCACAGCTTCTGGGTGGCGAAGTCGGGCCAACGGTGGCCGCCGCCGTCGATGGTAATCAGCACCACGCTGCGGTTGTCGGCACATCCGGCGGTCGAGGTGGTGACCGACCCACTGGTCGCGACGGACGGCGCCTGACATTGATCGACCCTGCGCCAGAACGCATTCAGCTCTGGTATTGGCGGGCCGTTGATGTGGACGAAGCCACGGCCGGGCCCGCCGCCGTAGGGAATCAGCGGATCCTTGGAGCCATGAATCGCCATGACCGACGCCGGATGCGGTGACCTGCACGGGTCGAACTGTGTGCCCGAAACCGGGCCGACCGCAGCGAAGAGCGCCGTGTCGCACGCCAGGGTGTAGGACAGCATGCCGCCATTGCTCATGCCGGCGGCGTAGACCCGGGAGCCGTCGATGCTGACGTTGCGGCCGATGTCGGCAACGGCCGCGGTGATGAAGCCGACGTCGTCGATGCCTTCCTTGGCGGGCCGGCCGCAGCAGCCGCCGCCGTTGACGTTCCAGGCCCGGTTCAGGCCATCCGGATAGGCGACGACGAACTTGGCCGAGTCCGCTAATCCGTCCCAGCCGTAGGACCTTTCGGCCTGTGCGGCGCTGCCGAAGCCGCCGTGCAGCATGACAACGAGTGGGGCTGACGTGGGCAATCCCGCCGGCTTGTAGAGCCGGTAGGTGCGGTCATGTCCGCCGACGCTGATCGTGTGCACGCTGTTGCCTTCGGCGAAGGCTGACGATTTTGCCGTTTCCCTGGCAACGCAGCCGGCGATGACCAGCGCTAGGCCGAGAAGTGCGACGACCCGCGCGACCATGGCCGTACGTTTCGCTCAGCTCAGCCGCTCACGCAAAAACGCGATGTCGTCCTTGCGGCCTTCGTCGGCCGTTTCGCAGATCACCGGCGCATCCGCGGCCTTGACCACCGCCACCAGCAGCTCGGGATCGATCTGCCCGGTGCCGAAGTTGGCGTGCCGGTCGCGACCCGAGCCCGCCGAATCCTTGGAGTCGTTGCAGTGCACCAGGTCGATGCGGCCGGTGATGCCCTTGATGGTGTCGACGGCGTCGATTAGCGCCTCGCCCGCGGCCCAGGCGTGACAGGTGTCGAGGCAAAAGCCGATCCCTTTGTCGCCGATGTGATCCCAGAGCCGTCCAATGGTGTCGAAATGGCGGGCCATTGCGTGATCGCCGCCGGCGGTGTTCTCCAGATACACCGGAACTTCGGTCTGCAATTGTTCGAGCGCCTTGCGCCAGCGCTGGAAACCCTCGTCGAGCTCGCTGTCCTCGGCGACGTGCCCACCGTGAACGATCACCGCGGCAGCACCGATCTCGGCCGCCGCGTCGCAGGTGTCCTGCAGGATCTTCCGCGACGGGATCCGCACCCGGTTGTTCGCCGACGCGACGTTGATCAGATACGGCGCGTGGACGTAGATCGGTAGGGCCGCGGCTTTGAGCTGTGCGGCGTCCTCGCGCGGCTTGGGCGCTTTCCAGCTCTGCGGGTTGCCGAGAAAGATCTGCACCACGTCGGCGTTTTCGGCGGCAGCGGCGGCCAGCGGATCCTGCGGGCTTACATGTGAACCGATAAGCACGTCGTCCAGTCTAGTGAGAGACAGCGACGCCCTCTGCCGAACGTGCGGCTGGACGCACACTCGGCGCCGAACGTGCGGCTGGAAGCGCACTCGGCATAGCCGCAACGAAAAGCCCCGGGGGCGAACCCCGGGGCTTTTTCGATCGTTGACTAGCGGTAGTCGCTGTAGCCGTAGTCGTCCAGCGGAACCGCGGCTCCGGTGGCCTGGCCGAAGTCCGGGCTGTAGTACTGATCCTCGTAGGACGGGATCGTGTACGCCGCAGCGCGGGCCTCCTCGGTGGGCTGAACCTGGATGTTGCGGTAGCGGTTGATACCGGTACCGGCCGGGATCAGCTTTCCGATGATCACGTTCTCCTTCAGACCCTGCAGCTTGTCGCTGCGGCAGTTGATCGCCGCATCGGTCAGCACTCGCGTGGTCTCCTGGAACGACGCCGCAGACAGCCACGAGTCGGTGGCCAGCGACGCCTTGGTGATACCCATCAGCACCGGGCGGCCCGCGGCGGGCTCGCCGCTCTCGGCCACTACGCGACGGTTCTCCGCCTCGAAATCCGCCCGGTCGATCAGCGAGCCAGGCAGGAATTCCGTCGAGCCCGAGTCGATGATGGTCACCCGGCGCAGCATCTGCCGGACGATCACCTCGATGTGCTTGTCGTGGATCGACACACCCTGCGCCCGGTAGACCTCCTGGACCTCCTTGGTCAGGTGGATCTGCACCTCGCGGGGGCCCTGCACGCGCAGCACCTCGTGCGGG
>NZ_DATMLH010000264.1:0-27561 GCF_035570115.1 Mycobacterium sp.
ACGCGTAGAGGGCCTGCCGGACGTCCTCGGTGAATTGCTTTGCGTCCGTGGGCTTGTCGCCCAGGTCACCCGAGGCCAGCCCGGTGGTGGCCTTGCGCTGGGTCACCGAACCCGACAGCGCGCGGGCGAACACCGCCTCGGCGATACCGGTGACCGGCACACCGAGGTCCAGGGCCGACTTCACCGTCCAGCGGCCGGTGCCCTTCTGCTCGGCCTCGTCGAGGATGACGTCGACGAGCGACTTGCCGGTCTTGGCGTCGGTTTGGCGCAACACCTCGGCGGTGATCTCGATCAGGTAGCTGTCCAGGTCGCCCTTGTTCCACTCGGCGAAGACGTCGGCGATCTCGGGTGCGGTCTTGCCCAGTCCGTCGCGCAGCAGCTGGTAGGCCTCGCCGATCAGCTGCATGTCCGAGTACTCGATCCCGTTGTGCACCATCTTGACGAAGTGGCCGGCGCCGTCGGGGCCGATGTGGGTGCAGCACGGGACACCATCGACGTGCGCGGAGATCTCCTCCAGCAGCGGACCCAGCGACTTATAGGACTCGGCCGGGCCGCCCGGCATGATCGACGGCCCTTTCAGCGCACCTTCCTCGCCGCCGGAGATCCCGGCGCCGACGAAGTGCAGACCCCGCTCGCGCATCGCCTTCTCGCGACGAATGGTGTCGGTGTAAAGCGCATTGCCGCCGTCGATGATGATGTCGCCTTTTTCCATGGCGTCGGCGAGTTGCTCGATGACCGCGTCGGTAGGGTCACCGGCCTTGACCATGATGAGCACCCGGCGCGGCTTTTCCAGCGCGTGCAGGAATTCCTCGATGGTCTCCGACCGGACGAACTTGCCCTCGTCACCGTGCTCTTTGAGTAGGGCATCGGTCTTGGCGACGGACCGGTTGTGCAACGCCACGGTGTAGCCGTGGTGGGCGAAATTGCGGGCGAGGTTCGAGCCCATCACTGCCAAGCCGGTGACGCCAATTTGCGCAGTGCCGGCAGTGCCGTTCGATTCCGACGAGCTCATGTATTCGCCTCTCAGGGTCGTGACTTTCGGGCATTCAAAGTATCGCCAATGCACCGGGGTTGCCGCAGCCCCAGGTTAGCTGGCGGTGAACAACCGTTGCAGTTCAGTAAGCCACGGGATGGCCAGCGCGACGGTCGGCACTACGAGTATCGCCGCCGCGGCAAGGTAGGCGGCCGTCGACAACATCAGGCTGTTGCCGCGCCCGGAAAGCCGGCGCACCCGCAGCAGCGTGTGGGCACCGCCGGCCGCCAGCGCGCCCACCGGCGTCCGGCCCGACGCACAGGTCACCAGGGCGCGGGCCAGGGGAGCGCGGCCGGCCACCCGGACCGCGGCGTCGTCAGCCAGCAGTTCGGCCAGCAACTGCACCGCGTCCAAAGCGCTTGCGCTGCGGACAAACCGGGGAAACGCCGCGTGCGCAGCGGTGAACGCCTCGAGAACAAGGTCGTGGCGGGCGCGCAGATGGGCACGCTCGTGGCCCATGATCGCGGCAACCTCGGTCTCGGTCAGAGAGTCGAGCGTGCCTTCGCTGACCACCACCCGGCTGCGGACACCGGGCAGACAATAGGCCAGTGGCTGCGCCACCTCGAGGACACGCAGGTCACGCTCCCGGACGCAGGTCCGCGCAGAAACCGCGTCCGGTGCCACACCGAGCAGGTCGACCAGCATGCGGTGATGGGCGCGACGCCGGCGGGTGGTGACGGCCACCCGGACCACCGCCATCGCCAGCCGAGCACCCACCAACAGCGTGAGCGCTAAAACCGCGACATCGAGGGTCCACAGGGGCCAGCCGAGTCGGCCGATGTCAGCGACCGGGGTGGCCGTTGGCCGCCCGTCCGGGCCAGGGAGAAATAGCCGGCTGGCGATCGCGATCCCGGCGCTGAACGCCGAGAGCACCGCGGCCATCGCGATGGCCTGCCAGAGCACCATTGCTGCGCGCGGGGCACGCAATGGCCACTTTGCCCGCGACAGCACGCCGGGTACCGGGCCGACCAGCATCACCGCGAGAACGGTGAAGGCCAGCCCGGACACAGTGCAAGTCTCCCTCAGCCCCCGGGCAGAGCGCTACCAGGCAACGCGTCGCGATGACCGGACTCGAGTTCATCGAGTGCCCGCCGAAGCGCCTCGGCCTCGTCAGCGCCAACCCGTTCGACAAAATGCACCAGGGCCGCCTGCCGGCCTCCGGAGTCTGCGGCCTGATCCAGCGCATCGACCATCAGGCCGGCGACCAGCTCGTCGCGGCCGTGCACAGGTACGTACCGATGCGCGCGGTCGTCGCGGATTTGCGAGACCAAGTTCTTTTTGGCCAGCCGTTGCAGCACGGTCATCACCGTCGTATATGCCAAATCGCGTCGCTTGGACAGTGCTTCGTGCACCTGACGAACGGTCTGAGGTTGGGGAGCGGACCACAAATGGTCCATTACTGCACGTTCGAGATCCCCCAGACGCGTCAGCTTAGGCATATTCGTTCCATCTCCTGCGCAATCAGACCAGCTTACTCCGGCTTACTACCGACGGTCGTAACGCCTTATGTCTAGTAACGGTCTGATGCGGTGGTAAGTCCCGCGGCGCCGGTCCCGCCGGTGTGAGGGTCATCACAGTGTTCCCCTCTATTCTATGGTTAGGCTTACCTCACAAAGGGAGGTACCAGTGACGATTCTGATCGACGACCCGCTCATCGCGGCCATGGCGATTGACCGCATGCTGCCGCTCCACGAGTCCAGCCGCCGGCTTCGCGAGCTGTATCCGCAATGCCCACGGGTCTACGGTGTCGCGGTGCTGGCCGATGTGTCCGTACGGCGGTGGTGGCCGCTGGAGTCGGCGCTGCGCACCGATCGTCTGCGGGCGATGTTCGACGCCGCCGCTGGGGACATGGACTGTCGAAGCGCCGCGCGGCAGTTAGCGGCGACATTGGTCCACACCGTGATCGGGCGGGTCGTCGCGCTGGTGGTGCTGGAGGCACGGGCATGGGACACCGGCCTGGAGAACCTGTGGGTGCATGTCGACTCCGATGGCGTCATCGACTGGGCCGGAGTGGTTGACCCGACGGTGCGTGTGCTGCCCACCGACCCCTACTTCGCGGACGACGGCGATTGCCTCCGCGACGGGTTGGTCCGGCTGCCGAGCGAGGCGGCGTTGACCACCTGGGTCGCACACCGCTGTCACCGCACCCTGGAACCGTTGTTCGCCAAACTTCACGCGGTTAGCGGCGGCGCGATGTCGGTCGCGGCGATGTGGCACGTCGTCGGCTCGATGGTGGTGGCGGGCGCGACCCAGGTGCCGCAGCTGGCCGGCACCGACGAGCTGACCGCGATGCGTCGTGGTCAGGCGGTGCTCGACACGCTGGTGGGCTTCGGCCTGCCGGTACGCGGCCCGTCAGCGCCCCGTCCGCGAACACGAACCCCTTGCGAAATTAGGACAGCCTTGCCTATGCTGCTTGCATCGAGCGATAGATGACCGTGACGGCGTCCTGAGGGCTGCAGTGACCCCTGGTCTACTCGATCGGCGAGCCCCGTGCCTGGTGCACGGGGCTCGCCTGTATTCGGGATCGTTGGGTCTGCCTCAGTCCTTGGTGAAGCGGTACATCCGGTACGAGAGCCTCCCGCGCTGCAGTTCGCGGTACATCAGCGTGCCTGGCGCAGAGGCGAATGGTCTCGCAGTGCATTGGTATACCCGACAAAACCCACGTCTACCCCGGCCGTGTAGACACAAAGACTATGCAGCCATCGCCAAACTCAGCCGTCCCGCCGGGTTTCGAGGCGCCGTTCGACAACGAGATCGGGTTGGTATTCACCGAACTCACCCCGGACGGCGCGCGGGCACATCTCGAGGTCCAGCCCAAGTTGCTGCAGCCGATGGGCATCGTGCACGGCGGTGTCTACTGCTCGATGATCGAGAGCATGGCCAGCGTGGCCGCCTACACCTGGCTGAACGCGAACGGCAGCGGCGCCGTCGTCGGCGTCAACAACAACACCGACTTTCTGCGTGCGATCGGGAGCGGCGCGGTGTACGGCACCGCGACGCCGGTGCATCGCGGCCGCCGCCAACAACTGTGGCTCGTCACTATCACCGACTCCGACGACCGAGTCGTGGCCCGCGGTCAGGTGCGGCTGCAGAACCTGGAAGACGCCCCGGCAGGGCCTAGCTAGCTTTCGCCGCCTCGCCCTCGTGCGCCTCGGCGGCCAATACCGCCAGCTGCTCGAGACGGGTGCGGGCAAACGCTTGCTGCTCGGTGATGGTCAGCTGGCCGCGCCGACCACTCAAGAACGTCACCGTCCATGACAGCACGGTGGTGATCTTGTTCTTGAATCCGATCAGGTACACCAGGTGCAGCAACAGCCACGCGAACCAGCCGATTAGGCCGCCGAATTCGAGCGGGCCGATCTTGACGACCGCGTAAAACCGCGATACCGCCGCCATCGAGCCTTTGTCGAAGTACTGGAAGGGCTCCCGCTCGGCCGGGTTGGCGCCGGCGAGTTCGGCTTTGATCGTGGTCGCCGCATACTTGCCTCCCTGGATCGCGCCCTGAGCGACCCCGGGCACGCCCTCGACGGCGGCCATGTCACCGATGGCGAAGACGTTCGGATAGCCGGGGACCGACAGGTCGGGCAACACCTTGACTCGGCCCGAGCGGTCGAGTTCTACCCCTGATTGACGGGCCAGATCCCGGCCCAACGGGCTGGCCGACACCCCGGCCGACCACACCTTGCAGGCGGACTCGATGCGCCGTTCGGTGCCGTCGGAGTCCTTGACCGTGATGCCGTCCCGGTCGACGTCGGTCACCATCGCTCCGAGCTGGATCTCGACGCCCATCTTCTCCAGCCGCGCGGCCGCCTTCTTGCCGAGGTTCTCACCCATCGACGGCAGCACCGCGGGGGCCGCGTCCAGCAAGATCACCCGGGCCTTGGTCGAATCGATGTGTCGGAACGCACCTTTCAACGTGAAGTCGGCGAGTTCGGCGATCTGCCCGGCCATCTCGACACCGGTGGGTCCGGCCCCGACGACGGTGAAAGTGAGCAGCTTCTGCCGCCGCTCCGGGTCGTTGGACCGTTCGGCCGCTTCGAATGCGCTCAGGATGCGTCCACGTAGTTCCAGCGCGTCGTCGATGGACTTCATGCCGGGCGCGAATTCGGCGAATTGGTCGTTGCCGAAGTAGGACTGGCCCGCGCCGGCGGCGATGATCAGGCTGTCGTAGGGGGTCTCATAGATGTGGCCGAGCAACTCCGAGACGATGAACTTGCCGACCAGATCGATGTGCGTGACGTCGCCCAGCAGGACCTGGACGTTGGGTTGGTGGCGCAGGACTACGCGGCTTGGGGGAGCGATCGCTCCTTCAGCGACGATGCCGGTCGCGACCTGGTACAGCATCGGCTGAAAGAGGTGATGGGTGGTGCGGGCGATCAACTTGATGTCGACATCGGCCCTTTTGAGCTTCTTGACCGCGTTCAGCCCGCCGAATCCGGATCCGATAACCACGACCTGGTGTCGACGATTGGTCACCGTGTTTTCGGGTTGGGCGCTCATGGTTTGGTTGCTCCTCGATGGCGACTGCGTTGACTACTACGTTAGTCACGCGGACCTGCCACTATCGAGTTCGAACCCTGTGATCACCCCCACCCGCGGGGTCGAACGTGACGCACCTCGCCGGGCTGGTCAGAGACCGACCAGCGGGCGCAGCGCCTCAGCGGCCGCGGTGACCGCGCCGGGTGTGTAAAAGGGCATGTTGATGATCACGCCGTCGATTCCGGCGTCGAGCACCTTGGCCTGCACCTGCTCGGCGATCAATTCAGCGCCTCCGGCCAGCATGCGCTGGCTCATCTCCGCCGGGATCTGGTCCTGCTTGGCGTTTTCGTCAAGCAGGACGGTCAGCAGGATGCTGGTCTCCAGCGTCGCGGGGTCGCGGCCGATCTCTTCGCAGCGCTCCCGTACAACTTTGACCTTGCCCGGCAGTTCGTCGAATCCGGCGATCACGTTGAGGTGGTCGAAGTGCCGAGCGGCCAGCGGGATTGTCTTCTTTTCGCCGCTGCCGCCGATCATCAGCGGAATGTGATCGCGGTAGCGCGGGTTGGCCAACGCATTTTCGGCGCGGTACCACTTGCCGGAGAAGGTGGGTCGGTCACCTTTGATCATCGGCAGAATGATCTCCAGCGCCTCGTCAAGCCGGTTGAACCGATCGGTGAAAGTGCCGAATTCGTAGCCCAGCTCGTCGTGTTCGAGCTCGAACCAGCCCGTGCCGATGCCCAGGATCGCCCGCCCCGCGCTGATCACGTCGAGGGTGGTGATGATCTTGGCCAGCAACGTTGGATTGCGGTAGCTGTTGCCGGTCACCAGCGTGCCGAGCTGCACTCTCTCGGTGGCGGTCGCCAGTGCGCCGAGGGCGGTGTAGGCCTCGAGCATCGGCTGGTCGGGAGAGCCCAGCATGGGCAGTTGGTAGAAGTGGTCCATCACGAAAACCGAGTCGAATCCCGCAGATTCGGCTTCGCGCGCTTGCGCGAGGACGGTCGGGAAGAGCTGTTCGACGCCAGTGCCGTAAGAAAAGTTGGGAATTTGCAAGCCAAGTCGGATAGTCACTCGATCTACCCTAATGACCGTCCGCCGGCGGTGGAGGTCCCCAACTGATTTGTTCGCCCTGGGCGAACCGCCAGGCTAGGCGAATTGCGTCAGCGCACCATGGCTGACGTGCAATAGCTGTCCGGTGATATGGCGGGCAGCGGGGCTGGTGAGGAACAGCGTCAACCGCGTCACCTCGTCGGCAACCGCGGGCGGCGTGCTGGATAGCCCGTCGTAACCAGGCTGCGTGCCCCGCCCGACCGCGACCGCGTTGACGGTGATACCGCGGGTGCCGAAGACCCCAGCCTGGCCGGCGACCCAGTTCGACAGCGCGGCTTTGACCGCGGCCTCGGCGCTACCTGCGCGCGGGTTCTCCGGCACGACGCTGATGATTGAACCACCAGAGCGCAGGTGATCACCCACGGTCTGGACGGTCAGTACCGCCGATAACACGGTGGCGTCCAGCGAGTTGCGCCACGCGGCGGCCAGATCCGGCAGCGAGTACGCGCGTGGGTCACCGGGGTTCCAGCGCGGCGCGGGGATGTTGACGATGGTGTCCAGGTGAGTCGGGAACAGCGCGCGAACCTCCGCGAGGCTGGCGGGGTCGGTGTTGTCGCAGACGATTGCGTCCGCCTCGAGCTCCTTGGCGGCCACTTCGAGATCGTCTCGACGTGCCCCGGCCAGGGTGATCGTGTGGCCGGCGTCGCGGAACCCTTCAGCAACAACACGCCCCAGTTCGGTATCGCCCCCGGTGACCAGCACCTCCACGCCATGACCTCCTCGTATTCAACACTGAACCTAGGTGACGACCACCTACAGGAACCGCGGCTTCCGCCTGGAGCAACGGTCGTCCGATGCTTCGATGGTGGCATACCGCAACACCGTTCCCTGGGATTTCAGGGTGTGTATGGCGTCAATCTTGGTACATGTTACTGGACGGTAGCTAAAGATGAAACTCTGAATCCGGCACGACGCGGTCACCGTTTGGACAACGGTTGGCACCATGTCACTACGGCTGAGAAACTGAGCGGGTGCTCCCACGGCGGCCGGGCCTGCTCAAGCACCGGGCCCGGATCTGGGTCACTTCCGGGGTTATGTCGCTCGTGCTGGTGACAAATCTGTCTGCGTGTGACCCGAAGACACCGTCGGCGTCGCACCCGTCGTCGCCGGGCCAATCGTCGGCCCAGTCGCTTGTGGTGTTCGCCGCCGCGCCGCTGAAGGCGACATTCACCTTGCTCGCCGGAAAGTTCCAGGCCGACAATCCCGGCGCCGGCGTGAATCTCGACTTCGCGGGCTCCTCGGACCTGGCGACCCAGTTGACCTCGGGCGCCACCGCCGACATTTTCGCCTCGACCGACAGCGCCCAAATGGACACGGTGGCCAAGGCGGGCCTGACTGAGACCGATCCGGTTAATTTCGCGTCCGACACATTGGTGATCGTTACGCCGCCCGGCAACCCCAAGCAGATCCACTCGTTCGCCGATCTCGGCAAACCCGGGCCCCATGTAGTGGTGTGCGGAGAGCCCGCGCCCTGCGGGGCGGCGACCCAGCGCATCGAGAACAACACCGGGGTACACCTCAATCCGGTCAGCGAAGAACCGGCCGTTTCCGATGTCCTGACGAAGGTCACCAACGGCGAGGCTGACGCCGGGTTGGTCTATGCCACCGAGGCGCGCAATGCCGGCAACAAAGTGACCACGGTCAAGTTCGCCGAGTCGGCCGGCGCAGCCGACGTATATCCCATCGCCGTCCTCAAACATGCGTCTCAGCCCGCGCTGGCACAGAAGTTCATCGACCTGGTGACTGGGACAACGGGCCAAAAGGTGCTCAACCAGGCCGGTTTCGGCGGGCCCTGACGCCGAGACGCGCCCGGCGGCGATCGGGATGGCACTCCGTCGCCGCAGCCAGGACCGTTCGCCGACTCGGCTTCGTTGATCTGCG
Source organism: Mycobacterium sp. (assembly GCF_035570115.1). Lineage (GTDB taxonomy): Bacteria > Actinomycetota > Actinomycetes > Mycobacteriales > Mycobacteriaceae > Mycobacterium. The sequence goes on from NZ_DATMLH010000264.1 coordinate 8,501, forward strand.
CTGATGCGCCGCGTTCCGCCCCCGTAATCGGCGACAAATCAATAACAGAGTCAGCACAACGACCTTGCCCCACGGGGGTAACACGGTAGATTTTTTGCTCATGGACGAGGTGGACGCACACTCGACACGGCCCAAAAGCCGCTGGACGACGCTGGCGGTCGCCGCGATAAGCGGCGCCGGAGCCATCGCGCTCGCGCTGCCGGCCACCACAGCGAGCGCCGACCCGGTGCCGCCGCCGGGAACCACCACCGCGGCGCCGCCACCGCCCAACGGCCCAGCAGATGCGGCACCCGGCCCGGCCGGTCCTCCTGCGGCACCTCCGCCCGCCGATCCGGTCGCCGCGCCACCCGGATCCGGTCCCAACGCACCCGCGCCGCCGGCAGTCGACCCGAACGCGCCCCAACCTGCGCGCATCGACAACCCGGTCGGCGGATTCAGCTACGTCATTCCGGCCGGCTGGGTGGAATCGGACGCCACCCACCTTGACTACGGCTCGGCCCTGCTCAGCAAGCAGACCGGGCCGCCCGCCGGGGGCCAGCCGCCACCGGTCGCCAACGACACCCGCGTTGTGCTCGGCAAGTTGGACCAGAAGCTGTATGCCAGCGCTGAACCCGACAACACCAAGGCCGCGACCCGGCTGGCGTCCGACATGGGCGAGTTCTTCATGCCGTATCCCGGCACCCGGATCAACCAAGCGACCGCGCCGCTGAGCACCACCGGCATGTCGGGGGGTGCGTCGTACTACGAGGTCAAATTCAGCGACGCCACCAAGCCCAACGGACAGATCTGGGCGGGCGTGATCGGTCCGTCCGGGCCGAACGCACCGCAGGGGTCGGCCAATCAGCGCTGGTTCGTGGTGTGGCTGGGGACTGCGAACGATCCGGTAGACGTTAACGGGGCGAAGGCTCTGGCCGAGTCGGTTCGCCCAGAGGCGCCCCCTCCGCCGGCTCCGGCCCCCGCCCCGGCAGCTCCCGGCCCGGCCCCGAACGCGCCGGCTCCGGCACCAGCCCCGAACGCACCGGCTCCGGCTCCGGCCCCCGCCCCGGCAGCTCCCGGCCCGGCCCCGAACGCGCCGGCACCACCACCACCGCCGCCGCCAGCTGGACAGCCCGCCCGCGATAACGGCCCGGCGGCGGCTCCGGGCGCGGTATCGACCTGACCGTGCAGCCGTAGGCGCACCGCGTGCCGGTGTCTTCGCCGCTACTAGCGCACAATTGGGTTTGCTTTAACCCGATCATGGCCAAGCCAAGCCGTAAGTCGTTACGCTGACGCGGTACACCGTGGCTGCAGCACGCTTAACCTCCTGCGGTCCCGCCCGCCAGTCAATATTCGAAGGAGCTGGTTGTGGTCTTGCACATCATCTGGATGATCGTTCTCGGTCTCGTCGTCGGCTTGGTCGCGCGACTTATCGTGCCTGGTAAGCAGCCGCTGGGCGTGATTGCAACAGCGTTGCTGGGCATCGTGGGAGCCTATGTCGGGGGCACGCTGGGCAGCGTGGTCTTCGCACCGCATCAGTTCACGATTACCCCTCCGATCAAGCATTCTTTCTTAGGCGCGCTGGTCGGCGCGGTGATCCTGCTGTTGATCTACCAGCTCGTCAGGACACGTACCACGAGAAGGGGCTAACCTGTTGCGGCCGTGGCGATTAACGGCATGCTGTATTGATGACCCCAGCGACGACCACCACGACGATGAGCGCGTGGCGGGTGCGTCGGCCCGGCCCGATGGACACCGATCCACTGGAATGGGTCAGCACCCAGGTGCCGCGGCCCGGGGCGTCGGAGTTGCTGGTCGCCGTTCGGGCATGCGGGGTGTGCCGCACTGACCTGCACGTCACCGAGGGCGACCTTCCGGTGCACCGGAAGAATGTGACGCCCGGACACGAGGTGGTCGGGGAAGTCGTCCAGGTCGGCGCCGAAGCCGGCGACGAGTTCAGCGTCGGTGACCGGGTGGGGATCGCCTGGCTGCGACACACCTGCGGAGTCTGCAAGTACTGTCGACGCGGCGACGAGAACCTGTGCCCGAAATCCCGCTACACCGGGTGGGACGCCGACGGCGGCTACGCCGAATTCGCCACCGTTCCTGCGGCTTTCGCCCACCATCTGCCGGACGGCTACAGCGACAGCGAACTCGCACCGCTGCTGTGCGCCGGCATCATCGGCTACCGGTCGCTGCTGCGCGCCGCACTACCGCCCGACGGCCGGCTGGGCCTGTACGGGTTCGGCGGCAGCGCCCACATCACCGCACAGGTCGCGCTGGCGCAGGGCGCCGAAGTGCACGTGATGACACGCGGCGCCGCCGCCCGAGAACTGGCGCTCGAGCTGGGTGCGGCGTCGGCCCAAGGCGCCGCGGACCCGCCACCGGTGCGCCTGGACGCCGCGATCCTGTTCGCCCCGGTCGGCGATCTGGTGCTGCCCGCGTTAGAGGCGCTGGACCGCGGCGGCACGTTGGCGGTCGCCGGGATCCACCTGAGCGACATTCCGGTGCTCAACTACCAGCGTCACCTTTTCCAGGAGCGCCAGCTGCGCTCGGTGACGTCGAACACCCGCGCCGACGCGCGGGCCTTCCTTGACTTCGCAGCCGAGCATCACATCAAGGTGACCACGCCGGAATATCCACTGAGTCGAGCTGATCGGGCGTTGTCCGATCTCAGCGCCGGCCGCATCGCCGGCGCCGCCGTTCTGCTGGTGTGAAGGCCGCTCAGCTGGACAGATGCCAGACCAGCGCGGCGGCCAGGGCCCCCAACCCATTCAGCGACCAATGTAAGGCGATCGGCGCGATCAGGCTACCGCTGCGTCGGCGCAGCCAGCTGAACACGAAACCGGCCACCGCGGTCGCGGTCACCGCCAGCGTCACGCCGGCCAGCATGCCCAGGACTCCGCCGCCGAACAGCCGGGTGAAGCCGACGTTGCTGCTCGTCAGCCCCAACGACGTCGCGATATGCCAGAGACCGAACATCAGCGAACCCGCCAGCGCGACACCGCGGAACCCCCACGCCCGGTTCAGTGCGCCGTGCAGCACACCGCGAAACGCCAGCTCCTCCGGGATTACGGTTTGCAACGGAATGATGATCATCGAGGCAACCAGTGCGCCCGAGATAGTCGCGTAGTGGTTGTTCATGAACATCGTCCGGGTCAGCGGCAACACCACGCCGACCGCGATCACCATCACCACCAACGCCATCGCGGCGAGCGCGTAGGCAACACCGGACTTCCAATGGTCACGTCCCAGCCCGAGCTCGGCCCAGCCCAGACCGTTGAACCGCAACAACGCCACCAGCCCGACCGCCGCTGCCGGTACCGTCGCAACACTCGCCCACGGCGTGGTGAAGTGCGCGACGAGGTTGGTGAGCACCAGCACGACGATGACGACGGCGACGTCGACCTGGATCCGGAACCGGTGCAGCGCCGAAAGCTGCGACACCACCGGATGGGTGTCCGCGGCAACGGTCGCGTCAAGCATTGGGCAAGTTTACCCGCGCACCGCTGGCGACCCGCTTACGCGCATAGTCGCTGAGCTCTGCGGGGAGCGCATCTGCCACCAAAAGCTGGGGAAGCAGTTCTGGTTCAGACATTCGGGCGCGAAAGACCAACCCGATGGTCACGTCGTGATCGGGGCGGTGATCGATGGCGATCGCGTCGCCCGCGCGCACCGCTCCGGGCGAGATCACCCGGAAGTAGGCACCGGGTTTGCCCGCGTGGACAAAGGTTTTGATCCAGTGGTTCAAATTCAGGAAGGCCTGGAACGTCCGGCACGGCGTTCGGGGCGCGGAGACTTCCAGCACCAAGCCGTCGGTGCCGATGCGCCAGCGTTCACCGATCCGCGCCCCAGTGACATCGATGCCCGAGGTGGTCAGATTCTCGCCGAATATTCCGTTGGCGAGTTTCTGCTGGAGTTGAACCTCCCATGCGTCAAGGTCTTCTCGCGCATACGCGTACACGGCTTGGTCGTCACCGCCGTGCAGTTTGTGGTTACCGATGGTGTCGCCGACCAGCCCGCTGCCGACACCACCATCCATTGGTCCTGGTGCCCGCACCACGACCGCCTCGGTTGCCGGCACTTTGTCGATGCCTGTCAGCTTCGACTGCGCGCGTGGATCAGGATTCGTTCGGACACGAGCCAGGTTGACCGACAGCACAGTCGCCACCCGCACCAGCTTACTTATTCGGCCCCCATGTCCAGCCGCTAATCTTCGGGTCGTCCTCACCGTGCTCGCGGGTGTAGCGGCGCGCCGCCAGCCGGGCATCCGCCATCCGCTGACGCAGCAGCGCGGCTGGTCCGGCCAGCCCATCCACCCGGTCGATGACATCCATCACCAAGTGGAAGCGGTCCAGGTCGTTGAGCATCACCATGTCGAACGGCGTCGTGGTGGTCCCGCGCTCCTTGAACCCGCGTACATGGAAGTGATGGTGATTGGCACGGCTATAGGTGAGCCGGTGGATCAGCCACGGATAACCGTGGTAGGCGAAGATGACCGGCTTGTCGATGGTGAACAACGCATCGAATTCGTTGTCGGGCAAGCCATGCGGATGCTCAGCGGCCGGCTGCAGCCGCATGATGTCGACGACGTTGATCACCCGCACGGCCAGGTCGGGCAGTTCACGCCGCAAGATATCGGCGGCAGCCAGCGTCTCTAGCGTCGGAACGTCGCCGGCGCAGGCCAGCACCACGTCGGGCTCGCCGGCCGCGGTGCTCGCCCACTGCCAGATGCCCAGGCCGCGGGTGCAGTGGTCGATAGCAGACTCCATGTCGAGATAGGCCAGCGCCGGCTGTTTACCGGCGACGATGACGTTGACGTAGTTGCGGCTGCGCAGGCAGTGGTCGGCCACTGAGAGCAGCGTGTTGCCGTCCGGCGGCAGGTACACCCGCACCACCTCGGCGCGTTTGTTCGCGACCAGGTCGATGAACCCGGGATCCTGATGTGATGCGCCGTTGTGGTCTTGGCGCCACACATGGGAGCTGAGCAGGTAGTTCAGCGACCCGATCGGCTGCCGCCACGGCAGTTCGCGGCTGGTGGACAACCATTTCGCGTGCTGATTGAACATCGAGTCGACGATGTGCACGAACGCCTCGTAGCAGTTGAACAGCCCATGCCGGCCGGTCAGCAGATAGCCCTCCAGCCAGCCTTGGCAAAGGTGCTCGGAGAGCACCTCCATCACCCGGCCGTCCGGGGAGAGGTGGTCATCATCGGGCATGGTTTCCGACAGCCACACCTTGTTGGTCGCTTCATAGACCGCGTCCAAGCGGTTGGAGGCGGTCTCGTCGGGGCCCATCAGCCGGAACCGGTCGCGGTTGCGGGCGATCACGTCCCGCAGGAACGTGCCCAGCACCCGGGTGGCCTCATGGGTCGTCGCGGCGGGCTGCGAGACGGTGACGGCGTAGTCGCGAAAATCCGGCAAGTCCAGGTCATGCAGTAGCAGGCCGCCGTTGGCGTGCGGGTTGGCGCTCATCCGGCGATCGCCGCCGGGCGCCAGTGCCCGTAGCTCCGCGCGCAGCCGACCGTCGTCGTCGAACAACTCCTCGGGATGGTAACTGCGCAGCCACTTTTCGAGTTGCGTGCGGTGGGTGGGGTTATCCCGGGTCTCGGCGAGCGGGACCTGGTGTGCCCGCCAGGTGCCCTCCACCCGTTTGCCGTCAACCTCACGGGGTCCGGTCCAACCCTTGGGGGTGCGCAGCACGATCATCGGCCACACCGGCCGCTCGGTGTTCCCACCGTTGCGGGCATCCCGCTGAATCGCCGCGATTTCATCGAAGGCCTCGTCGAGGGCGGCGGCCAGCTGCTGATGCACGTTGGCGGGATCGTCTCCGGCGACGGTGATGGGCCGGTAGCCGTAGCCACGTAGCAGCAACTCCAGCTCGTTGGTCGGGATGCGGGCCAGCACGGTCGGGTTGGCGATCTTGTAACCGTTGAGATGCAGGACGGGCAGCACCGCGCCGTCGCTGACCGGGTTGAGGAACTTGTTGGAGTGCCAGCTGGCGGCCAGCGGCCCGGTTTCGGCCTCGCCGTCGCCGACGACACAGGCGACCACCAGGTCGGGATTGTCGAACGCAGCGCCGTAGGCGTGCACCAGGGCGTACCCGAGCTCGCCGCCTTCATGGATCGAGCCCGGCGTCTGGGCAGCCACGTGGCTGGGGATACCGCCAGGAAATGAGAACTGCCGGAACAGCTTCCGTAATCCGTCGGTGTCTTCTTCGATGCCGGTATACACCTCGCTGTAGGTGCCCTCCAGGTAGGCGTTGGCGACCAACCCGGGGCCGCCGTGACCGGGTCCGGTGACAAAGACGACGTTGGCATCGCGGTTGCGGATAACCCGGTTCAGATGCGCGTACAGCAGATTGAGCCCCGGGGTGGTGCCCCAGTGCCCCAGCAGCCGCGGTTTGATGTGCTCAGGCGCCAGCGGCTCTCGTAGGAGTGGATTGTCCAGCAGATAGATCTGGCCGACCGACAGGTAGTTGGCCGCGCGCCAGTAGGCGTGGATCCCGGCGAGTTCGTCATCGGAAAGTTTCGTAGGCGCGACGGTTTCTGAGCTCATCCGCCCGATTGTCCGCAAACTCGGTGAACAGCACACCACCCAGAGGTAGGCGGATGGGGATAGGCCGCCCACTACGCTGGCCGACGTGGACGTGGTCGACAGCGGATCCGATGGCGGCGACCCGCTGCACTCGACGACGCCGAGTTTGCGATCGCCGCGATCCCTACTGGCAGCACTGCGAGTCCTCGACCTGTCCGGCGACGACGGCGACGCGGTCAGCCGCCTGCTCGCCGACTTGGGCGCCGATGTGTTGAAGGTGGAACCGCCGGGCGGGAGCCCGTCGCGGACCCGGCCGCCGACGCTGCGCGGCACCAGTCTGCGCTTCGCGCTGCACAACGCCAACAAGCGCAGCACGGTGCTCGACCCGTCTCAGCCGAACGACCGAGCCCGATTGGTCGAGCTTGCCGGTAGCGCCGACATCGTCGTCGACAGCGGGAATCCCGGTCAGGCCGCAGCCTACGGAACGTCGTGCGCCGACCTGGCCGATCGGTTTCCGCAGCTGGTAGCCCTGTCCGTCACCGACTTCGGCGTAACCGGACCGCGGTCGTCCTGGCGGGCCACCGATCCGGTGCTCTATGCGCTTTCGGGGGCGTTGTCCCGGTCGGGTCCCACCACGGGAACACCGGTCTTACCGCCGGCGGGTATCGCCTCGGCCACCGCCGCCGTTCAAGCCGCGTGGGCCACGCTGGTCGCGTACTACAACCGGTTGCGTTGTGGCAGAGGAGATTACATCGATTTCGCTCGGTTCGACGCCGTTGTGATGGCGCTCGACCCGACGTTCGGGGCGCACGGGCAGTCCGCCGCGGGTATCCGCCGACCAGATCGGTGGCGTGGACGCCCGAAAAACCAGGACGCCTACCCGATCTATGCGTGCAAGGACGGCTACGCGCGAATCTGTGTGATGTCGCCGCGACAGTGGCGCGGGCTGCGCCGCTGGATAGGGGAGCCGGAGGAATTCCAGGACCCCAAGTACGACGCGGTCGCCGCGCGCTTCGCCGACTGGCCGCAGATCGGCAGGCTGGTCCAGCGATTGTTCGCCGGACAGACGATGAAAGAGCTGGTATCCGCCGGGCAGGCGCACGGCGTGCCGATCGCCGCCGTGCTCTCTCCGGCGCAAATCTTGGCGTCGGATCATTTTCAGGAAGTGGGTGCCATCGCCGACGCCGAACTGGTCCCCGGGGTGCATGCACGCATCCCGGTCGGCTATTTCGCCGTCGACGGCCGGCGCAGCGGTTTCCGCCGACCGACTCCGCCCGCCGGCCGCGACGAAGCCCGGTGGCGCGCCGGCCCGGCGGCCACCATCTCACCGCGAAATATCAGCCGTCCGTTCGACGGGCTGCGGATCATCGACCTCGGCGTCATCGTCGCCGGCGGCGAACTCAGCCGCTTCTTCGGTGATCTGGGCGCCGAGGTCATCAAGGTCGAGAGTGCGGCCTATCCCGACGGATTGCGACAGGCACGGGTCGGCGAAGCCATGAGCGAGTCGTTCGCCTGGACGCATCGCAACAAGCTGGCGTTCGGCGTGGACCTCCGCAGCGCCCAGGGCAAACAGATCTTCGGCCGTCTGGTCGCCGACGCCGACGCGGTATTCGCCAACTTCAAGCCGGGAACCCTTGCTGCCCTCGACTTTCCGTACGAGACGCTGCACGCCCTGAACCGCCGGGTGGTGCTCGCGGAAAGCAGTGCCTTCGGCGACACCGGACCGTGGAGCGAACGGATGGGTTACGGACCGCTGGTGCGCGCCACCGCAGGCGTTTCCAAGCTCTGGACATCCCACGACGATCAAGACGCTCAACCGGATCGGCCGGGCCAGCCCGCCAGCGGCTCCCGGCACCGGTTCTACGACGCCACCACGATCTTTCCCGACCATGTAGTCGGGCGCATCACCGCGATCGGTGCGCTGGCTGCGCTGATCCACGGCGAGCGGACCGGCGAGGGCGCCCGGGTCCATGTCTCCCAAACCGAGGCCGTCGTCAACCAACTCGACGTCGGGTATGTCACCGAGGCCGTACGGGCGGCCGGCCACGCCGATTTGCGAGACGACACCAGCCTGCACGACGTCTACCCATGCGCAGGCGATGACGAATGGTGCGTCATCTCGATCCGCACCGACGCTGATTGGCGATCGGCGACAGCGGTTTTCGGGTTGCCCGAACTGGCTGGTGATGAGCGGTTCGCGACTGGCGAGGCGAGGATTGCTCACCGGCACGAGTTACTCGCGCAGGTGTCGGCGTGGACCCGCACCCGACCACCGTTGCAGATCGCCGAGGCTCTGCAATCGGCCGGCGTTCCGGCCGGCCAGATGAACCGTCCGCCGGATGTCCTCGAAGACCCACAGCTGCGTGCGCGAAAGCTGTTCGCCGACATGACGCATCCACTGTTCGATCATCCGCTGCCGGCCGAAACTGGCCCGGCACCGTTTCGCCACATTCCGCCGGCCCCACAACGACCGGCGCCGCTGCCCGGCCAGGACACCCGCGAGATCTGTCACAAGATCCTCGGGATGGGCAGTGAAGAAACCGAGCGGTTGCTCAACGACGGCGTGCTGTTCGCCTCCACCGACACCGCCTAGCATTCCCCTCGGCCCACATCGCGGAAGGTCTTCGTCAATGCCCGTTAACCCCCGGACGCCGGTGCTGGTCGGTTATGGCCAGCTCAATCACCATGCGGACGCGGCCACTGAGCAAAACGCGGAAGAACCCGTCGATCTGATGGTCACGGCCGCACGCCGAGCCGCCGACGCCTCGCTGCTCGAGGCCGTGGACGCCATCCGCGTGGTCAACGTGTTGTCGGCGCACTACCGCGACCCCGGGCTATTACTGGGCCAACGCATCGGCGCCGACCGTCCGGCCACCCGCTATAGCGGGGTGGGCGGCAACGTGCCGCAGTCCCTGGTCAACGAGGCCTGCCTGGACATCCAACAGGGGCGTGCGGACGTGGTGTTGGTGGCCGGCGCGGAAATGTGGCGCACCAGGATGCAGTTGCGCGCCAAAGGCAAACGCCTGACCTGGACCAATCAGGATGAGTCGGTTCCGCTTGCCGAGGTTAGTGGCGAGAACGTGCCGATGGCCGGGCCGGCCGAGGAGCGCATTGGGCTGGACCGCCCGGCCTACGTCTATCCGATGTTCGAGCAGGCGCTGCGGATCAGCACCGGCGAGTCGATCGAGGATCACCGCAAGCGCGTCGGCGAGCTATGGGCGCGATTCAATGCGGTGGCCGTGCACAATCCGCATGCCTGGATCCGTAAACCAGTTGCGGCCAAAGAGATTTGCGAAGAAGACCCAGCGAACCGAATGATCAGCTGGCCGTATACCAAGTTGATGAACTCCAACAACATGGTCGACCAGTCCGCCGCCCTGATCCTGACATCGGTCGAGACCGCGACCCGCCTGCGGATCCCAACCGAACGCTGGGTCTACCCGTATGCGGGCACCGATGCCCACGACACCTACGCCATCAGTGAGCGCGCCGAACTCTACCGGTCGCCGGCCATCCGGATCGCCGGTGCGCGCGCGCTGTCACTGGCCGGTGTGGGCATCGACGACGTGGACTACGTCGACCTTTACTCCTGTTTTCCGTCCGCTGTGCAGGTCGCGGCGGCCGAACTCGGGCTGCCGGTTGACGATCCGGATCGGCCGCTGACCGTGACCGGAGGGCTGACATTCGCCGGCGGTCCGTGGAACAACTACGTGTCACACTCGATCGCGACGATGGCCGAACTGCTCACCGCCAACCCGGGGCGGCGCGGCTTGATCACCGCCAATGGCGGTTACCTGACCAAGCACAGCTTCGGCGTCTACGGCACCGAACCACCGCTGGCCGAGTTCCGTTGGGAAGACACGCAATCCGAAGTCGACCGCGAGCCCATCCGGACTGCGGCGGTGGAATGGGAAGGTGTCGGTACCGTCGAATCCTGGACGACGCCGTTTGACCGTGACGGCCGGCCGGAAAAGGCGTTCCTTGCGGTTCGCACCCCCGACGACCGCCGCACCCTGGCCCTGATATCCGATCCCGTGGCGGCCGCGGCGACGGTGCGTGACGACGGGGTTGACCTGGCTGGCGCCAAAGTTGCGATCCACCCGGACGGTACCGCCACCCTCACGTAACGATCACAAGTTAGCTGAAAGCTTCCTGGGAACCGGTCCACAAGCTTATTGTCATTTTTGACAGCTAGGCACCGTCGGAGGTGGTCGGGCGTGCGGGTGCTGCTAACCGGGGCCACTGGAGTGGTCGGGCGTGCTGTGGCCCGACAGTTGCTTGCGGCCGGACACACGGTCAGCGGCATCGCAGGGCGCCCGCACGAAAACCTGGATGGCGACGTCGACTTTGTTTGCGGGCCGCTCACCGGCCCGATTCTGCAGCGGCTGGCCGACGGCTCCGACGTGGTGATTCACCTGGCCCCAATCGAGGCGACCGCGCCCGGCAGCGCCGGGCTCGGTGGGTTGGTACGCGTCACCCATGCAGCGGCCCGTGCAGGTGCCCGGCTGATCTACGTGTCTCAGTCTGCCGGTCAGCCGAAGCTGTACCAGCAGGCCGAGGCGCTGGTGTCGACCGGCTGGGCACCGAGTCTGATCGTCCGAATAGCCCCGCCGCTGGGCCGCCAGCTCGATTGGATGATCTGCCGCACGGTCGGCAGCCTGCTGCGCGACAGGGATTCGGCCAGGCCATTGCGGTTACTGCATTTCGATGACCTGCTCCGCTTCCTGATGCTCGCGGTGGCCACCAACCGCACCGGGCTGGTTGACCTCGCGACTGGCGACACCACCGAGTTGGTCACCGCGCGCCGGTTGCTGCGATCCGTCGAGCATCTACCGCGGCTCTCACGCCTGCCAACCTGGCCCCAGCTGATTCCCGAGCTCGATACGTCGATAGAGACATGGCAATTCGAATTCGGCTGGCGCGCAATCGACGCGGTCGCCGACACCGCGCGCGGGCTGCGCGGCCGCAAACTCGACGTCAGGGGCACCGTGGATCTGGCAGGTCATCTGCCGATCCCGCTGGAAGTGACGCCGCGGACCGAGCCGTCCGACGGCACCCGGTTGCTGTCCGCATCGCCGGAAGGGTTGGAGGGTGAATTCGACGACCGAATCGACCCCCGCTTCCCGGTGTTCAGCGCGGCCGCCCTGGCCGAGACGCTGCCCGGACCGTTGACCCCGATGACGCTTGACGTGCAAATCGCCGGTATGCGTGCCGCCAACCGGGTGATGAGCCAAGTGATGGCTTGGGGCGACGTGACTGCCGAAGAATGGGGGAGCCGCGCGATCGCGGTTTTCGGCCACCGCCCCTACGTTGGCGTTTCGGCCAGCGTGATCGCCGCAGGCCAGTTGCCCGGCTGGGACGTGGACGAGCTCGTGCAACAGTCATTGGGCGGCTCAGACGTCGGTGGGCTGTTGCCGCTGGGGCGGCCGCCGCTGACTGGAGGGCTGCTCGGATCGGCGGCCAAAGCTGTTGTCGTGAAGCGGGCGTTGGTGTTTTTGCGGCACCTGAAGGCCGACACCCGGGCTTACCTCGAGGCCGCGACGGCCGAGCATCTCGATGTGGCGCAATTGAATTCGCTGTCGAATGGCGAGCTGCAAGTGCGGGTTCGGTTGTTGCGGGACCGGATCCACCAGGGCTGGGGTCTGACCGGGCGGTGGCTGATCGACTCCGGCGTCACCGCAGCGACGGTGGAGCCCGCCGGGCTACATCTCGGCATCTCGGGAATCGCCGCGTTGCTGGAAAGCGAAGTCGTTGCGGCTAAGACTTCTTCATTGGCGGCGCTCATCCGAAACGACCGGCAATTGTGCGCGCTTGCTCTCGACGGTGACCTGGACGGTATCAGCGCCCTGTCCGGCACGATCGCTGCGGCGTTCGCGTCCACCGTCGCCCGGCTCGGGCACCGAGGTCCCGAAGAAATCGAATTGGCCAGTTTGGTGTTCGGTGACGATCCCGCGATGCTGCTCGTCGCGGCCGGGCGAAGCGCGACCGGCATACCCCGGGCGGCTTCGCCCGATGCATCTGAGGCGAAGCTGGCCGAGCGGATGGCTGCCAACGCCCGAGCTTCTCGAGAATCGGCGTACGACGCGACGATGCGGTTCACCCATGAGCTGCGAGCGACTTTGCGTGAGTTGGGGTCTCGATTGGTCGATGCGGAACTCGTCGACCTCCCGGGAGAGGTGTTCTACCTCACCTGCGACGAGGTGGTCACCCCGCCCGCCGACGCCCGGCTGCGAATCAAACGCCGGCGCGCCGAGCGCGAACGGTTGCAGGGCCTGCGCCTACCCGACGTCATCACGCTCAGCTGACCAGCTCGCCCAGCGGCGCCTGCGGGTCGGCCAGCTTGTCTGGGTCCACGGTGGTCCTCGACCGGATCAGGCTCTTGACGTCGTCGAGCACATCCCAGATATTGACGTTCATTCCCGCCAGTACCCGGTCGTCGGCATCGAGCCAGAAGGCGACGAATTCGCGACCGTCGACGTCGCCGCGGAACACCACCCGGTTATATGTCGGCGCGTAGCCGGCATACTCCATCCCGAGGTCGTACTGGTCGGTGAAGAAGTAAGGCAGCTCGGTGTATTCGGCCTTTTCACCAAGCATGCCTGCCGCCGCCACCGCGGGCTGCTTGAGCGCGTTGGCCCAGTGTTCGGTGCGGATCCGGCTGCCGAACAGGGGATGCTCGGCGGCGGCGATATCGCCCACCGCGTAGATGTCGTGGTCACTGGTGCGCAGTGACGCATCGACCAGCACCCCGCCGTCACCCGTCGACAGACCGGCCTGGTCGGCGAGTTCGATGTTGGGCTGCGCGCCGACGGCCACCAGCACGGCGTCGGCGGCAACGCTCGATCCGTCACCGAGCCGCAGGCCGGTGGCCTTGCCATCGGCGGTGGCGATCTGCTTAACCTCGGAGTCCAACCGCAGGTCGACGCCGTGATCGCGGTGCAGCGCGGCGAATACGGCGCCAACCTCTTCGCCGACCGCGCCCACCAGCGGCAGCTTGGCGGTTTCGACCACGGTGACGTTGACGCCGCGCTGACGCGCGCTGGCGGCGACTTCCAGCCCGATCCAGCCCGCGCCGACCACAGCAAGCGACGACCCTTCGGCCAGAGCTGAATTCAGTGCTAATGCGTCCTCGAATGTCCGCAGATAATGAACTCCGGCGGCGTCGGACCCCGGAATGGGCGGCCGCCGCGAGCGCGATCCGGTGGCCAGCAGCAGCTTGTCGTACTCAACCCTGGTGTTGTCCGGAAGCTCGACGGTGTGTGCCGCCCGGTCCACCGACAACACCCGAGCATTCAGGCGGAGGTCGATCTCGTTCTCGCGGTACCACGTTGAGTCGTGCACGGTGAAATCGTCCAGCGACTTCTTACCCGCCAGAAACTCCTTCGACAGCGGAGGCCGTTCGTAGGGCAGGTGATCTTCCTCGGCGCAGATGATGATCTGTCCATCGAAGTCTTTCTCGCGCAGGGCTTCCGCGGCCTTAGCTCCGCCAAGTCCGCCACCGATGACGACGAATGTCCTCGAGTTGGCCATGATCGCCGCTCCCTTCTAGCCGCAGGTGGTGCGCTCGTTCGTAACGCTTCGCGTACCCGCCGTGGCGGCTGACCAACCGCACTATTCACTTCGGCGGCAGGCTATGCACGTGGTTCACCCCGCGGGCCACCCAGCCTGCAAGCTGGCGTTTGGTTTTCAATCCTTCGGGGTCGATTCGCAACCAGCCCCGGGCCTCGCGGCCGGCCATCACCATCGGGTTGACGTGCGCACGATCGAGCAGCTTTTCGGTTTCCTGGGGCGGTACCCGCACCAGTAACCCGCCCTCACGGCTGGCGGCGACGGCCATATGTCCGTTGATCAGGAAGGCGAGGCCGCCGAACATCCGTTTCTCGTCGACGCCACGCTCAGGCGCCAGCAGTTCGCGGATTCGCTCAACCAACTCGGTGTCGTAGGCCACGGCGCAACGGTAGCGCCAAGCACCGACCTGCGGCCTCAGTCCAGATCCACCCGAATGGTCAGCAAGTCACTGCCCGCCAGGCGCACGAGTGTGCTGTTGAAGCCGGGCAGGCTTCGCAGCCGCTCTTTCGCGTCATCCCCGGGCAACAGGTGGGCGGTGCCGTTGCGCCATCGGCCGTGGATGCGCAACCGCACCGCGGGGTTGGCCTTGATGTTGAGCACATAGTGCGAATGCTCCCCGTGCTCGGAGACCATCCAGAACTGATTGCCGATCACTCGGCCCCCGATCGCGGTGCGGCGCGGCTGCCCCGACTTTCGGCCGATGGTCTCCAGCATCGGGAACGGCAATCGCCGACCCACTGGATTGACCACCAGCCGTTGGGCCGTATGGACGATACGCCGTTTAAGCCGTTGCGAGTCGGTCATAGCCGCACGCTATCCGACTTGTCCGACATCACGCCGCGGCGGTCGCCGCCTGCGCAGCCGGTTCCAGTGCCTGGGCGACGATTTCGGCGACATCGGTCATCGGCTTGACGTCCAACGCCTCGAGAACTTCGGCGGGCACATCGTCCAGATCCGGCTCGTTGCGTTGCGGGATGAACACCGTCGACAACCCTGCCCGCTGCGCGGCCAGCAGTTTCTGCTTCACGCCGCCGATCGGGAGCACCCGGCCGTTCAACGTCACCTCGCCGGTCATCCCGACGTCGGCGCGCACCTGTCGCCCGGTAGCCATCGACACCAGCGCGGTCACCATCGTGACACCGGCCGACGGACCGTCCTTCGGGACGGCGCCGGCTGGCACGTGCACATGGATCCGCCGGTCGAGGGCCGACGGATCGACACCCAACTCTGCGGCGTGCGAACGGACGTAGGACAGCGCGATCTGCGCGGACTCCTTCATCACGTCACCGAGTTGACCGGTCAGCTGCAGGCCCGGCTCACCGTCGTTGGCGCCGGCTTCGATGTAGAGCACATCGCCGCCCAGCCCGGTAACGGCCAGCCCGGTCGCCACGCCCGGCACCGCCGTGCGTTCCGCCGATTCGGGGGTGAATCGCGGCCGGCCCAGGTAGCTGACCAGATCCGGCTCGTCGATGGTGACCGGCTCCGCGGCGATCTTCGTGGTGACCTTGCGCAGCGCCTTGGCCAGCAGCCGCTCGAACTGCCGCATACCGGGCTCACGGGTGTAGTCCGCGGCGATCTTGCGCAGCGCGGCGTCGGTCACGACGACTTCGTCGTCGGTCAGCCCGGCACGGTCGCGTTGGCGCGGCAACAGGAAGTCGCGCGCGATCGCCACCTTGTCGTCTTCGGTGTAGCCGTCGATCTGCACCAACTCCATCCGGTCCAGCAGCGCGGACGGGATGTTCTCGATGACGTTGGCCGTGGCCAGGAACATCACATCGGACAGGTCCAGATCCAGGTCCAGGTAGTGGTCGCGGAAGGTGTGGTTCTGCGCGGGGTCAAGCACCTCGAGCAGCGCAGCACTGGGGTCGCCGCGGTAGTCCGAGCCGACCTTGTCGATCTCGTCGAGCAACACGACGGGGTTCATCGAGCCGGCTTCGCCGATGGCCCGCACAATGCGGCCGGGCAGCGCGCCGACGTAGGTGCGGCGGTGTCCGCGGATCTCCGCCTCGTCGCGCACGCCGCCCAACGCGACGCGAACGAACTTGCGGCCCAGCGCGCGAGCGACGCTCTCACCCAGCGACGTCTTGCCGACCCCGGGCGGACCGGCCAGCACCATCACGGCACCGGATCCGCGGCCGCCGACGACCTGCAATCCGCGCTGCGCACGGCGTGCCCGCACCGCCAGGTATTCAACGATGCGGTCCTTGACGTCGTCCAGACCGTGGTGATCGGCGTCCAGGATCTCCCGCGCCGCGGCCAAATCCGTCGAATCCTCGGTCGTGGTGTTCCACGGCAGGTCGAGCACCGTGTCCAGCCAGGTGCGGATCCAGCCGCCCTCGGGGCTCTGCTCGCTGGAGCGTTCCAGCTTGCCGACCTCGCGCAGCGCCGCCTCGCGAACCTTCTCGGGCAGGTCGGCCGCCTCGATTCGGGACCGATAGTCGTCAGAACCGTCCGGCTCGCCCTCGCCGAGCTCCTTGCGGATCGCGGCCATTTGCTGGCGCAGCAAGAACTCCTTCTGCTGCTTCTCCATGCCGTCGCGGACGTCCTCGGCGATCTTGTCGTTGACCTCGACCTCGGCCAGGTGCTCGCCGGTCCAGTCGATCAACAGGCGGAGGCGACTGCCCACATCGTCGGTTTCCAGCAGCTGGCGCTTCTGCACCGCGGTCAGATACGACGCATAACCAGCCATGTCGGCCAGCGCCGACGGGTCGACCAGCCGGTTGACGACGTCGACCAGCTCCCAGGCCTCGCGGCGTTGCAGCATCGCCAGCAGCAGCTTCTTGTAGTCGGCGGCCAGTGCACGCGTCTCGTCACTGGGCTCGGGATCGGTGATCTCGGTCACCTCGACCCACAACGCCGCGCCGGGCCCGCTGGCTCCGACGCCAATGTGAGCACGTCGTTCGCCACGCACGACCGCTGCGGTACCGCCTCCGGCGATCTGTCCGACCTGCAGAATCGTCGCCAGCACGCCGTAGGACGGGTAGCGGTCGTCGAGCCGCGGGGCGATCAGCAGCTGGCCCGACTCGCTGGCGCGGGCAGCGTCGACAGCCGCTCGAGCAGCGTCGTCCAAGGCGATCGGCACGACCATTCCGGGCAACACGATCGGGTCACTGACAAACAACACCGGCACTGATTTGGCTTCAGCCATCAAATCCTCCAAAGTTAAGCCTGTCGCGCTCAACCTTTGTCGGACGTGATTTGTTCCCGAGGACTACGCGGTAGCAGACGAGGCGCGCTGGCGGGCCCGGAAGGCCTGAACTTTCGCTTTGTTGCCGCAGGTGCCCATCCCGCACCAATGCCGGTTTTTCGCCCGCGACGCATCGAGGTACAGGCGCGTGCAGCCCGGGTGGGCACAGCGCTTGACGTTCTCGATGTCGGTTCCGGCGAGGAGATCGAGTAGATCCGCGGCCAGGCTCGCCAGCAGTTGCGATGGCGTGCCCTCGCGGCGGGTAGCGCCGGTGCGCAGTAATCGGGGCGTGAGCTGAGGGTGGGCGGCACGCTCGTTGAGCAGGTCGACGTCGGCCAGCTGCGGCCGGCGGTGCTCTAGCCGGGCGATTACGGTCCGGTAGATGGCTTCCCGCAGCTCGATCGCGGCCGCCAGATCATCTTCGGTGACGTCGATGGCGGCGTCGAGCAGCCCTCCCTGAACTGCAAATTCGGAAAACAGTTCGGGCCGCGTCAACAGTTCTTCGCGCGCCGAATCGCGGTGCTTCATGGTGCCCACGAAGTTCAGGCATCGGCGGCCGCCCACATAGACGAAGGTCACAAGTAACCACCTTGACAGGTTTCACCACCGAGCGCAAGCTGTAACTGCCTAACAAGGTTACGCCGGCCTTAGTGCGCCGAACGAGAAGGACACGTCCGACGTCTAAGCGAGTAACCAGCCGATCTATTCGGCAGTGAACGGCGAAAGGAGCCAACCAAAATGGACCTCTACCGGATAACCCACCCGCTGAGGTTGGCCAGAGGATCGCATCAGCCGGGGTCCGGCAAAGGGTGCGCGATGAACGTCATTTCTTACATCACCGGCGATGAGCAGGTCACCGACTTTCCGACCCGCTCGGCCCGGCCGCTTAGCCTGCTCGTGCAGACATCCAACGACCTGCTCGCCGGACCTGATGGCTACCTGTTACCCGATGACAGCGTGCTGGCCCTCGACCTCGCCTGGCAGACGGTCGGAACCGCCGATGTTCCGGAGACCGTCGTCCATGCCTGGATCGCCGAATTGCTGACAAGTCCGACCTGGGGAGTGCTCAAGTACGCCAAGATCACCGCCCACAAAGCGATCCTCGACATTGCCGAGCTGCATCGCGCCGCCGCTTCGGGGGACATGCCCGCCGTCGCCGACTGGGGCGCCGCCGGCCGCACGGCCCGCGAGGTGGCCTCGACCCTGAGCGGCGCCGGGATGCGCGCGGCGCAGGCCGCCGCCGAGTCGACCGCATTCGTGGACAACGACCTGCTGATATCACTGGACAAGGTCGTCGCTCACGCGCAAAACGCGCACGGTCTAGCCTCCGGGGACGCCACCGCGGCCAGCCGGATGACCCAGCTCACCGGCCATGCGATCGGCGCATGGCGCCAGCTGGCCGGACTCGCCCAGGACGCCGTCCGCGACATCAGCCCCGTCGAGCCCGAATCGCGCGTAGCGGTTTACGCCTAAAAGAGCGGCGTCTGGGCATCATCGCGGTGCGGTCAGCGCGGCATCGCCTCCCGGTCGACAGACGCCGCTAGGCACGGGCTCGGGAACAAGCAAGGCACTGTCCGGGTGCTGACGTCGGTCTGCTCAAATATATTTGAGGGTATGCGCGCAGCCGTCTACACCAGAATCAGCCAAGACGCCACGGGGCAGCGCGCCGGTGTGACCCGCCAGTTGGAGGACTGCGAGGCACTCGCCGATCAGCTCGGTTGGGAGGTCACCCACCGCTACCGCGACGACGACCTGTCCGCCTACCCCAGTCACACCCGTCCCGGCTTCGAGGC
>NZ_DATMLH010000265.1:0-53765 GCF_035570115.1 Mycobacterium sp.
CTTGCCCCGATAACCGGACGCGAAATTACCCCGAGTGAACGGATAGGTGCCCGGTGGCGGCGGCTCGTTACCACGCTCCCCCGGCCCGTACACGGGCTCCAGCGGGATGCCGGACGGAGTATGGGCCATGTCATCCATCGACGATCACCGCACTTTCCTCAATCAGCCGTCCGTGTCAGATCGACCGGAGACGTCATCAAACTGACGATATCATATCGCCTAAGTTCACATCCGGTCACCGCTTGAGGGCCGAGCGGTGCTGAGGCGCAATAGGTGCGCGAATCGCCCGCGGGAATCTGACCTGGTCCGCGATAGAATGTAAAATGTCGCAATGGCCGGAAAGCCGAAACACACGATCAGCGCACCGATCGCCCACAAGTCGATGACCGACCAAGTAAGCGAAAAATTGCGCAGCATGATCCTCTCACGTGAACTCGCGCCGGGAACGCGGGTCACGCAGGCCGATCTAGCCGAAATGCTGGGCGTCAGCACGATGCCCATCCGTGAAGCGCTGCTGCGCCTCGGCGCCGAAGGCTTGATCACCGCGTCGGCCAGTCGGTCGTTCGAGGTCTCCGCCGTAACCGGGCGCGGCATCCGCGACGTGTACTGGGTTCACGGTGTCCTGGCCGGCGAGCTGGCTGCGCGGGCGTGGGATGAGAAATCCGACGAGCTTATCGGCACGTTGCGCCAGGAGCACAAGAACTACATCGCTGCCCAAAAGGCCGGCGAGCACGAACTTTCGACCGAAGTGAACCGGCGGTTCCACGCGGCGATCAACTCGGTGGCCGCGTCGCCCACGCTCAATGTGCTTTTGCGAAACACGCTGCACTACTTCCCCGATTTCTCCCTTGAAGTGCCGGGGTGGCGGGATTTGGCGAGAAGCTGGCAAGTCGAACTCATCGACGCCTTCACCAAGGGCGACCGGGAGAAGGCGCGTCAGGTGTCGATCGAGAACAGCCGCACCGCCGGCGAGTTGTTTGTGCTGACGTTCTGGTCGCCGACCGTGGCCTAGTCAGCCCCCACCGCACGCCGGTAGATGTCGACGATCGCGCTCATATCCTCCGGTACGTGATAGCCGGCCTCGTCGCATACCTGGGCGAAGTTCTGCGCAACCTTCTCCACCGTGAGCTCACTGTCCACGTAGCCGACGGTCTCTCCGACAAAGATCCGAGCCATCCGCCCCGCGCCCACCGCGAACGCTTCCCCGCTCACCGGGCATGTCTCGTGGACGAGGAATACGCTGCCCGGGGCCACCAACTCGGGTTTGGAGTACGTCTCCATGAACTTTGCCTGCGGAGTAGGTGGGAGCCCCGCAGCCAATCGCGTATAGGCATGTGGTGAGACCATATTCACCCGGATGTCGTACGAGCGCCCACGCACAGCCAGGCATCGCCCCAACCCGAACGCGCCCATCTTCGTCGCACCATAGGACTGGATCGGCCCGTAGGTCCCCCCGTTCGAAGCGCCGAATAGTCCGGCGCTGGAAGTCGTTAGCAGAATGCGGCCGTACCGCTGCGCCTGCATGTGCCCCCATGCCGCCTCGGTTAGCCAGAACGCAGCGCTGAGGTTGACGGCAGCCAGTTGCTCGAATGTTCCATCGACGATGCCGGCGTTGTGGATTAAGACATCGATGCGACCGAACTCCTCGAGCGCGCGCCCGATAACCGCCTCGGCCCCAGCCTTGTCGGCCACCGAATGGGTATCGGCGACCGCCGAACCTCCGGCGTCGGCAATCTCAGCGGCAAGCTGCTCGGCCGGGGCCGCCGATGGACCCGAACCATCGGGCGCCACACCGAAATCGTTGACTACGACTGCGGCGCCGCGCTGCGCCAAGAGCTGGACGTACTG
Source organism: Mycobacterium sp. (assembly GCF_035570115.1). GTDB lineage: Bacteria > Actinomycetota > Actinomycetes > Mycobacteriales > Mycobacteriaceae > Mycobacterium. Next base: position 1,849 of record NZ_DATMLH010000265.1, read on the forward strand.
ACGCCCGACACCGCGTCCGGCCCCGGTGACCACAGCGACGCGGCCGTCAAATCGGAGTTCGTTCACCGTCATGCCGCTTCCGCTATGCGCCGTCTGGTTTCCCCCAGCGACACCCCCACCCAACGGTGCCTCGCGGTCACCGTGGCGTTTGCCGTTGGCGGCTGACACGGTAACCCGACGCGGTTGGTTTTTGCTAGCGGTCATTCGTTTCACGCGCATGCCCAAACTCCCGGTGTCCATTTACGATATGATATCGTCGTATTGGGCTCCGGTCAAAAGATCAAAAATCGGTCTCAATGCGTCCCCACGGTCGCACACCGATGCCAGTCGGCGCCGAGGTTATCGGGCGGTGAGCTGGCTGTTCTCCCACAGTTGGGCCAGCGCATGCTTGTGCACCTTGCCGGTGGCTGTCATCGGTAAGGCTTCGAGCACGGTGATGGCCACGGGGTATTTCTGCGGTGCCATGCGGCGCCGCTGCAGGTAATCGATGATCGCCGAGAGTCCCGGATAACACTGCCCAGGGCGCGTGGTCACGTAGGCCACCACTTGCTCGCCCAAGCGCTGTTCGGGGACACCCAGGACCGCGGCAGCCTCGATGGCCGGATGATCGCAGAGCGCGTTTTCGATCTCGCGGGCCGAAAACTTCTCGCCGCCGCGATTGATGATGTCTTTGATCCGGCCGGTGATTCTCACCCATCCATCGCAATCCACCATGCCCACGTCGCCAGTGGCCAGCCAGCCACCAGGATGTCTCGTCGCGTCGACGTCGCGCACATATCCCATCATCTGCTTGGGGCTACGCAGCAACAGGTGGCCCTCGCGGCCGGCGGGCAGCGCCACGCCGGCCTCGTCGACAGCGACGACTTGTGATTCCGGCTCAACACGGCCGTCGAAGTTAGCTCGCCGGTCGAGGGGGTCACCTGCGGTCGCATACGATATCGTCGGCGCCTCGGTCATTCCCCATGCTCGCCAAGCGGCGATTCCGACGCGGTCAGCGCGGGCCAGCAAGGCTGAGCCGGTTGGCGCCGCGCCCGTCTGAAACTTCGATAGGCGGTGGCCGCAGAAGTCGGACGACTCATACAGCGCCACAAGCTCGTTGAGAAAATACGGCGCACCGACAGCGAAGGTCACCCGTTCCCGGGTGATCGCCTCGCGGGCGCGCTGGGAATCCCACTTAGACAGCAGTACCACCGGCGCACCCACGCACCACGGCACCAGCACGCTGATCACCAAGGCGCCGACGTGAGCGATTGGCGCCGGATTGAAGATGACGTCGCCGGTGGTGAGCTCGGCGCTGCGTCGGTAACTGTTCACCTCGGCCAGCAACGATCGTGAATCGTGGCGCACCCCTTTGGGTTGGGCGGTCGTTCCCGAAGTAAACAGAATCAACGCGCACGCGTCGGCATTGGCGAATCCCGGGTGCGGCTGCGGAGACTGTTCCTGCGCGGAGCCGCTAACAGGAAAGGGCATCCAGCCCGCGGTGCGATGTGCGACGCCCAACCGGATCAGCGGCCTGACTGACGCGGCAGCGAGTGCGCTGTCGATCTCGGCGGTTGGCACCCGTTTGCTCGACCCGGGGCCGGCGATGACCGCTGTTGGCTGCGTCTGCTGCGCGACCGCCGCAAGTTCCGGTTCACGGAGAAGAGGCAGCACCGGCACGGCGACGGCGCCCAGATGCCAACTGGCCAGGATTGCGGTGATCAACTCTGCGCCGTTAGGCAGCTGTATCAGGACCCGGTCGCCGGGACGCACGCCCCATCCGTGCAGCGTGGCGCACACACCTGCCGACCACTGCGCCAACATGGCGAAGCTGTAGTGCTGGGTGTCGACCGCGCAGGCCAACCCTGCAGCCCGCGACGGCTGACGGATCGCCTCTGACACGGTCAACCGCGACCACGCACCGCTGGCTTCCCACCCTGCTATCAGCGCTTCGGGCAGTGGTCGGGGGCGATCGAACTGCGCGCTCACGGGTAGGGCCCCCGGGTGATCTTCCGCACTAGCGGCACCCAAGGCTTTCGGTCAGCTCGTCAAGTGCCGGCTGCAAAAGCCGGGCGAGCTCATCGATGTCGGGTATCACGCCAGGCGAACTGGCCACCCCGACATCAAGGTGGTCACCATTGCTGACCGCGGTGAAATTGACGACAGAGTTCAGCATCAACGGACCAAAGACGAACATGGCGCTCACCGCGGCACCGCCGACAAAAAGCTGAACAGGAGGCCCGGGGACGTTGGATACCCCGATGTTTCCGATCAGGCTGATCCGCCGGTGTAGCCCCGCCGCGCGACAGAGCCGCGCCAACCCGCTGACCAGGATCGGCGGACCCGCGGCGGCCACACTGGTATCGCTTCGGTTCTGCAGCGCTTCGGTGAGCAGCTTGGCTTTCACACTGCTGTCATGAATCGCCGACAGCCGCACCAGGGGATCGCTGATTGCTGTTCCCAGGGTCGCGAACATAACGCTGAATTTATTGCTGCTGTCGACCTTTTCGTCAGCCGCGCGTGTCGACACTGCGACGTTGGCCACCAGCGACGGGCCGCTGACTCCCTGACGAGCCACTAGATAACGGCGCAAGGCGCCCCCGACCACGGCCAGCAGCACCTCGTTGAGCTTGATATCCGCCTGATGGCGGACGGCCTTCATCTGCTGCATCGACAACTGGGCGCCCGACACGGTCCGTTCCCGGCTGATCCACCCAGGGAAGGGATTGCGTGGCGCGTTCAAGCCGAGGACCGGCCGATCGCCGCTCAGGACTGCTCGACCGACCGGCAGCGCCTGGCGGATGAGTTGGCGGGCAACTTTGACCGATTCTGCCGGTTGCACGACCAGGCCACGCACCGCCGAGCGCAGCAGCATGTCGACGGCGTTGGGCCTGGCGGACCGGACGCGGGGCGGCCGCGCCGACACCGGCTCGCCGTGTGCGCTCGCAGTCGCCGCAGACATATCGAACATCGCCTGCATCGATTCCAGGCCGCCGACCCCGTCGAACAATGCGTGATGGTTTTTCATGATCAGAGCTCTTAACCGCCCCCGGCGCGTCTCCACCACGTAGCACTCCCACAGCGGCCGGTCGTGCTCCAGCTGGCGTCCGGCAACCTCACCGGCGGCGCGGAACAGGTGCTCGATGGAGCCGGCATTGGGTAACACCAGCCGCTTGATGTGATGTTCGGCATCAAACCCACCGTCGTCGATCCATACCGGCCGGTCAACTCCCCAGGGCGCCGCCCCGACGCGCTGGCCAAACCGCGCCACGCCGGCCAGCCGGGCTGCCAGCGCGGCGCGAAACAACTCGAACCGATATGCGCTCGGCATCGATGTGGGATCCAGGACCAGCAGCGAGGTGACGTGCCCATGCCACTCCGGCATCTCGCCGTGGATCAGCGCAGCGTCGATGGCACTCAAGCGCTCCACCACGACCTCCCGATAATTCGATTGATGATAAATCGATGACTAAGTTACCTAATTAGGTTATGGTTGGCTAGGGCTCCAGACGCCCAGCTGAAGGGAGTCGCAGTGTCGGGCACTTACAACCTCTCCGAGCTGATCGAACGCACGGCGGAGGCGGTCCCCGACCGGATGGCCGTCATCGCAGAAAACCGGGAGCTGACGTTTAGCCAGCTGGATCAGCGCGCCAACCAGCTAGCGGGCCATCTGCTGGCCTGCGGCGTGGGCCCGGGCGACATGGTCGGTCTGCACCTCTACAACGGCACCGAATACGTCGAGGCCATGCTGGCGGCGTTCAAGATCCGCGCTGTCCCGGTCAATATCAACTACCGCTACGTCGAGAACGAGCTCGAACACCTCTACCGCTACACCGACCTGACTGCGGTGGTGTTCCACCGCGCACTGGCCCCGGCGGTGATCCCAGTGGCTCGAAAGCTGACCGCGGTGCGCCATCTGATAGCGGTGGACGACGGCAGCACCGCCGCGCTGCCCGCTGACATCGTCGATTTCGAAACCGCTTTGGCTGCCCAACCGCCGCAGCGGTCGTTTTCTGGTCGAAGCTCGGACGACTTATATGTCACCTGTACCGGTGGCACGACCGGCCTGCCCAAAGCGGTGATGTGGCGCCATGAGGACCTGTTCTTCGCGGCGTTCAATGGGGGCGATATCACGGGTCGGCTCGGACCGGTCAGCGACCCGCAACAGCTCGTAGAACGGGTTTTATCGGGGCCCCCGCTGGTCCAGCTGAGCTTGGCGCCGCTGATGCACGTCACCGGCCACTGGGCGGTGCTGGCAATGGCGATATGCGGCGGGACAACGATTCTGGCTCCGCCAGGCAGCTTCGACCCCGCTAAGACATGGCAGCTAGTCGCGCAGCACGGGGTGAATTTAATCGGCCTGGTAGGCGACGCGATGGCGCGCCCGCTGATCGACGCATACCAGCGCGATCCGTTCCCCCTACCAACGCTGTGGGCAATTGGTTCGGGAGGCGCCAGGATCTCACCGTCGACCAAGGAAAGCATCAACGCCGCGCTGCCGCACGTCGCCATACTTGACGGCCTCGGCTCCTCGGAGACCGGCGTACTGGGCCGCAACCTGTCGGTGGCCGGCCAGCAACACCATGGTCGCTTCCCCATCGATGCGACGATCGCGGTGCTCGGCGAGGACCTACGCCCGCTCCCACCGGGTAGCACCACCGCCGGAATGCTGGCTCGCTGCGGCCATGTGCCACTGGGCTACTACAACGATGAAGCCAAGACCAAACGCACCTTCGTCGAGATCGACGGTCGGCGATGGGTTTTGACCGGGGACTTCGCCGTCCTCGAGAGCGACGGCACCGTCACGTTGTGCGGTCGGGGCAGCAGTTCGATCAACACCGGTGGCGAAAAGGTGTTCCCCGACGAGGTCGAGCAGGTTCTCATCGAGCATCCGGGCATTGTCGACGTCCTGGTGGTCGGCAAACCAGATCCGCGGTGGGGAGAGCGTGTGGTGGCGATTGTGCAAGGCTGCGGTGGCGCCGTCCCGACGCTGGACGACATCCGCCAGCACGCACGGCCTCGGCTGGCCGGCTACAAACTGCCACAAGAGGTGATCGTCGTCGACCTGCTACAGCGGCTTCCCAGCGGGAAGCCGGATCTGCAGTGGGCGAAGGCCTTGGCAAGCGCCTCATGAGACCGCCGGCACGGTGCTATGAGCTAACTCACCTGTACACGGGTATTCAGCACCGACCGCACTACCGTATTATATCGCTATACGATTGCTCGATTTAATAGGTTGGGTTACATGATGATGCGGCGACTGCAGGGCGTCGACAGCTACCTCTGGTACAACGAGACCCCGACCAATCACATGCATACGCTCAAGATCGCCGTCCTGGATACCGCCGCGTCCCCGATCCCATACTCAGCGGAGAAGTTCACCCGGATACTGGCCGAGCGGCTACATCTCCTGCCGTCGTTTCGGTGGCGGCTGCAGCAAACACCGCTGGCGCTTCATCATCCGGTGTGGGCGGAGGACCCGGCGTTCGATATCACCCGCCACGTGTTTCGGGTGACCGCCGATGCGCCGGGCGGTCCGCAACAGCTACACGACTGCATCGGCAGGATCGCTGAAACACCGCTGCGCCGCGACCGGCCGCTATGGGAGGTGCATCTAGTCGAAGGTCTGGCCAACGGGCAGGTCGCCGCGGTCGCAAAGATCCATCACGCGATGGCCGACGGCGGCGCGGCGGCCAATCAGCTGCTGAACGTGACCGACGCGGTCTCCTCCGCCCTGTCCGCCAGCTCGCCTCAACCCTGGTGCCCGGCGCCGCCGCCGTCGCGGCGCAGATTGATACTGTCCGCGCTGCAAGCCCACCCGCGCAAGGCCCGCGGTCTGCCCGGGCTGCTGGCCAAGACCTGGCGTGGACATCGTGCGGCCGCCCGCTATTGGCGCGAGCACCGGGCTTGGCGGGCGCGGCCGTGGTCGGGCCCGCGAGCCTTCACCAACGGGACCATCGACGCACGACGTCGATTTGCCACCACGTCGACGCCCCTGTCGGCCGTGCAGGCATTGCGGCGCGGCACCGCCTACACCATCAACGACATCGTGCTGGCTGTGGTGACCGAGGCCCTGCGTCAGATCCTGCTGGAGCGTCACGAGACGCCGTCACTGCCTCTGATCGCCAACGTGCCCGCTGACAGCGGTCTGCGTCGTGAGCGATTGTTCGGCAATTCTGTCGGGCTGCTGTTCACCGCGTTACCGGTTGAGCTCCCCGATCGTCGACAGCGGCTGCAGCACATTCATGACGGTGTGCGTATCGCCCGCACTGCCCGCGAGCTGCTGGGGCCCGAACTGCTGGATGAGTGGCTGGAGTACATCCCGCCGAGCCTGTTTGCCAGGCTGGCGCGGCTAAATGCGGGATCAAAATTGCTGGCCAAGTTACCGCCGATGATGAATGTCGTGGTTTCCAACGTCCGCGGCTCATCGACGCGCCTGAGCTTGGGTGGTTACCCGATCACCAACGTCTACTCGGTCGGCCCGCTGGATATCGGGATGGCATTAAACATCACGGTGTGGAGCTATGCCGATCGCTTGAACTTCAGCGTGCTCACCTGCCCGCGCCAGATCCCTGACCCCCATATCGTCACCGACGCATTAGAGCGTGCGTTCACCGGCCTCGAGGACGCAGGGCTGTCGTCGCACGGCCAGGCGCTGCTGGACGTCAGCTAAGACCACCACGATCTCACCGCGCGGGCTGATATCAATGGCTCCATGCTGTCGGTCCGTAGTGGCAGTGAACCTTAACGTTGGCTTGCGCGCGCCCGCGCCGGGGAAAACCCGCGCCGAGCGGGATGAGGCATAGGGGGCTCTCGCTGGCCGTCGTCGACGCAGCGGTCTAGGCGTCTCGGACGGGTTGGTAGGTCAATAAGGCGAGGCCATCACCGACGGTACGGGTGTCGATGAGGCGCATGGGTTTCTTGTCGCTGGTCTCGCCGAAGAGGCGCTCGCCGGCCCCGAGGACGACCGGATACACGGTCAGCCGCAGTTCGTCGACGATGTCGTGTTCCATCAGCGTGTGTACGAGCTGGGCGCTGGCATACACGACGATGTCGCCGTCTAACTCCTGCTTCAGCTTCGAGATCTCGTTCACCACCTCGCCCCTGAGGACCGTCGAATTGCTCCACTTGGGCTCTTGGAGGGTCGAGGACACGACATACTTGGGCAGGCTGTTCAGCCTGTCCGCCCACTCGCCACTGCGGCATAGCCACCGCGCGGCGAACCACTCGTCGCTCTGCCGGCCAAGCAGCAGGGCCTTGGCGCCCAGTGCCTCGTCGAGCTCGAGCTTCGCCCACGCTTCGCGATCCTCGTGCCCTACCTCGAGGAACCAACCGCCGCGCCCGAAGCCCTCCTCACCGGTCGGGTCCTGCACGACTCCGTCGAGCGAGACGTTTTCGCTGATGATGATCTTTCCCATCGGTTCTCCTTGATCGGCGTTTCGTAGCTACCACTGATGGAGACACCGCGGCATCAAGAAAGTGGCGGCCCCCAACCGCCCCGTTTGTCCTTGGTGCGTGTCTATACAGGATGGAAGTGCAACAAGGGTGGGGGAAGAAGGTGATGCGAGGGGTGGTAGGTGGCGACCTGATGTCCCGGGCGCGGGCCGGAGACGGCGAGGCGTTCCGGAAACTGACCGAGCCGTACCGTCGCGAGCTGCAGGTGCACTGCTACCGGATGCTGGGATCGTTCCAAGACGCTGAAGACGCCCTGCAAGATACGCTGCTGGCTGCCTGGCAAGGCTTCCGAGGGTTCGAGGGGCGCGCCTCGCTGCGCACGTGGCTCTACCGAATTGCCACCAACCGGTGCCTCAACGCGCGCCGGTCGGCCAGCCGACGCCCGGCCAAGCAGTGGGACGTGCGTAATGTTGAACCGCCCGAGCCGACGCGGCTCGGCGAAGTCGTATGGCTCGAGCCATTTCCCGACGCCCTGCTTGAGGGTGCCATCGATGCGCCCCTCGGCCCGGAGGCCCGCTACGAGCAGACCGAAGCCATCTCCCTGGCCTTTGTGACCGCCCTTCAGATCCTCCCACCTCGCCAGCTCGCCGTGCTCATCCTGCGCGACGTCCTCGGATTCCACGCCAACGAGGTGGCCGACATGCTGGACTCGACCGTCGAGTCGGTCAAAAGCGCCCTCAAACGGGCGCGCGCCGGCCTGCAGCACCGACGGCTCACCACCGACGACCGCGAACCGCCGCCTGCCGCCGATTCACCCCCAGAGGATGCGATCGTGGCGAAATTTGTTAGCGCGTGGGAATCCGCCGATCTCGACGCGCTGGTCATCCTTCTGACCGACGACGTCTTCGTGTCGATGCCGCCGATGCCCTTCGAATACCAGGGCCGAGACGTCGTGGCCCGCTTCTGCGCCAGCATCTTCCGTGCAGGTCGCAGGTTCGACCTCATCCCAACACGAGCCAACGGTCAACCGGCGTTCGGAGCCTACCTGCGCGCCCCAACCGGCATCCGCCACGGAACCGGCCTCTACGTCCTCACCCTCACCGGCGACCGGATAAGCGCCATGACCCGCTTCGACAACAGCGTGCTTCCATCGTTCGGGCTACCGCGATCGCTCCCAAGCCCCTAGCCAGCTTCCCAACGGTAGAAGGCCCGAGCTCTGGGCGACCAGAACGCGCCGGTCTCTAGCCCGCCGGGCAGGCCTTGCGGAAGTGGGCGAGTCGGCAGGAGCTGCTGCCGGTTTCGGTGATCTGCCCGGCAAACGTCAACGGGTCGACAACCGCGGCGCACAGCCGCGGGTCGGTGAATGTCTTTGTCCACGAGGACAATGGCTCGTTGAATCCATCGTGGGCAGACCATGAAGCTCGCAACTCGATCGCTGGACTTCACAACACAGATTCGTCGCGGGGCAGCCCGAGCAGCTGTTCGGCAATGGTGTTGCGCTGTATTTCGGCGGTGCCGGCACCGATGGTTGCTCCACGCGAGTGGAGGAAACCGGTGAGCCAGCGGCCGTTCTCGACAGCGGCCGGCCCGCTCGCGATCAGCGCGTCGGGGCCGAGGAGATCGATGGCAAGCTCGTGGAACTCCTGTTCCAGCAGACTGAAATACAGGCGCGCGACGGACGCGGACGGACCGGAATTGGAGTCATGGAGGGCGATCGCGCGGACGGCCTGCAGGTACAAGATCCGGACGTGAATGACACACTGCGCAAACCTGTCTCGGGCGAGTGGGTCGTCAAGTGCGTGCCGACTGTTCAACAGTCTGGTCAGCGAGTCCAACCGGCGTCGGTAGGCACTCGCCTGACTCAACGACCGGGCGGCCCGTTCGTTGCCCAGAGTAGTGCGCGCCAACGGCCAGCCGCCGTTCTCCGCGCCCACGCGGTTGGCCACGGGCACCCGGACGTCGTCGAACACAACCTCGCAGAACCGCGCGTGCCCGCTCATGTCGCGCACCGGGTGCACCGCGACTCCGTCGGCACGCAGGTCGATAAGCAGATAGCTGATGCCATCTCGGCCGGAATTGCGCGACCCGGTGCGCACCAGCGCGAACATCATGTCGGCGAGATCGGCGTAGCTGCTCCATAGTTTGGCACCACGCACCACGTAGCAGTCGCCGTCGCGGACTGCAGTCGTGGCCAGCGATTGCAGATCCGAGCCAGCCTCAGACTCCGAAAAGCCTTGAGCCCAAACCTCATCGCCACGCAGCATCGCCGGTAAATACCGGTGCTTCTGCTCTTCGGTACCGAACTTCAGTAGAGTGGGGCCCGCGATGAGGGGACCGTTACCAGGATGCGGCGGCACCGACAGCGTGGCAAGTTCGTCATAGTAAGCGACTTGGTCAGCGAACGTCAGCGCCATCCCCCCGTACTCGCGTGGCCACGCTGGACCAGCAAGTCCGTTGACGTACATCGTCGCCGCCCATGCCCGTTGGCCGGCTATTCGCTCCGGCTTGCCGACTCCGCGCAGATCCGGTGGCGGGTTAGCGGCCACAAACTCCCGTAGCCGGCGTCGCAGTTCGTTACTCACATGTCACCCATCCCACGGCACCAAAGATTATTCGTTCTATGATAGCTCGCATTAGCACACTTTGGAAAAATCCGCGACGGTCGATTACGCGCAGCCGTAGGCGTCGTCCACGTTCGGATGGGATCGCGGAACTGGCCTCAGTCAGTCCAGCAGATCAAGAACGCTGTTGACCTCTGGATCGGCGAGCAACTCAACGTCGCCCGCGGCGAGGTGCTTGCGCCATAGTTCCTCGGCATCCTGGGTTGCACCGGCGGCGATGAGGTCGACCAAGCGCTCATGCGCGCGGTGAGCCGCATCGGTGGCCCGCTTGCGTTCAGGCTGCGAGCCACGCGAACTCATGTACCGGTCGGCTTGGGCCTGGATAATGCGGTTCGATACCCCGGTGAGCACCTCAAAGGTCTGCGATCCGGATAGCTGAACCAGCAGTTGATGAAAGCGCCCGTACGCGCGCGACAATTCGGCGGGGTTGTCCAGCACCGCTTCCTCATCGGCCAAGGCTTCCCGCAGAGCGGCCACGATGTCGCCGCGGTCATCAGCGCGCGCCAACAACCCCGCCGCCGGCGCTTCGAGCATCAGCCGAGCATCGTAGACATCCCGGAGGGTGGCGCCCTCACACTGCAACACCAGGCCGATATACCGAGCAACGTTGCTCACGCTGGGAGTGCGTATACGCGCTCCCCCACGCGCTCCGCGCCGAACGACCAACAGACCCTCGGATTCCAGGATGCGCAACGCCTCGCGCACCGTGGTACGGGCGACGCGAGCGTGTTCCATGAGTTGGTCCTCCGGTGGCAGCGGGTCCCCCTCCTTGAGCACACCTTCGATGATCTGCTCCCGAAGATCGGCTGCGACGATGTTTGCCATCTTCGGAAGCTGTACGGCGCGCACCACATTCGCCATGGTCTCCCCTATCTCACGCTTGTACCAAGATCATTCGTTATATTATCAGTCGGTTCTGTATCCGAAGATTTGCAAACTGCGGGACACGCAGATCGGTTGCAAGCCAACCCGCTACGCCTCGTGCGCCGGCGGGCCGGCGGCCAGAAAATCAGGCGGTGTTTTCGTGCGCAGCGCCCGCACGCCCTTGCGGAAATCGGCCGACCCCAGCGCGGTGTTCATGTCTTGCACCGAGGCACGATAAGCGTCGTCGAAACCGAGTGCCGAATCGATGAACACCTGCCGCTTCATCATCCGCAGCGACTCGGCAGAACTTCCGGTGGCCAATCCTCGCGCGTACGCCACGGCGTCCGCGACCACCTCGCCGGGCTCACAGACCTGCTGCACCCAGCCGAGATCCGCGGCGCGTGCGGCGGTGATCGGACGCGGTGAATACAACAGCTGGGCAGCGTTCGGCAACCCGACGATGCGTGGCAGCAACCATCCCAGCCCGTACTCCGCCGGTAACCCGAGCGCGGCGAACGCAGTTGCCACCTTGGCGTGCCGGTCAGCAAACCGTATATCGGCGTAACTGGCAACCACGAAGCCGGCGCCCGCGCAAGCACCGGAGATCGCCGCAATAACCGGAACGGAAATCGCCAGAGGATAGAAGTGGTTGCGGCGCAGGTGTTGTGGCGTTTCAGCCGGAAAATCGGGCAGATCCACCCGATCGACCTCATAGACACCGCCACCGTCCCCGATGTCATCTAGCGCCGCCGAGTCGGCGCCGACGCAGAAGTCGTTTTCTCCCGTGACGACCACGGCCCGCACCTCGGGGTCGACATGACACCAGTGCAATGCCCACCGATACTCCACGGCGGTGTGGCCGCCCCAGGCGTTTCGTCGTTCGGGGCGATTCAGCGTAATAGTCGCGACGCCCAGCTCCGCGCTCAGACGCATCCGGGTGAACTCATCGGGCTGCATAACCCTACCCCCGGCCCCGATACCGAACGGCTCGGCGCTTGTGAATCAACGGATTTCCCATGTACGTTCAGTGCCCGGCGCGAACCCCAGCTTGGTCTTTTCGTTGATGAGCTGCGTGTACATCAATGGAACCGAGCGGCACGCCTCGATAGTCATCGACAGCGAATCCCATACGGCCTTCACGGTGCCCTGCACCGCCAGCGGCGGTTTGTCGGCCAACCGTGCGGCAAGTGTGTGTGCCCGGTCCCACAGCTGCTCACGGGGTATCACCTCAGTGACCAAGCCGATGCTCAATGCTCTTGCGGCGCTGAGCCTTTCCTCGTTGCCGAACAGCGCAATGCGCATCACCTCGCCGAACGGAATGCGCCGCAGCAGTGCCGCCGGTTCGAGCGCCGACGCCATCCCGTAGGTGGTGTGTGGGTCGAAGAACGTGGCGTCCTCGGAGCAGATCGCGACATCACATTCGTTGAGCCAGTAGAAGGCTCCGCCGGCGAACAGACCATGGATCGCCAAGATCAAAGGCTTCCACACTCGGTTCTGCTTGGCGCCCAACCAGAATCCGGGATCGTCTTCGGACAACGGGTTCGGATGGCGGAAACGGCCCTGCTTGCGATCGACCCCTGTGGAGAACGCGCGGTCGCCCGCGGCACGCAGAACGACGGCGTGGATGTCGTCTTCATGGCGGCAAATCCGCCATATCTCGCTGAACTCGTCGAGCATCTGCTGGTTGAAGCAGTTCATTACCTCTGGCCGGTTCAACGTGATGGTGGCGATGTGGTCGGCGACATCGAAGAGCACGGTTTCATACGCGGTCTTGTAGGAAGGGGTCATCGGAAATCCTTCGGTCGGTTCGAACGGCCTAGGCTCGATCGGACGGCGGGCGTTGCGGATTGGTCACCATTGGACGTGAACGTTCTTGATACGCAGATACTCATGCAGGCCATGGCGACCACCCTCGACACCGTGTCCGCTTTCCTTCCACCCCGAGAAGGGCGCCGCGGGCGGTAAGGCAGCCATGCCGTTGACAGAGATATAGCCAGCGTCTAATGCCTCGGCGACGCGGTGCGCGCGCCCGAGATCCAGCGTCCACACGTAACCAGCCAAACCGTACCGGCTGTTATTGGCAATGCTCACCGCCTCCGATTCGTCGTCGAATGCCATCACGCTCAGAACCGGGCCGAACACTTCGTCCTGCGCGAGCGGGCTTTCCGGGTCCACCTCAGCGAAAATGGTTGGCTGAATAAAATTTCCGCCGGCGAGGTCACCGGTCGCCGATGCCCCGCCGTATGCCAGGCGGCCGTCCCCCCGGCGACGCGCCGCGTCGATCATGCCCAATATGCGTTCGCGGGCACCGGCGTTGACGACCGGGCCCATGGTGGTCGCCGGATCGAAAGGATCACCCAGCCGAAACCGTTTGGCCTCGGCGACGACGCCGTCGAGCACGCGGTCATACACGGAACGGTGCACCAGCAGTCTTGTCGGCAGGAAGCAACCCTGACCGCTGTTTTGGGCGATGCCCATAAACGCGGATAGTTTGGCAACCTTGTCGATGTCGACGTCGGGGAACACCAGTGAAGCTGATTTGCCGCCCAATTCGAGGATGGTCGGTAGATGGCGCACCGATGCGGCTTGGGAGACCTCCCGTCCCGCCGCGGCACCTCCGGTAAAGGAGATCAGTTTGATATCTGGCTGGGCGCACAGCCGCGCTCCCACGTCGGGACCACCAGCCGTCACGTTCACGACGCCGGCGGGCAATCCGGCGGCGGTGACCAACGACGCGAAGTACAGGCTGGAGAACGGCGCGAATTCCGAGGGTTTGACAACCACGGCATTGCCGGCGGCCAGGGCTGGAGCGACCTTGAGCGCCAGGGCGACAACGGGTCCATTCCACGGGATGATCGCGGCGACCACGCCATAGGGTGCGTAGCGGGTGTAATCCAGCGCCGCGCGAGTCGGCCCGACGGAGGGCACCACACCGTCAATCTTGTCGGCATGACCGGCGTAGTGACGAAACCATTCGACGGCGGCGCGCACCCCCGCCCGCGACATCCTCAGCGGCATGCCCATCTCCAGCGACACCATCGAGGCCAGCGTGTCGGCGTCCGACACCATCGTGTCGGCCAGCGCCAGCAGCTTGTCCCGCCGCTCCGCGGGGGACAGCGCCGCCCATTGAGTCTGCGCGCGCGAGGCCGTCTCGGCGGCTCTGTCGATCTCACTCGGCCCAGCCAGCGTCCAGGTGCGCAGCGGCTCACCGCTGACTGGATCGAGGTGTGTGTATCGCTGACCGCTGCCGACTACCCACCGGCCCTCAATGTAGGCCGACGCACTCGGCAAAGCCGCGAGCGCCGCGTCGCGAAAGGTGGTGGCCAGCTCGGCCGGTGTGCTCACAATCCGAGTTCCTTCAGCAGTCGTTGGCGGTGGAATGCCGCGTTTCCGAACAGCATCTGGCTGCACTTGGCACGGCGGAAGTACAAGTGCGCCGCATGCTCCCAGGTGAACCCGATCCCACCGTGAACCTGAATGTTCTCGGCCGCCACACCGCAGTACGCCTCCGAGCAGTATGCCTTCGCCAGGCTGGCCAGTGTGGTGGTCTCGGCGGAGTCCTCGTCGATGGCCTCACCGACCGCGTGCGCCGCGGTCGCGGCACACTCCACCTGCATCAGCATGTCCGCGCACTTGTGCTTGATGGCCTGAAACGATCCGATCGGACGACCGAACTGATGGCGGATCTTGGCGTACTCCACGCTCATTTCCAGCACCCGACGTGCGCCGCCCACCTGCTCGGCGGCCAGCGCTGCCAGACCGGCATCGAACGCCCGGCCCAGGTAGTCGTCGGCAGCGCCGGCCTCCCCGATCAGGAACGCGTCGGCGTCATCGAAGGTCAAATCGGCTTGCCGGCGGGTCATATCGACGGTAGCCAACGGCGTTGCGTGGAACCCGGCGGCGGCGTTGTCCACCGCGAACAACGACGGGCCCGCCGGCGTGATGGCGGCGACCAAGATCGTATCGGCGACCGCACCGTCAAGGACGAACCGCCGACGACCCGTCAGCGTCCACCCGTGCCGGCCATGGTGCGCATGTACTTCGCCAGTCGTTGCTTCCCAACAGCCGCCGGCGTCGGTGAAAGCCAGCGCGGCGATGCGGGTTCCATCGGCGATCCCGGGAAGCAGCTCGGCACAGCGGTCCGCATCGCCACTTGCGAGCAGGGCGTGGACCACCAGGACAGCAGACGAGAGATACGGGGCGCAGACCAGCGCCCGGCCCATCTCCTCGACGACGACCTGCACATCAACGAATCGGAAGTCGGCGCCGCCGTATACGGAGGGAATCAGCAGGGCCTGCAAACCGAGCTGGTCGGCCATCAGCCGCCACAGATCTGGGTCGTAGCCGTCGGTGGTCATCATCGCCGAACGGACCGCCGGCTCGTCGGAGTGTTTGGCGAAGAACGCTCGCGCGGTCGCGCGCAGGTCGTCCTGCTCGCCGGCGGCGGACGTAGCAATCACTCGTGCTCCCGAAGACACAGCCAATATATTCGCTCTATAAATAAACGATAT
This sequence comes from Mycobacterium sp., assembly GCF_035570115.1. Taxonomy (GTDB): domain Bacteria; phylum Actinomycetota; class Actinomycetes; order Mycobacteriales; family Mycobacteriaceae; genus Mycobacterium. The sequence continues at coordinate 17,219 of NZ_DATMLH010000265.1, forward strand.
AATAGCATCCGGCGAACCTCCGGCGATATGGGCACGCCGGCTGACGCCACAGCTTGCGGGTTGCTCGACGTCCCTTGGCCCGCGCGCCAACCGTGATTCCATCAATGAATCGGTGATAAATTGACCTCAACCGCACGCATGGGTGCCGAAGGCTAGACGGCGAGAGCGCAGAGGTAGGACCTTGTCTGAGTTGGTCACCGACGCGGAGGAGCCCTCCTCCAACGCCGCTTCGCTGGTAGCTGCCCAGATCCGCAAGCAGATCGTCCTCGGCGAGTTGACCGAGGGTGACCTACTGCCGTCGGAGCCCGAGATGATCAAGCGGTTCGGAGTGTCGCGCCCGACACTGCGGCAGGCATTTCGCATCCTGGAAACCGAGCACCTGATCACGGTGCAGCGCGGATCTCGCGGTGGCACAACGGTTCTTCGGCCCGCGACGAAATTGGCCACCCGCTATCTCAGTGATCTGCTGCGGCATCGCAAGACCACGCTCGGCGACGTGCTGACCGCCCGGCTGATGATCGAGCCTGCCGCGGTGGCCCAACTGGCCCGTTCCCGCGACGCCGATGCGATCAAGAAACTCTCCGCGCTGGTTGACGAGCAGCGCGCCGCCGAGGACGGCACCGCCGCCACGAAGGCGGCCGATCAGTTTCATGTCCGGCTCGTCGAGCTCGCCGGAAATCCGGTCCTTGCCCAGTACTGCACGCTGCTCCACTACCTCATTCGAGGCCATGTGCGGCGCCTGGCCAGCGCGAGTCGCAGCGGCGACATCGGGCTGACGCACGGATCCGCCGAGGCCCACGCCAAGCTGGCTGAACTGGTTTCAGCCGGCGCGGTGCACGCCGCGCTAGAGCACTGGCGCGACCACCTATCCGACATTCATGCGCAGCTGGCGGCGCGGCTGGACCTCGACTCTGCTCTCGAAGCACCGGAGTGACGCGGAACAGCGTAGCCGAACAGGACTGCAAGAGAGGCGATCTCACGCACGCAATCGCCAGCCTGCGGCACGTTCCCTAGCGAGCCCAGGGGCCTTCCTCCGGCGTGGGCATACCAGGCAGCAAGCCGTGATCGGCCGGCGGATCGGGATAGGACGGCAAGCCCCTAGTCCGCGAGGGCAGGCGCACCCGCAACGTGCCGTACGCCGTCCGTTCGTCGAGCTGATTGTGGCACGCTACCGAGCAGAGGACCTCCGGGTAACCGCTGGACTCATCGACCGACGACACCTCGCCGGTGATCTTGGTCAAATCCCCCAATGTGTTGAACCCCGTCACCCGGTCGTCGACGGCCACGATGATGGCATCGTCGCCCATCCAATCGGTTACCGCGTGCATCAGCCACGCGTTGCGCAGCATCCCGTAGTCGTAGGCCCGGCGCGCGCCGACCGATCGTGCGAAGGCATCGTCCCAGTGAACGCGCATGGCCGAATCCCACGCGCCGAATTCATTGCGGGAGTAGAAGCCGCCCATCCGCTGCCGGTTCTTCCAGTTCAGCCGGTATGGGAAAATCTCGTGGCGGCCGTTGCCTTGCAGCCAGGCAATCACGTCGCCCGTCACCAACGGACCACGGAACCGCGGCGTGAACGTCTCACCCGGCTCGACGTCCTCGACGTAGCGCTTCTCACCGCCGCGAATCGACTCCATGGCGTAGTGCTCGTCCACCTCGTCCAGCTCCGCGGCCGTGTAGTGGTGTTGCACCAACGGCTTGTTGTCGGTGTTACGCTCGGCCGCCGTGGCACGCTCGGTGTGGACAAAGTCGGCGTCCCAGATAGCGATGAGATCGCCGGCGTCATTCCAGTACACGCGTCGGCGCACAGACACGGCCGATTTTCCACCGAACCGCGAGCGCTCTTTTTCCTTGATGTCGGTGTAGAAACGGCGGACCCAGATGCGCTCACCTTCGCGGACCGGACGGAAATAGCGAATGTGGTCGCCCGCCCAGAACATGTGGACGCCGGACAGCGCGCCACGACCGCGGGCGCGCACTTCACGCGGCGTTGTCACTTTGGGCGTCAGACCCGCTCCCTCAAGGAATCCCGGCGGGGCGATGATGCCATTCCATCGGGTTTGCGCGGCGTAATCGGGATCGCACCACAGCGGGTTGTCGTCGCCGAAGCCGTTGGCGTAGTGACGGATCCCGTCGCGCGTCGCAGCTTCATTCCAGGTGGTCCAACGGTCGTAGGGCCAGTCGACCCCGATCTTGCCGCGGAATGCCTCAAGGCCAGCTGGTGTCAGCTTGCCGAACTCGGGCTGCTCCGAGGCCGCCTCGGGTGTCGTCACGCTCGTCATCGCCCATCCTCTCCCTATAAATAGAAGTATCATACATCGTTATCTCGGCCTCCGACACGTCGTGTGCTCGACCACACCCGCAAGTCACGGCTTGGTGCTCCGATTATTCGATGTCTAAACTATCGCTTTAAAGCCAACGACTGCGATCGGCAATCCCGCTCGGCCCGCCAGCGGCCGCGAGGCCTGGCGCCCGGCCGTCGCACACCACCGTAAGGAAGACAATGCAGGCGAAGTACCTCGAAGAGCTCAGTGCCGGTGACAGCTTCTTGAGCGCCGGACGCACCATCACCGAGACCGACGTCGTCGGGTTCGCCGGGCTCAGTGGCGATTTCAATCCCATCCACACCGACGTCGAGTTCGCTCGCAGCACCGTCTACGGGAAGCGCGTCGTCTATGGCCTTCTCGGCTTGGCGATCTTGACCGGACTGTTGGACCGAACCGGGCTGTTCAGCGGTACGGCCATCGCGATGCTGGGCATTCGCGACTGGCAGTTTCGTGCACCGCTGTTCATCGGCGACACCGTCCGCTTCCGTCTCACGATCACCAACGTCAGGCGGACAAGCCGCGGCGACCGTGGCGTCGTCGAGCGCTATTTCGAGCTCCTCAACCAGCATGACGAAGTCGTGCAGCACGGACATATCGACATCATGGTCCGCGCTCGGGATGCCGCTGCGACATAGCGCCAGGCGGTGCCATCCGCGGTGCCGGCTCCGATGCCAACGCCGTTGCATTAGATAACTAATTAACCTAATATGACTGAATAGCCGTCCGCCAGACAAGTAAGTCAGACAATCGATGAACCTCTCCCTACTCCTTGACATGGCCGCCGATGGTTTCGGCGACCGCATCGTGCTGGGCTTTCGTGACGGAGGAATGACAGCCGAGCGCCTCCGCCGGCGCAGTCTCGCCGGATCGCGCATATTGCGTGATAGGGCTGCCGACGGGTTGATCTACCTCGGCGTCAATAGCCCTCTCTTTCCGGCCAGCTTGTTCGCCGCCGCCCGGGCAGGGGTCCCGCTCATCCCACTGAACTACCGACTCGGGGACGAGCAACTACGGCAGTTGATTGCCCACCATCCCAACGCGGTGGCCGTCGCCGACGACGAACACTGTGAACGGGTTGCCGCCGAAGGCATCGAGACGTTTTCCATGACGACCTGGAGTGCCGCCCTCGATGAGCCCGCGGCCGCCACGGACGCGCCCGACGACGACCGTCCGGCGGTGCTGATATATACCAGCGGCACCACGTCGGCACCCAAGGGCGTGGTCATCCGGCACGCCAACCTGCTCAGTTACGTTTTCGACACAGTCGAATTCGCGTCGGCCGGTCCCGAAGACGCCGCCTTGATCAGCGTGCCGCCGTATCACATCGCGGCGGTGGCGAACGCCGTCACCAACCTTTACGCGGGCCGCCGGTCGGTGATCCTGGAGCAGTTCAGCGGTGCCCAATGGTTGGCCCTCGCACGGCGCGAACGCATCACCAATGCATTGGTCGTGCCCACCATGCTGGCCTGCATCGTCGACGCAGACGACGAAGACCTGCAGGTGCCCACGCTGCGCACTGTCGCCTACGGTGGCGCCGCGATGCCCCCGCAGGTCATCGAGCGCGCCCTGCGGGCCTGGCCGGAGGTGGACTTCGTCAACGCCTACGGCCTGACCGAGACGAGCTCGACGATCGCCGTGCTCAGTCCCGAGGACCACCGCGCCGCCACTGCCAGCGACGACGACATCGTGCGGGCCCGGCTGCACTCCGCCGGTCACGTGCTTCCCGGTGTGCACCTTCAGATTCGCGATGACGACGGCAATCCGCTGCCGCACGGCCGGGCTGGACGGATCTGGGTTCGCGGGGCGCAGATCTCCGGTGAATACGCCGGAATCGGCTCAACGCTTGACCCTGATGGATACTTCGACACCCGCGACACGGGCTACCTCGACCGCGACGACTACCTGTTCGTCGTTGGACGCGCTGACGACACCATCATTCGCGGCGGCGAAAACATCGCCCCGGCCGAAATCGAAGCGGTCCTGCTACGCCATGCGGCCGTCGCCGACGCCGTTGTGGTCGGCGTCCCCGACGACGAGTGGGGATACCGCATTGAGAGTGCCGTCGTCCTTCACCCGAATGCGACAGCCACACCGTTCGAGCTGATCGCGTATGTGCATGAGCGGCTGCGTGGGTCCAAGACGCCGGAGCGGATCGTCGTCTGGGACGAGCTACCCAGAAATGACATTGGCAAGATCGTGCGGCGTGAAGCCCAGGCCAGGCTCGCACACGGGCGCACCTGACGCCGCTATGCATGCGCCTAAGTAGCCGCTAGCTGTCGGAGCCTTCCAACTGCGTCACCAGCCGGGCCACCGCGGCGCGATCGATCTTGCCGTTAGGAACCCTGGGCAGCGATGAAACGGTGAACAGGGCACGGGGGCGCTTGTAGGAGACCAGGCGCGACCGCGCCGACTCGAGCAGGGCCTCCGGCGTCGCCGTCGACTCGACCACCGCGACTGGGACCTCTCCCAGTCGCTCGTCTGGGCGCGAGATGACCACGGCCTCCACCACACGGGGGTCGTCTTCGAGTACCGCCTCGACCTCTTCGGGGGCGATGTTGAATCCGCCGCAGATGATGATGTTCTTGACCCGACCGGTTATATAGAGGTAGCCGTCGCCGTCGAGATAGCCCCGGTCACCCGTGCGCAACCAGCCGTCGGAGCCCAACGGTGTCGTCTCGTCGGCATTGAGGTAGCCGACGGTCGCCGAGCGGGATCGAACCCAGATTTCGCCGTCCGAGCCGCCCGGCCTGTCGACCCCGTCCTCGTCGACGATGCGGATCTCGACGCCGGGCAGCGCCCGTCCGACGGAGCCGGCTCTGCGCCGGCCGGCCAGCACATCGCGCACGCTTTCGATCGCGATGCCGCCGAACGCCTCGGTCTGGCCATAGGCCTGCAATACCGGCACACCGAACCGCGACTCGAACTCCTCGCGCAGCGCGGGCGTCAGCGGCGCGGTGCCCGACGACACGTAGCGCACCGCGCCCAGCTTCTGCCCGGCGGGCACCTCGTCCAGCAGCATCCGCAGCATGGCCGGATTAAGGGTGAGATTGTCGATGCCGAACTGGTCCACCAGTCGCTTGGCCAGCGCGCCGCCGAACTTCCGCAGTAACACCACGTCGCGTCCGACATACAGCGCGAAGAGCAGGCGCACCACGCCCGCGGTGTGGGACAGGGGGTTGGCAATCAGGTTCGGCGGTTTGGCCACCGTCGGCAACGGGCTGGGATCGGTATTGGAGCGGAACGCCGAAACCGTCGCGCGAAGGTTCGACCACGCGTTGTCATGAGTCAGCACAACGCCTTTCGGCGCACCCGTGGAACCCGAGGTGAGCAGAACCAAGGCGGGCTCATCGCCGGCGACATCGGGTACGGCCAGCGCCTGCGCCCTGTCCACGCCCTCGTGGGTCAACCGGGCGAATGGCACCACGGTCAGTCCGAGCTGGCGCAGGTCGTCCGCCTCGCCCGGATCCACCACCGACACGCGGGCATCCATCGAGGTCGCCACGCGGTGTGCGTCATGCTGCGGTACGCCGGGATGCATCGCGATGACGGCCGCCCCTAGCGACCAGCCGGCCGCCAGCACCGCCAGGAACCGCTCGTCGTTGCCGATGCGGCACAACACCCTGTCGCCGTGCGACACACCGGCAGCCGCCAGTTCGCCGGCAAGCCGTGCCGCAGCTGCCGTGAGCTCACCGAACGTCCACGCCGACTGGTCTTCGATGAACAGGAACGGGTGTTCGGGCGCCTCGGCGTCGCGCCAGGCGAGAAGAGCCACCAGCGAACCCCGCCGTCCGACGGCGGCGGCAAGGTCATCCGCGCGCGTGCTTGATGCTGGCCGAGGCTCAATAGCCGAAGTGTTCACCACATCTCCCGATGGACCCTGACCCCCTGTACGCCGAAACCACAGAGGCTTAAATAGTTATATCAGATGATTATTTATGAATCGGGATCGGGCTTCAAGGTTAATCCGATCTATGATTGTCAAATTACTGGTGACGACGAGGAGAAGCCGTCGATGACGCCTGCCCGAGAGCCCGAACTGGTCAGTCGCGACGAGTCTCAAGATGACTATGACCTGCTGACTTACCGGGAAGTGGCGGCTCGGCTCTCGGAGGAGATCGTCGCTGAGTCCCAGCGCATCGCCGAATTCGAGGCATCCGGCGCTGACCCGAAGGCACTGGAAGAGTCGAAACGGCGACTGGCCTCACTGCAGGCGAGCACACATCGCTACGAGCAACACGCCAAAACCGCTGATGTCTTCATGCAACGGTTCGGCCTGCGGCCACGGATCAGTGCACCTGGAGGACAATAGCCCCAGCCTGCCCGCCCGCGGCACACATCGTCGCCAGCGCGTAGCCGCCTCCCCGACGGCGCAGTTCGTGGGTGAGCGTCGTGAGCATCCGGGCGCCGGAGGCGGCGACGGGATGCCCCAGGCTGCACCCGCTACCACTGGTGTTCACGATCGCCTCGTCGATGCCCAGTGCCCGGCATGCCGCGATCGGCACGCTGGCGAAGGCCTCGTTGATCTCCCACAGTGCGATGTCGGACATCTTTAGGCGGGCACGGCCGAGGACGCGGTGGACGCAGTCGATCACGGCCAATCCGTTGAGCCGGGGCTGGCCCCCGACGTTGGCCCACGCCCGAACCGTGGCAAGCCGCTGCAATCGTTCCGCCCGAGCCACGTCGCTGGACACCACGGTCAGCGCGGCCGCCGCATCGTTGACGCCGCTGGAGTTCCCGGCAGTGATCGAGAAACCCTCGATCTCTGGATGAATGGGCTTGAGTGAGGCGAGCTTGTCCATCGACGTCGACCGTCGCGGGTGCTCGTCGGTGCCGAAGTCCTTCACGCTGCCGTCGCGCTGCCGTGCCCGCACCGGGATGATCTCGTCATCGAATGCGCCTCGGTCGATGGCCTCGACCGCCCGCCGGTGCGAACGAAATGCCCAGGCGTCCATGTCTTCTCGACTGATCCCGGCCTCGACGGCGGTGTTCCAGCCAACGGTGATGCTCATGTCGCGATTGGGTGCCTCGGCCGTGTCGGGATGGGCGGGGCTGGCCCAGTCCTCGATCCAGTCGTTGGCGGTGCCGACCACTCGGCGCCGTTGCGCCGGATTGAGCGAGGAGGACTGGACACCGCCGGCGACGATCACCCGGTCCATCCCTGCGTGAATCGCCCCGGCGGCGACCTGAACCGCCGTGAGGCTCCCGGCGCAGTGCCGGTTGACCGCCTGCCCGGGCACCTGGGTCAGACCAGCCTCGACCGCCGCGTGTCGGGCGAGATCGCCGCCGCCGTAATTGGACTCCGCTAGGACGATGTCATCGAAGGCCGCGGGGTCGAGCTGTGAGCGCTGCACGGCCTCGGCGAGCACGATGCGCGCCAGCTCCTCGGGCGGCGTCTCGGTCAACGATCCCCTGAAGGCCGTGCCGATCGGGGTGCGAACGGCGTTGACGATGACGGCATCGGACATGATCCACCTCGGTTTCATTACGGATTGCTGAGTCGGCTGCGTAGAGCTCCGTCGCGGGAGTCAGTGTCCCGCCCACCGCGGCGGGCGGCGTTCGGCGAAGGCGAGCGCGCCCTCACGAGCATCGATGCTGCCGAAGATGGGCTCGCGGTATTCCTCGACCATCTTCAGCGCCTCGGATGCACTCTGCGTGATCGTCGCCCGCATCATCGCCTTCGTCGCGGCCACGGCGAGTGGCGCGTTCCCGGCGATGGCGTGTGCCAGATCAAGGGCGACGGTGAGCACCTGCGACGCGGGCACAACTCGATTGACCAGGCCGAGTTGGTAGGCGCGTTCGGCGTCGATGGGTTCTCCGGTCAGCCCGAGTTCCAGTGCGACCGCCAGGGGCACCCGGGCGGGTAGCGCGACTCCGCCACCCGCGGCGAATAGGCCTCGTTTGACCTCGGGCAGGCCGAATCGGGCGTGCTCGGCGGCCACCACGAGGTCGCACGCCATCACCAGTTCAAAGCCGCCCGCCACCGCCGCGCCGTTGACCGCGGCGACCACCGGCTTGGCGTGCTCGCCGCGGGTGAATTCGGTGAACTCAACGGTCGCGGCCATGTCCCGCAGCACTCCCCCGGCCGCGAACGCTTTGAGGTCCATGCCCGCGCAAAACGCCCGGTTCCCCGCGGCGGTGAGCACGACCGCCCGCACCCCGGCGTCGCGCTTGATGTCGGCCAACGCGGCCGAAAGCTGCTCGAGGAGAGCGGGACTCAGCGCGTTGCGCTGCTCTGGCCGGTTCAGCGTCAGTATCTCGACGTGGCCGTCGCGCCCACGCTCCAACTCCCCGCCCGTGGTGTCCATGACTCAGCCCACCCCACGCGCGGTGAACCGCAATGCCCCGTCGAGGCGGATGGTCTCGCCGTTGAGGTAGATGTTCTCGGCGATCTGTTGTGCCAGCTGGGCGTATTCGGCCGGCCTGCCCATGCGTTTGGGAAACGGCACCGCCGCGCCCCATTTCGCGTCGAGCGCCTCGGGGTCTGCGTCCCCGAAGGCGGGCGTCAGGAATGTGCCCGGCGCGATGGTCACCACCCGGATTCCGATCGGAGCCAGGTCGCGCGCGATCGGCAGCGTCATGCCGACGACGCCGCCCTTGGCCGCGCTGTAAGCGGCCTGCCCGATGGTGCCCTCGAACGCCGCGATCGACGCGGTGGTGATGATGACCCCGCGTTCCCCCTCGGCGAGCGGTTGGCTTTTGGCGATGCTGGCCGCCGCCAGTCGCACGACGTTGTAAGTGCCGCCCAGGAACACCGTGAGGACCTTCATGAACAGCTCCTGGTCGGCCGGCTTGTTCTCGCGGTCCAAAGTGCGTTGTGAGCCGGTGCCGCCGTGGGCAACCACCGCGATGCGCACAGGCCCGAGCTCCTCGGCCGTGGCCAGCGCGGCCTTGACGCTGGTTTCGCTGAGCACGTCGGTGCGCATGAACACGGCGCGCTCGCCGAGATCGTCGGCAACGGCCCGGCCCTTGACCTCGTCGAGGTCACCGACGACGACGGTCGCCCCCGCCGCATGCAACCCGCGTGCGGTCGCCGCGCCGAACCCGCCGGCACCCCCGGCGACGAATGCGACGGCACCGTCGATGATCATGCGGACCTCCTGGAGTCTGGACGGCCGATGGACCCCGAGGACGAACGATCCGGACCCAGCCATTTTAGGTTACTGTTATACCTATATACCGTGTCGTTAGGACGAAGGGCAATGACCGCGATCACTCATCGATTCGTTCAGACCGACCCACTGCTCCATCGGGAGCGGTTCGGCCTCGACGGCGCCAACGACTTCTTCTGGCTCAGCGGAGCCGACGGCGTGCTGCGCTTCTGGACTTGTGCGACATGCGGTTATCGGACTCATCCGGGCGGGTCGGCCTGCGCGCGGTGCCTGCGCCGCGACGTGGGTCCCCAGCCGGTTTCGGGACTGGCCACCGTCCTCACCTACACGGTCAACGTCCAACAGTGGTCACCCGGTCAGCAGCCGTATGTGATCGCGATTGTGGGCATCGACGAACAAGATGATCTGCGGTTGACCACCAACATCGTCGATTGCGACCCCTGGTCGGTGCGCATCGGCGACCGGGTGGAGGTGGCGTTCCTGCACCGCCACGGCCTGTACTACCCGCTGTTCCGGCCGGTGGCCCCATGAGCCGCCATTTCGAGCACGACTCCGTCATCTCGGGCATCGGGCAGTCCGCGGTAGGCCGTCGGCTGGGACGCTCGGCGATCGACCTCACCGTGGAGTCGGCCCTGGCCGCGATCGAGGACGCCGGATTGCGCCGCGAGGACATCGACGGGATCACCACGTATCCGGGTGGAGACAGCCTCACCTCGTTCGGATACGCCGGCCCACCGGCCAGCGCGGTGATCGATGCGCTACGGCTGCAACCGAATTGGTTCCAGGGGTCCGCCGAACTGCCCGGCCAGCTGTCGGCGATCGTGGCGGCCATGATGGCCGTCTCGGCGGGCCTGTCTCGCCATGTGCTGGTCTACCGCACGGTGACCGAATCGACGGCGCAGCGGGGCAGCGGGCGCGCGGCGGTCTACGACCCAGACGGGGAGTCCCCGCCGAATGTGATGGGGTGGTCACGCGTATTCGGGGCTCCGTCGGCGTCCAACTGGCTGGCCATGCTGGCCACCCGGCACTTCCACGAGTTCGGTACCACCCGCGCGCAGCTGGGCCAGATCCCGCTCACCTGCCGTCGCCATGCCGCGCTGAATCCCCTTGCCGTCTACCGCGATCCGCTGTCCCTGGATGACTACCTCGCGGCGCGGATGATCTCCTGGCCGCTGTGCCTGTTCGACTGCGATGTTCCGGTGGATGGCTCTACCTCGGTCATCGTCTCGGCCGCAGACACCGCCGCCGACCTGAGCGCCCGCCCGGTCTATGTCGATGCCGTCGGGACCGCGTTCCGCGGCCGCTACTCGTGGGACCAGCAGCCCGCGCTCGCCGAGATGGCCGCGACGGGCGCGGCCAAGCACCTGTGGAGCCGCACCGCATTGCGGCCCGCCGACGTCGACACCGTCCAGCTCTATGACGGGTTCAGCGTGCTGGCCCTGGTCTGGCTGGAGGCGTTGGGGTTCTGCAAGCCCGGGGAGGGCGGCGCGTTCGTCGAGGGCGGATCGCGCATCAGCCTCGGCGGCGAACTACCACTCAACACTGCCGGCGGGCAGCTGTCGGCGGGCCGGCTGCACGGTTACGGACTGGTGCACGAGTCGGTGCTCCAGTTGCGCCGGCAAGCCGGGGACCGTCAGGTCGCGGGCGCGCAGGTCGTGGCGGTGTCCAACGGCGGCGGGCCGATCGCGGGGACGATGCTGTTGACCGCCGAGCGCGCCGCCTGAGTCAGAGCGCCTGCACGCCGGCCTCGGCGGTCGTCAACCTCGCCCGCGCGCTCATGTCCGGCAGCCCGCAAGCGGCCACGTACTCCGCGCGCAGGCGCAGGACCAGCTCGGCGACGCTCGGGATGTCGTCGATCAGGTCGATGCCTTGGCCCGCCGACCACAGCGTCTTCCACGGTCGCACCTGCGGCGGAAGGTGGTCGTAGGTCCGGCCTCCTCGCCGCGGCTTGGGCAGATTCTCCGGATCCAGACCCAGCCGTCGCATGGATTCGACCATCCAGTTCGCGGGCACGCCGGCGATGTCGGGTGTGTAGAGCAGATCCGTCGAGCTGTTCTGCACGATGAGCTGCTTGTAGGCGATGTCGGCGTCCGACTCGCGGGTCGCGATGAAACGGGTCCCGAGGTAGGCCAGGTCGGCCCCGAGCACTTCGCCCGCGCGGATGGCCGCACCCGTGGAGACCGAACCGGCGATCACGATCGTCCCGTCGAACATCGTCCGCACCTTGGGCACCAGCACCAGATGTCCGAGCGTGCCGGAGTGACCACCGCCGCCCGCGCCGATACAGGTCAGCCCATCGGCTCCCGCGGCGATGGCCTTCTCGGCGAACCGCAGCGACGTGACGTCGTGATACAGCAACATGCCGTGGTCGTGGACCCGGCGGGTTGCCTCGGTCGGGTCGCCACCGGCCGTGATGATGATCTTCACACCGTGGCGGGCGCACAGCCGCAGCTGCCGGTCGAAGTCCGCGCCGCCCATCGCGATCCGCAGGTTGACCGCGATTGGCGCGATCCGTCGCGACGGCTCCCGCTCGGAGGCCCGTTGCAGGTCGCGATCGATCGTGGTGAGCCACTCGGCGAAAGTTTCCTCGCTGCCGGCGTTGGCGCGCGGCAGCGCGCCGATGATGCCCGCCAGGCAGGCTTCGCGCACCAGCGCCGGGCCCGTGACGCGGAACATCGGCGCACAGATCGCGGGAAGGGTCAACCTGTCCCGCAGCTCGGCCGGCAGGCTCATGATCGAACCGGCCGGGGCACGACGTGGTGCCCGGTAGGTTTCACCGTCACATCAATCCTCCTGTCTTCCTAGGAAATTCGGGCACCTTCAGTGCTCTTGAGCCGTCTCGGTCACCGCACGAACCGCTCCGCCGCGCGTTCGGCGAAGTCCGGCGCCACCCGTTGTGTCCGAAAACTCTCGTCGGCCAGTCCCGCCGACAGCGCCATCCCGTCGGTGCGCAACAGCGCCTGCTTATGCTCCCGGTGGCTGAACCACGATCCCCGCGTGATCGATTCGACGAGCTCGGCGGTTGCGGACTCGAGGTCGGCGTCGGGGACGCAGCGCGATGCGAGGCCGATCTCCGCGGCCTCGCGGCCATCGAAAACCCTTCCGGTGAACATCATTTCGCGGGTGCGATACGGTCCGATCCGTCGTGGTAGGCGCTGGGTGAGCCCCCAGGTCGCGGCGAGCCCGAACCTCGCATGCGTGTCGGCGAATCGCGCCGACTCGGCGGCCAGGATGAGGTCGGCGGCCAGTGCGAGTTCGAGTCCGCCGGTAACGCAGTGCCCGTGCACCACGGCCACGACGGGCTGGGGCAGGTTGGCCAGCCGCTCGATGACCGACGCCTGGAAGTTGCGCCGCGGTGCCCGGGTCGGCCCCGAGATGTCCGCGCCCGCCGAGAAACACCGTCCCGCGCCGCGAATGACGACGGCACCGATCGTCTCGATCGCCTTCTCCACCTCGGCAACGTGGGCTTCCAGAGCTAAAAACGTCGCGATGTCAAGGGCGTTGCGCTTGTCCGGCCGGTTCAGCGTGAGGTAGGCCACGCCCGACGCGTCCTCGCGCAGCACGACGCCGCCGGTCTGCTCGCTACTCGCACCGACCATGTGCCGGCCCTCCTGCCGCTGGCATCTTTCGCATCCCAAGACTACCTTTTATATAGTTATAGTAGTAACCGATTTATTGAGGGGCTGGGTGTGACCGGTATCGTCCTGACCACACGCGCCGAACGGCGCGAGCTCGCCGACACCGTCCGTAAGTTCCTGGGCGCCGAATGCAGCGAGGCGCACGTGCGCCGCGCCATCGACTCCGAGGATGGATTCGACCGACGGCTGTGGCATCGGATGGGTCAAGAGCTTGGACTGCAGGGCCTCGCCGTGCCCGAGGAGTTCGGCGGCGCGGGCTTCGGCAGCCTGGAGCAAGCCGTCGTTTTCATCGAGGCCGGCCGCGCGCTGCTGCCGGCACCACTGCTCACATCGGTGCTAGCCACGCAGCTGCTGCTGGCCAGTGGCGATGCGGATGCTTACAAAGAATTGTTGAGCGGGTTGTGCGGCGGGGACCTTGTCGCGACGGTGGCGCCTCCGGTCGCCGACGGCGGATTCGATTTGTCGCGCACTGTCTGTCGGGCGCGATTGGCGGAGGTGACCACGGCCGACGGCGAGCTGAGCTTTGTGCCGTGGGCAAGCGCAAGTGACAGCATCATCGTCTTCGCCGCCTCGCAGGACGGCGTCGGATTATTCGTCGTCGAGCGCGATCAGCCCGGCGTGATCGTGACACCGCAGGAGACGCTTGATCTCACGCGCCCGCTCTACCGGGTGCGCCTCGAGGCCGCCCGCGCCCGTCCGGTCGGTGGCCCCGACTGCGCAGCCGCCGCCCTGGCTGCGGCGTTCCCGGTGTTTCTCACCGCTCTTGCCGCCGAGTGTGTGGGCGTCGCACAACAGGTGCTGGACATGGCAGTCCAGTACGCCAAGGTGCGCGAGCAGTATGGACGGCTCATCGGATCGTTCCAGGCCGTCAAACACCGATGCGCAGACATACTGCTGGCAGTCGAGGGTGCCACCTCGTCCGCGCAGGCCGCGGCGACGGCGGTCGCCACTGGCGCAACCGACCGGGTCATGCTCGCCCACCTCGCGGCCGCGCAGTGCACCGATGCCGCCGTGTATGCGACGACCGAAAACATCGAACTGCACGGCGGGATCGGCTACACGTGGGAGCATCCCGCGCATCTGTACTACAAGCGGGCGCTGTCGTCTGCCGCGCTGTTCGGCACCGGCTCCACGCACCGAGCCCGCGTCGTCGAAGAGGCCGCGCGCACCCGAACCGCCAGCGGTGACCCCGCCGGCCAGCCTGAAAACGCTTCTGCGCATGAGGGATTGCTCGCCCTGGCCGCCGACGACGCCGAACGTGGCTTCGCCCGGGAAGCGCTGCAGTTCTTGTCCGCCAACGCGCGTCCTCGCGTCGCGGCATCGGCTCTGTGGGGTGAGGGCGATGAGGGGCTCGCCCTCTTCCACGAGAGTTCGGGTGAGCAGGAGCGCGAGGAAGCCCGCGCCGCCCAGCAATGGCAACGCAAACGCTGGGCTGCCGGATACGGCTGGATCACCGGTCCCACACGATTCGGTGGCCGTGGCCTTCCGGCATCCTATGAACGCCTGTACCGGACGATCGAGGGCGCATTCGAGATACCGGACATGAACCCCATCCGCATCGGGCTGAGCACCGTCGGGCATGCCATCACCGACTTCGGCACCGACGAGCAGGTGGCCCGCTGCGCGGCTGGCATTAGGCGTGGTGACATCATCGCCTGCCAACTCTTCAGCGAACCAGAGGCGGGCTCCGACCTCGCTGGAGTGCGATCGCGTGCCGAGCGCCGCGCTGACGGATGGCACATCGATGGACAAAAGGTTTGGACGTCCAACGGCACGTTCGCTGATCTCGGCCTTGCTTTGGTACGCACGAATCGGGAGGCGCCCAAGCACCGGGGGCTGACCATGTTCCTCGTCCCGATGGACGCCCCTGGCGTTGATGTCCGCCCCCTGCGCCAGATGACCGGCGGCGCCAGCTTCTGCGAAGTCTTCCTCACCGATGTGGTTGTGGACGACACCATGCGCATCGGCCCCGAGGGTGACGGCTGGAAGGTCGCCACGAAGACACTGGCAGCCGAACGACGCTCGACTGGCGACCGCAACCACGAGACGAACGTGCGCGCCGTCGAGTTGTTGTGGCAGCTGATTGTCCGGTCGGGGCGAGACGACGACCCGATGGTGCGCGAGGCCTGGGCGCAGGTGTTCACCCGCATTCAGACCGCTCGCTTTCAGCAGATCCGCATGGAAGCGGTGCCCGACGGCGAGCTGGTCGGCACAGAACGGGCGATCGACAAACTGTTCCTGGTTCAATCTCTGCGCGCCATAGGCGAACTCGCCGCCCAGCTACTTGGACCAGCGTTCGTCGCCGACACCGGTGAATGGGGCACCTACGGATGGAACCGCTGGCTGATGGGAGCCCTGGGCTACCGGATTGCCGGCGGCACGGATGAGGTACTGCGCGTCATGCTGGCTGAACGACTGCTCGGGCTGCCCCGCGACCCGCGCTGACCCACATACGGGCTCAGAGTTTATCGCTTGCAGTGAAGTAGGCGCTCACTTCTGTCAAGTGCACTCCGAAGAATGCCCACGCCAACAAAAGAAGCCCGGCAGCGCCGATCTCGGCGGTCCCAGGCCGAACGCCGCCAGGAGATCCTCAGCGCGGCGCGCCCCGTCTTCCTGACCTCCGGATACGCCGGCGCGACCGTCCGCGAGATCGCCGCCGAAGCCGATGTCAACGACGCCGTGCTCTACCGCTCGTTCAGCACCAAAGAGCAGATGTTCGAAGAAGCGGTCGCCCGACCGCTGGAGGAAGCAGTCTGCGCCGCCTTGCAACCCGGATCTCGAAGTCCGTACCGTGGCAGAAGGATTCGTCTGCGAGCTCCTCGAAGCGATGGGTGACATCGCTCCCCTGCTGCTTGCCGTGCTCGGAGATTCCGAACGCGGGAAAGCCTTCTATCGCGACCGTTTCCAGCCTGCACTGGCAAGCTTCGTGAGAGCATCGACACGAACCTGCCGAGCTGGGCACACCGCGACTTCGACCCCGATCTCGCGACAATGACCGTGTGTGGCATGTGCCTATTCGTCGATGGAGTGTGTGGGTGAGGTGGTCCCACAGCGGACAGACCAGCGGCGAGATCAGACCGCCGGCGAGTACCGAGATGGCAAGGCGCAAGTGGCCGCCCTGGGCGCGCTGGCGCCGTAGCACCCATACGGTAATTGCCAGCGCGACAACGAGGTTGGCCGTCGCAAAGATCCACAGCAGCTGATTGTCGGCGTGCATCTAATGCGGTGCCGCAAGCGTGGTCATCGTTTACCTTCGCCCGCGATCGGACCGCGGAGTTGGTCCAGATAAAACCCGGCCCGAAGAGGGCTCATTTCGGGCAAAGCTGTCGAGCAATTTCGAAAACCGTAGGAGGAGTGCGACTTCTACCATGCATACAGACTTGAAGTCGCGCCGAGGTCAACGTCGCGTTCCTCGCTTCATGCTCATATCTGCCCATGTCCCACTGGTTGTTCATTCGCGATGGGATAGCGCCGACGCTCGCTCGCGGGATGCCAATCGACCGCGACAGCACGGATCATGCCCCAGAGCAGGCCGAAGGAGAGGACCACAGTGCCGAGAGACCCCAGGGTACGCAGCAATATGCTCTCGGTGTTACTCATCATCCACACCATTGGGATGTCGGGGCACTTCGATGCCCATAGTGCCAACAGCATCAGGGGCGCGAAGACCCATGTTTGACGATCGCTGCTCAGCAGATGTCTGCGGACCAGGTAGATGGCGACGGCCGCAGCCATGACGCAGGTCCCGTTTGTGAACCACCAATTCAGAGGCAGCCCTGTGAAGTTGAGCGGCTGGTTGCCCCAATAGCGCCACCACCCGAGGGCAACAGGCAACGGTTCGAACAAGGCGGCCGCTAGCACAAGAACACCGGTGTATTTCCAGAGTTGACGTTGTGTCACACCCGCCTCCAGACGTTGGTAGAGCCATGTCACAGGGAAGGCGAAGTAGAAGATGTAGACAAAGAAAATGTAGAGCGGCACATCGTGGCCAAACCAGTTATGAATCATGAACCGGGGTCCCCTTGGGTACCCGCAATCAAGAAGCATGTCGGTGAAGGGCTCGTACAGCATGGTAAGCATCGAGCCGACGATCACCCACAGCGGCCAGACCTTATGTTCGCGGCGCGCCACGCTGACGCAGTAGCCGATCGACGCCAGCCCCGCAGCGCCCAAGACGATCTCGGCCGCCAGGCTTGAGGTTGCGCTGATTGACCAGTCGGGCTGGAACGCCGGATAGATCATGGATCCTCCAAAGTAGGCGCCTACTTACGACGGACCCTAGACGTAGGCTCCAGACTCCGTCAAGACCTCGGACGATATTTTGATACGGGCAAGTGCAAAATAGCGATTGCGCGGATAGCCTGCTGTTTCAAAGATTTAGGGCACAGATCGGGGTCGGCAACGACTAACGAGCGGTTCGTTCCGCGACCAGGCTGACGACCGCGTCGTCAAGCGTCGACACGGGCTCGCTGCTCGCGCGCCGCGGCGAGAATCTTCCGCTGCTCATCCGCCGAACGACGGGGGCGACGTTGCCGCGGCTGCTGATTCTTCACCGGACGCTCGGGCCGTCGCCCTGACAAGTTTAATCAGCGCCACCTGACCCGCAGCGGTCGAATCGCGGCTGCGGACGCGACGGACATCGGTCCAGCGCGCGCTGGCCTGGCCGAGATGCGGGCGATGCAAGCGCTTTTCACCGTTGCGCCCCAATAAGCGCTAACGACCGCGGCCACGGCCGCCTTCGGCGCTCTCTGATTTGGGTTAGGTGATTGCGCCCGCGATCTTCAGCTCGATCAGCTCCTCTTCGGTGAAACCCAGCTCACGAATGACGTCGTCGGTGTGCTCGGCGAACTGAGGCGCGCGCCGCAGCTGCGTCGGAATCTCGTCGAACTGCACCGGGTTGTTGACCAGTTCGCGTTCCTTGCCGTCGGCATCGGTGACGGTGGTGATATAGCCGTTGACGCGCAGGCTGGTGTCCTGGCTGACCTCCCACGGATCTTGCACCGCGGCCCACTGCCCCCGCACGTTGTCGAGGGCCGCGCGCCAGTGTCCGAAATCGTGCTCGGCGATGATCTCTGCGACGATCTCCGCCGCCTCGGCTGCGTTGGCCATAATCGAGTCCGCGTCGGTGAATCGCGGATCGCTGGCCAGCTCCGGTCGCCCGACGGCCGTGCAGAACTCGGGCCAGTACTTGCCTGGTTGCAACATCGTGAGCATCAGCCAGCGGTCGTCGCAGGTTTTGTACGTTCCACTCAACGGGTTGCGCGCCGAGCCGTGACGGGGCTGCACAGACTCGGGCGGTGGTCCGCCCACCAGCATCGCGAGGTTGACCGCGAACTGCATGGCCCACGCGCCCACCGCCAGCAGCGATACATCGACCACCGAAGTCTGCCCAGTGGTCGCTCGCGCGTACAGCGCGGCGGCGATGCCGCCGGCGATCGTCACGCCACCGATGTTGTCGCCGAAGGCGCCCGTCGGCATGTGCGGCATCTGGTCGGCGCCGGGTTCGGTCACACCGTCGCCCGTCCCGGCCCTCGCCCAGAATGCCGTCGAGTCGTAGCCACCCTTATCGCGCTCGGGACCTCGCTGACCAAAGCCGCTGCCCCGCACGTAGATAATGTCGGGGTTCAAAGCGCGAATGCTGCGACAATCGATGCCAAGCTTCGCCTGTGCCCGCGGTAGGTAGTTGGTCAGAAAGACGTCCGATCGTTGGATGAGCTTCGCAAGTACCGGCCCGGCCTCTGGACGGTCCAACGCGATCCCGACGCTGCGCTTACCCCTATTGGGTCCCTCCATCACCGGGAAAAATGAGCAGCCAGACACCCCGCCATCGAGTCCCATCACGCTGACCAGGCCACGCTGGGCGTCGCCATACTCGGCGTGCTCGACCTTGATCACCTCGGCGCCCCAGTCGGCGAGCACCGCGGCTGCCGACGGCACGAAGGTGTACTGCGCGACCTCGAGGACTCGGACGCCATTCATCGGCAGATGCATTCACGTTTCCCTTCTCGAGCTGATGAGCCGCCCAACCGAGTCACAGAACGCCGGGCATTTGCTTGATCACCGAGCCGGCGTCGACTCGAAGCTGCATACCCGTGATGTATCGCGACTCATCGGAGGCCAGGAACACCACGGCGTTGCTGACGTCGACGGGTTGGATGTACGGAATTGGCATCGCCTGCATGGCCGGGAAAGCGATCTCGGCGTCTTCGCGGGTCGGAGACTCGAGGTCGGGGCGGAACAACGAATACATCGCCTCGGTGTGCAGCAGATCCGTGTCGCAGTTGGTGGGGTGAACGGCGTTGACCCTGATGCTGCGCGGCGCCATCGCCAGCGACGTTTCGCGGACGAACTGGGCAATCGTGCGTTTGGCAAAGGAATAGCCACGTCCGCCGGGGCCGGCGGCCGGCCCATCGGTCGCGCCGGGGACGAGCGCGGCAACCGAGCCGGTCGCGATGATGGATGCCCCGTCCCGAAGATGCGGATACGCCGCCGCGACCGTGTTGAAGACCCCAACGAGCAGTGTGTTCAGGGTCGTGAAGTAGGTGTCGATCGGATAATCCCCGAGTACGGCGATGCCCGCGTTGGCGACCACGACATCGAGATGGCCGAGTTCTGCGACGCCGTCGTCGACCACGCGTTGGACCGCCTGCCGGTCGCCGACGTCGGCGACTCGGGCAACGATGCGCCGGTCCAGCTTCTCCACGAAGGCCACCGTCTCCTCGAGGTCATCGTGACTGGCCATGGCGTAGGGAACGTGCGGCAGGTTCGCGCAGATGTCGAGGCCGATAATGTCGGCGCCCTCCTCAGCGAGGCGGATGGCGTGCGAACGACCCTGCCCGCGCGCGATCCCGGTGATGAAGGCGACTTTCCCCTCCAAGCGACCGCCCATGACGTTCTTCCTTCTCGCTTTTCGACTGATGGCGAACTCGACAGGTGGAGCCCCGTCAGGCGTCCAGGTGCATCAAGTTGCGGGCATTGGTCTCGACGATCATCCGGCACTCCTCATCGGGCACCTTGGCGAGGTTCTCGGCGATGCGTTTGCGGCTATTGGGCCAGTTCGAGTCGGAGTGCGGGTAATCGACCTCGATGAGGATGTTCTCTATCCCGATCACGTAGCGGTTGTCCACGCCATGGACGTCGTCGATGAAACATCCCCAGAAGTGTTTCTTGATCAACTCCGACGGCCGGTCGTTTTTGTTGATGTCCTGGTACCAGCGATGCCGCTCCCAGGTGTAGTCCATGCGCTCCATCAGATACGGCAACCAGCCGATGCCGCCCTCGGACAGCATCACCTTCAATTTGGGGTGCCGCTGCAGCAGGCCGGAGAACACGATGTCGGACAACGACCACATGAGGTTCGTGGAAAACACGCTGATTGCCACGGCGAAGGGCGCGTTTGGATCGACAACATCGTTGTCCATGAACGAGAAGCCGGGGACGAAGCTGCCCGAACCGAAGTGCAGGCACACCGGCATCTCGGTGTCCTCGAAGGCCTGCCAGACCGGCTCCCAGTGGGTCGGATGGTGAAACGACGGCAGTCCTAGCGGGATGGGTGCGTCGGGAAACGACACCGCCTTGGAGCCGATATCCCGGGCGCGGCGCACCTCGTCGGCAGCCAGCTGCGGGTCCCACGTAGGCAGGATCGCCAGCGG
The DNA here is from genome assembly GCF_035570115.1 of Mycobacterium sp. Classification (GTDB taxonomy): domain Bacteria; phylum Actinomycetota; class Actinomycetes; order Mycobacteriales; family Mycobacteriaceae; genus Mycobacterium. The sequence goes on from NZ_DATMLH010000265.1 coordinate 37,945, forward strand.
TATGAGCCGGCCCGGTGCGGCCGCGGCCCACTCACCGACCTGGAAGTCATTCCACGCCTTGACGCACTCCAGCGCGAGATCCTTGTCCTTGGCGCGCTGAAAGACCCCGCCGGCGAATCCGGGAAAGGACGGGAAACACAGCGCCGCGTGCACGCCGTCGATGTCCATGTCCTTCACCCGCTCGGCGGCGTCGTAGCAGCCCGGGATCATGTCGTCGTAGCGGACCGGCTCCATCCCGTAGTCGTGCGGGTCTTTGCCGGCCACCGCGTTCAGACCGATCTGCGGGTATCGGTCCCCCTCGTACTGCCACACGTGGTGGCCTTGCTCGTCCTCGATGATCTTGGGCCCGAGTTCCCTGTGGTGCGCCGGCAGCCGGTCCTGCCACAGGTTGGGCTGCTCAACGAGGTGATCGTCCACCGAGATGATTTTCATGTCGGGCTGCAGTGGCATGCCGCCTCCTCACCGTCGTGGCTGCCCGTTCAAAGATATAACTAAATATACCCTTTAGGGAAGCGCGGAAGGCAAGTTTGCCGCCCATCTACCCGCCGCAGACTATGTGATATAGATTACTGATAGCACGAATAATGCCCCTACAGGGTGGTGGAGGATCGGCATGGGCCACGAGTACAACTACCAGCTATTCATCGACGGTGAGTGGACTGAGGGAACTGGGGACGAGGCCCTTCCCGTCCTCAACCCCGCGACCGAAGACGAGATCGGGCGTGTCCCCCAAGGGACCGTCCAAGACATCCGCACGGCGGTCCGTGCGGCGCGGGTTGCGTTCGATGAAGGTCCGTGGGGCAGATCGACACCGAAAGAGCGCGCCCTGACGCTCGGGCGAATGGCCGAAATCATCGAGCGGCGTTTCGACGAACTGGTCGAACTGAACATCGCCGAAGCGGGCAGCACTCGCATGCTGGCGAGCGCCCTGCAGATCGGCGCGCCGCTGGAGGCGATGCGCGACTACGCCGATCGCGTTCTGCCCCAGTACCGATTCGACACGCCGCTGATGCCCTACATCGGCGCCGACGGGCTGGCCGGAATCGGGCAAGGCGTGATCCAGCGCGAAGCCATCGGCGTCGCTGCCCTGATCACCCCCTACAACTTCCCGTTCTTTCTCAACGTCTTCAAGGTCGCCCCGGCACTCGCCGCCGGCTGCACCGCCGTACTGAAGCCGTCGCCGGACACCCCGCTCGAGGCGCTGATCCTCGGTGAAATCGCCCAGGAGGCGGGACTGCCACCCGGTGTGCTGAACATCGTCACCGGTGACGCCGACGCCAGCGCCGAGCTGACCCGGCACCCGGACATCGATCTGGTCAGCTTCACCGGCTCAGATGTGGTCGGGCGCGCGGTGCACCAGCAGGCCGGCAACACACTCAAACGCGTGGTCCTCGAACTCGGCGGCAAGTCGGCCAACCTGATTCTCGACGACGCCGACATCGAAAAGGCGCTGCCGGGGATCGTGATGAACTTCACCATGCACGCGGGACAAGGTTGCGCTTTGCTCACTCGCACCCTGGTGCATCGTTCGTTGATCGACGAGGTCGCCGCGGCGCTCAAGGGTGTCCTCGACCAGATCACCGTGGGCGATCCCGCTGACGAGTCGGTGTCTATGGGTCCCCTGATCAGCGCGCGCCACCGCGAACGAGTCGAGGGCCTGATCCGCGGCGGCGTCGACGAGGGCGGGCAGATCGCCTACGGCGGTGGCAGGCCCGCCGGGCTGGACAAGGGCTACTTCGTTGAACCGACCTTGTTCGTTGGCGTCGACAATTCGATGGCCATCTGCCGCCAGGAGGTGTTTGGCCCCGTCGGCGTGCTGCTGCCTTTCGACAGTGACGATGAAGCGGTCGCGATCGCCAACGACAGCGACTTTGGCCTCGGCGGAGGCGTGTGGTCGGGAGACCCGGTGCGTGCCTACAACATTGCGCGTCGGATGCGCACCGGCAACGTCATGATCAACACCACCGCAGGCGGCGGCGGCCTGAGTCCGTGGGCGCCGTTCGGCGGCTATAAGCACAGTGGCCTGGGCCGTGAGTGGGGCGCCGCGGGCATGGAAGAGTACCTGGAAACCAAGTCGATCACCTGGTCGGCGGGCAACGCCTGAGGCAGCGGCCGCCCACGTCCGAGCAGCAGCAGTTCTCCCGACCAGCTGCGGCCGCCGACGTGAGAAAGTTAGCTCGTGACGGCTGACGACGGGGAACAAACCCCGGATACGGCGGCATCCGCTCTTGTCAGCGCTGGCCACCTGGAGGGGCTCAAAGGCCACGAGCGCCGCGAGCGGGCAGAGCTGATCGATTGGCTGCTCGACCGTGGCTTCACCGCCGATCAGATTCAGCAGTCACTGGTACCGATGCTGCTGCCCGCCAATCGGGTGCTTGGTGACGACGGCGTCTATGTCTCGGAGCGTGAGGTCGCCGAGTCGACCGGGATCGATCTGGAGATACTGCAGCGGTTGGAGCGGGCAGCGGGTCTTCCCAAAATTGACGATCCCGACGCAGCGGTGTTGCCGCGTGCTGACGCTCTGGCCGCCGGCCGTGCCAAGGTCTTCCTCGACCTGGGAATGGACGTCGCAGATGTAGTGGACATTGTCAGGGTGTTGAGCATGGGGCTTAGCCGTACTGCGGCGATGATGCGCCAACCCGCCTTCGGCGTGACTGTGCGGCCCGGCGCCACCGAGCGTGAATTCGCTGAGGTCGCCGAAACGTTGGCGCAGACGGCCGTCCCAGCGCTCGGCCCGTTGGTCGAGGGTCTGCTGTTGCGGCAGCTTCGGCACATGTTCGAAGAGCAACGAATCAGCGCCACCGAACGCGCGGCCGGCAAGCTCCCCGGCGCTCGCCACGTCGCCGTCGCCTTCGCCGATCTCGCGGGGTTCACCCGCCTGGGCGAAACGCTGCCGCCAGAGGATCTGGTGCGCCTGGCCCGAAGACTCGCCGAACTGGCTCTTGAGATCGCCGGGCCGCCCGTGTGGTTCATCAAGACCATCGGGGACGCGGTCATGCTCGTGTCTGCCGACACCATCCGCCTGGTCGACGCGGTTCTTGAACTCGTCGACGCGGCGAACACCAACGGGTTGCCTCAGCTGCGGGCTGGCGTGGCTGACGGGCTCGCCGTTAGCCGCGCCGGCGACTGGTTCGGCAGCCCGGTCAACGTGGCGAGCCGCGTCACCGCGCTCGCGCAACCAGGGACGGTTCTGGTGACCGAGTCGGCGCACGGGGCCGGTCACGCGGACAGCGGCTTGACGTGGTCACCAGTTGGCGCACACCGCCTTCGCGGGGTACGCGAGCCGGTCCGACTCTTCCGCGTTAGCCGTCCCGCCGGCTGAGCCGGGCATCAGCGGCAACGAACAACATTTGTCGCGAGCGCTCCTAGAGTGCGAGCGCGGCCGTCAGGCCGTCGTTGAATGCCGCCCATGCCGACCGGGGTGCCACCGCGTCACCGATGATGCGGTACGGGATGTGAGCCCTTTCCAGCGCCGGCACCACCTCCAGTCGCGGTAGGCCGGGCTCGATTACGACGATGGTGGACGCTTTGATCTCGGCGAGCGTCTCGCCGGCCGGGCGTACGAGCAATACGACTTCCCCGTCGACGTATCCGACCAGAGCACCGGTGTGGATGCGTTTAGTCCTGGCCGCCAACAACTCTGGGACGTGAGAGCGATGGATATGACCGGCGTGGGGTATGACCACCTCGAACGGTGTCGCGAAGACGACCTGGCATCCGCGCCGGGCCAACTCCTCGGCCACCAGCGCTGCTTCGATCGTGCCGAAACGGTCATAGACGAAGACATCACCGTCGATGTCGGCGTCGTTGAGAGCTTCGGCAGAGCTCACCACGCGACCGGTTTCGCCGCCGTCGAAACTCACCGCAGCCGGGCGCGCGACCGTTCCTGTCGCCAACAGCACCTCATCGGGTTTGCAGCGGGCCACCAGTTCGGCATCGACAGTGGTGCCCAGATGCAGCGTCGCGTCGGTGAGGCTCAACTCCGACAAAAGGTACTCAATAGCCGCCAGCAGCTGTGCGCCACTTGTGTGTTCGGCCGCGCGCAGCCGGCCACCGGCGGTGCGCGCCTGGTCGTAGATGTCGACGTGATGACCGCGGCGGGCAGCGACCTCTGCTGCTTTCAGACCCGCCGGCCCGGCACCCACGATCATCACGCGGCGTCGTGTCTGAGCCCGCACGGCAGGGTCGAGTTCTGTCTCGCGGAGTACTTCGGGATTGTGAAAGCAGCTGATGTCGGCGAACCCGGCGAGTTTACGGTCGACGCACACCGTGGCCCCAACGCAAGGGCGGATCCTACCACCTTGGCCTGCAACGGTTTTCGCGACGACATCCGGATCGGCGATATGAGCACGCGTCATGGCGACCAAGTCGCATGAGCCTTGGTTGAGTAGCGCCTCGGCCGCTGACGGAGATGTGATGTGGCCGACCCCGATTACCGGTACGGCAACCTCGACGAGCTGACGCAGCCGGGTCAGGAATGGAATGTTAGGGCCCTCGCCGAACCGGTAGCTCGGAATCGCGCGGTAGTAGCTCTTTCCGCCGTCGCCCACGGTCGTATTGAGCAGATCGACCTGCCCCGTACCGAGAATGGCCTTCAGATCCTCGGCGATGCCGGCCGCACCGCGCCCACCATCCTCGGGCGAACGAAAGTCATCGGTAGCGGTGCGGTACCCAACGATCCCCTCTGGACCAAACACCTCGCGCGCCGCGGCGATGATTTCGCGCGCGAACAGTGTGCGGTCGCTTCCCCACCGGTCCGTACGGCTGTTCCACCGGGGCGTCAGCGCCTGCTGGATCAGATACCCATGCGCACCGTGCACTTCAACTCCGTGAAAGCCGCTCTCGGCCGCAAGCACCGCCGCTCGCCGATAGGCCTCAACCATCTGCTCGACTTCGCCGTCGGTCATCTTGTGACACGCCTCGCCGGCATCGGACTGACTGTGATCAAAGGACCACAACGGAGGACGACGAGGGTCGGACTCGGTGCGGCCGAACACCCCCAGGTGGGCCAGCTGCAGTAGAACGACGGCGCCCTCATCGCGCACCGCCGCGGCCAAGGCCGCGTGGCGTCGCCGGATCTCGTCGGGAAACGCGGAGAACGGGTTGGGATACAGCGGCTGCGCGATAATCAGGCCCACGCCCCCTGCGGCCCGGCGACGCACGTATTCGATGTAGGGCGCGGCCGGCTGGGCGGGATTGCGAAACAGCTCAGTCGCGCCATGCGACGTGATGGCCACCCGATTCCTTACCGCCGTCGAGCCCACCATGATCGGAGACAGCAACTTGTCGAATGCCACGCCAACGCCTCCTTCGCGAGACCCCGCCAATATTAAACGCTATTTGGTTTTGTGGTGAATTCGGGGCGACGGCGCCTGAGTTGTGCGCTCGGGGGCGGTGCCGGGCGCCGGAAGCGACGCCTAATGATTCGCAGTGGCCGGCGTCGGCACGCAGTCTGCTGCCGGTCACGGGCTGCCCGTGGTCGCTGGTGCACTAGCTCCTAGGTCACGTGCCGATACGGTCCTTGAACACTTCCGCGACCGGAACTGAGGCGCTGCTGTGCGACCGGTAGCAAATGCCGCGGGCGAAAGCTACAGCGACTTGTCGGCGTAACCAATCGATGTTAGATTCGCTGGGGTAGCGATTCACGACAGCGACGTGTCGCCCTCGGGAGTTCTTCGATGACTGCAGATGCCCCCCTCGCCCAGCACACCGCAGCCGAGCACGCGCGACGCTGCCCGGTCGTGGACTACGACTTCGCCGACCCCGACCTGCGCAACGGCCTGCACCAGCGGCTGGCCGAGATCAGGTCGGAGTGCCCGGTCGGCTGGAGCGAACTCTACGGCGGCTTCTGGCTGCTCAGCCGGTACGACGACGTCCAGCAGGCCGCCCGGGACTTCGAGCGTTACACCACCCGAGAGGGGATCATGATCCCTCCGACCGGGGCCTCGATGAAGGTCATCCCGGCCGAGCTGGACCCGCCCGAGCACACTCCCTACCGCAAGCTCACGCTGCCATACTTCACCGCACGCGCCGTGGGCGAGCTGGAGCCGGAGATCCGGACCATCGTCGAGTGCGTCGTCGCGGCGTTCGCGCAGAAGGGCAGCGCCGAACTGATCGCCGACCTCGCCGAGTCCGTGCCGCCGCTCGTCATCGGCCTCGCGGTCGGGCTCGACGAGCAGGACTGGCCGGTCATCCGCAAGCTCGCCAACGACTTCCTCTCCTCGGCCAAAGTGGGCATCGAGGCAAAGATGAAGGCCGCCCGCGCGCTCGAGGACTGGATCGAGGGGCGGATCCAGGACCGCCGCCAGAACCCGCGCGACGACACCCTCAGCAAGCTGGTCAACGCCGAGATCGACGGCGCGGAGATGCCGCCGCACATCGCGCTCGGCATGATCCAGCTGATGGTCGTGGCCGGCCACGAGACGACCGTGCACGGCATTGGCAGCCTGTTGTACCGGGTGCTCGCCGAGCCGGGCCTCAAGGAGCGGCTGCGGGCGGACCCGAGCCTCATGCGCCAGACCGTCCACGAGTCCCTGCGATTGGACCCGCCCATTATGCACATGGCCCGGGCCGCCGTGGTCGACCACACGCTGCGAGACGCCGATCTCCGCGGCGGCGAGAAGGTCATGCTCAACTACGGCGCGGCCAACCGGGACCCGGAGCGTTTCCCCGAGCCAGACCGCTTCGATGTCGACCGGGAGTCCAACCAGCACCTCGCCTTCGGCACGGGACGGCACCGCTGCATTGGCGAGCACCTCGCCGTCACCGAGATGGTGGTGGTCCTCGAGGAAGTCCTGCGCACGCTGCCGGACATCCGGCTGGCGATGGACCCGGCGGACATGAACTGGCGGGGCGGGGCGAACACCCTCGGGCCCGAACGCCTCGACGTGGAGTTCACCCCGGTCCGCGCCGCCCTCCTCGCTGATGTCACCCAACGACCCGCAGCAAACTAGCGCGTTCGCAGGTCTGGTAGGGGCCGTCCGCTTGTGACACGACCGTCGTACGCTGGGCCACGTGCAGTAAACTAACGTCGATTGGTTAGTTGGGAACGAACGCGCTCGGCGCTGTCGTCAGATGACCAACGCCACCGCGTCGATCTCGGGCAGGAACGACAATCCACCCCTGATCCTCGAAAGTCGCGCTCTCAGCTTTGCCGCGGTCATCTGGACGCCGCATAGCCGCTGATCATGGCCAGGTCCAAGATCGTCCGGCAACCCGGTGGGGCATCGACGAGCACCGGGACCATGTTGATGGCCCGCGCGGAATTGAGCTGCGAGTTGGCCAGCGCGTGCGGTATGCCTTCCGGCCACGTCAGGGTGGCGACCAACGGCGGCGATGCGTCGATCTCGACGGTCCATGCGGGCGCGTTGTCGTCGGTGCGCCATCCCTCGCCGAGGCCGAAAACGGCAGTCTGCTCGTTGACGATCGTGAGGAAGACCTCGCCACCCGAGCGGGCTTCCCAGGTCCACCGCACGCCACCGATCGTTCCCTTCTCGATGGTGCATCCGCTGCCGGGCAGGGTGACGGTGCGCGGCGCCGGCCGGGTTTCCTTACGGACCGTCCGCAGACCGTCGAACGGAATTCCGATGGCCCGCGCCACCGTCTGGGACGACATCGCCATCAGCCATTCCCACATGCCGTCGACCTCGTGATTTTCCGCAGCCTCCACTGGGAGCCCCAGTCCGAGGCCGGCTACCAACTGGTGCGCGGACGGATAATGCGCCACATGGTTGCGCTGAACTGCCTTGATGTGCCGGATCGTGCCGGTGAAGCCGGTCAGGAAAATCGGAAGGGCGTCGCTGATCAGCCCCGGTATGTTGCCGGCCGCCGCGAATGTGGAGCCGCCGGTGCGGCATGCCCGCTCGAGCAACTCTTGTTCGGGCTGGCCGGCCACGTCGTGGCCACCCAGCGCGGTGTAGACGTTGACGCCCGCGGCCAGGAGCTTTGCGATCAGCGCGGGCTCGTAGCCCTGCCGGTGCCAGATCGCGGCGTCGGGGTGCAGGGCGATGATCTGGTCGAGATCGCGCGTCGCGCTGATACCGATCGGACCGATGCCGACCAGTTCGCCGGCATCCTTGCCGTCTTTGTCGGCCGAGTGCACCAGCACGCCGACCAGGGTCATGTCAGGGTGATCCACGATGCGTCGCACGCACTCGGATCCGACGCCACCGGTAAAGCACTGAACGACTCGGATGGGGGTGGACCGCTTGCCCACCTTGTATGTCGGCGCAACCACGGGCATAACGGACCTCCAGAAATCCGGCTTTACTGCGGCTGCGCCGCCGTGCCTGGATAGCGGTCGGCGATCGTCCTCATCCAGCAGGCACGCGCCGATCTAGATTAATGATAGATCTAATTTACCAACACGACCGCGCGTGGCCGAAGCTGGCGTCCCGCTCGGAAAACAACAACCGCGTCAGCGCGGACTAATGGCATAATCAGTGAATTAAGGTAACTGGAGGAACCATTTAAGGTTCGGCCGGCGCGGAGACGAGAGAGAGGCAGACCCATGGTCACCCGAGTTCGATCGCCGATCACCGGCCAGGTGCATCCGCAGAAGACGGCTGCCCTGATCGCAGCGAAGATCCGCCGGCAGATCGTGCGGGGTGAGCTGCTACCGGGCATGACCCTGCCGACCGAACCCGACCTCCTCGCTGAGCTCGGGGTGTCGCGGCCCACGTTGCGCGAGGCGTTCCGGATTCTCGAGACAGAGTCTTTGATCTCGGTGCGACGGGGAGTCGGCGGCGGCGCATTGGTGCTGACGCCTGATGTCAGTGTCAGCGCTCGGCACGTGGGTCTGTTGCTGCAGATCGAGGGCGCCACGATCGCCGACGTATACGAGGCGCGAACCGCGCTCGAGCCGATTTGCGCGGGCATGATGGCGGCGCGCAACGATCCCGAGGACCTGCGTCGGCTCAACCAGTGCATCGACGACGTCGCCGCGCTACTCGACGAAAGTCCCGACAACGTGCCAAATGCCGACGCATGGTCGCAAACCACGTATGAGTTCCATGAGCTCGTTCTCAAGGGCAGCGGCAACAAGACCCTTGCGCTGCAGGGCGGCCTGCTGCAGGAAGTCGTCTCCATGCACTACGCCGCCACCGTGCCAGCCAAGTTCGCTAAAAATGTTAAGCCGCAACGGTTTCGGCGCGTTCTACTGTCGTTCCGCAAGCTTGCGACCCTGGTCGCGGCGGGCGACAGCGAAGGCGCCCAAAAGCATTGGACGCAGCACATGCAGACAGCGGCTACGACGCTGCTGGGCGACGACTTGAAGAACAAGAAGATCGTCGACCTGTTCAGCTAACGGTTGTCACCACCGGATCGCCATGCCCGCGTCAACCGGGATCGCCGACCCGGTGATGTACTGAGCCTGATCCGAGGCCAGAAAGGCCACCAGGTCGCTGACCGTCTCCGGTTGAATCCAGGGCACCGGTATTACGTTGAGCCGCTGGGCGATCCGAGCGTAGGCCTGTTGGGTCTGGGCCTCTCGTGGTTCTCCGGGTAGAAACAGTTCCAGCGTGGAGTCGTTCTGGCTCATCGGCGAGTCCACGGTCGTGGGATGGATCGTATTGACTCGGATCCGGTGTGTGCCCAATTCGAGTGCCAGCACCTTCATCAGGCCGACGATCCCGTGCTTGGCGGCGGCGTAATGCGCCGCGTTGGGGATACCGCGCAAGCCCGCGGCCGAGCTGACGATGATCACCGAACCGCCGCCACCACCGGCAACCAGGTGCGCGATCGATGCCCGGATGGTGCGCCACACACCGCTGAGATTGATCGCGATCATTTCGTCCCACTGATCCTCGGTCATCTGGTCGGCGGCCGCATACGACGCAATCCCGGCGTTGGCGACCACCACGTCCAGTCGACCGAAGCGCGCGACCCCGGCGTCGACCGATCCGCGCAGTCCCGTCAGATCCCGAACGTCGGCAATGTGGGCCTCGATACGCCGACCGGTGGCTTCCACCGCGGCGATCGTCACATCGAGGTCCTCCTTGCTGGCCATCGGGTACGGGGCGGTGTCCACGGGTGCACACAGGTCAACGGCAATAATGTCGGCACCCTCACGAGCCAGGCGCACCGCATGGCTGCGCCCCTGACCGCGGGCAGCGCCCGTGATAAACGCAACCTTGCCCTCAAGGGTTCCGGCCATGGCTTCCTCTTTCTGTCGACAACAACGACCGTTGGCGCGCCGCGGGGCCCGACACGACGGTGTCAAGTGCGGCCGCCAACTCGTCAGGGCAACTGAGCATCGGTGCGTGACCCGAATCGAGTTCGATCGCGTCGACGCCCAGCAGATCGCGGCTCGCCCGCCGCGAGTAGTCAGGGCTCAGTGATCGATCAAACTTGCCCAGGATGTAGGCGGATTGCGTGAACGGCCAGGTATCGATGGGCGACACTTCCTTCCAAATGCTCTGCGCGGACGGCCGCATATGGTCCCACGCCGCACGGGCAACCGCTTCGTCGCAGTCCTGGTAGTAAAACTCGCGCGCGGTCGGCCATGGGACGATCATGCTGCCCGCGGCGTCGAATTCGAGCCGATCGCGCCTCAGGGTGATGGCTGTCGGCGGATCTCCCAGGCAGTCTCGGTGTGGGCGGGCGGGCAGCGGCACCACCGCGCACAGGAAGACCATCCGCTGGACCGGTCGCATCGTGGCGATGACCGGCAAGGCGAGGCCCGCCAGGGAATGCCCGACCACCACGATTTCCGAAGAACTCACGCTGTCGATACTGCGACAAGCCGCGCCGGCCCAATCCTGGACTCCGGCAGCGGGATCGTCCATGGGAATCACCGGGCAAATGACCGTGTGCCCACGTGCCTGCAGCCGCGGCACGAGGGGCTCCCATGCCCAACTGCCGTGCGCCCCACCATGCAGCAGCAGATAAATCATCGGATAAGTCCAATCGCCAAATCAGTTCTCGGCTCGATCATGCCGCCCAGCCGTCCGGTGATGAGTTCGTCGGCCTCGGCGACGATGCGTGAGACCAACTCGGCGACGGTCGGGATGTCGTCGATCAGACCCATCGCGGTACCGACGCTCCAGACGCCGGCCTCGAGGTCGCCGTTCTCGAAGACGTTACGACCGCGGGCGCCCGCAACGAGATCTCTGACGTCTTCGAACTGTCCACCGCGAGCGAGGATTTCCACGACTTCGCGCGACACGGTGTTGCTGGCCACCCGCGCGGTGTTGCGCAGCGTACGGAAGATCAGCTCGGTGTCCCGCTCGTCGCCGGCCTTGATCGCTTCCTTGACGTTCTGATGAATGCACGACTCCACCGTGCACATGAACCGGGTGCCCATGTTGATGCCATCGGCGCCCAAAGCCAACGCGGCCACCAGGCCACGCGCGTCGGCGAAACCGCCGGAGGCGATCATCGGGATAGCGATCTTGGCCGCGGCCGCCGGGATCAGCACCAAACCCGGAATGTCGTCCTCACCGGGATGGCCCGCGCACTCGAAGCCGTCGATGCTTATGCCGTCCACGCCCAGGGTCTCGGCCTTGACCGCGTGGCGCACCGAGGTGCACTTGTGCAGCACCTTAATTCCGTTGTCGTGAAACATCGGCAGATGCGGCGCCGGGTTGGACCCGGCCGTCTCAACGATCGTGACGCCGGCATCCACGATCACCTGGCGGTACTCGTCATACGGCGGTGGGTTGATCGTCGGCAGGATCGTCAGGTTCACCCCGAACGGCTTGTCCGTGAGGTCACGCGTCTTAGCGATCTCGTTGGCCAGATCGGCCGGGGTGGGCTGGGTCAGCGCCGTGAGGAACCCCAGCGCACCCGCGTTGGCCACCGCCGCAACCAATTCCGCGCGGCCTACCCACTGCATCCCACCCTGCACGATGGGGTGCTCGACCCCGAACACGTCCGTGAACTTCGTCGCCAGCGTCATCGCGCACGTTCCCCCATCGCCCCGCCGGTCGACGCGGCGCTCACAAGCCCAGACTCCGGCCGATGATGTCCTTCATGATCTCGGTGGTTCCACCGGTGATGGTTGTCACGCGGGTGTCGACGTAGTCCCGCGCGACCCGGTACTCGTTCATATAGCCGTAGCCGCCGTGCAGTTGCAGGCATGAATCGACGACTTTCTTGGCCAGTTCGGTACACCACCACTTGGCCTTCGCGGCCTCTACCGCGGTGAGTTCCTCCTCCACCACGGCCTGCAGGCAGCGGTCGATATAGCACTCGGCGATGTCCAGTTCGGTGTCCAGCTCGGCCAGCACGAACCGGTTGTGCTGGAAGGACCCGATCGGTTGACCGAATGCCGTGCGATCCTTGGCGTATTGCACGGTCTGCCGCCATGTCTCGCGCGCCCCGGCTACACCGCGCACCGCGATGGACAGTCGCTCGGAGGGAAGATTGCGCATCAAGTGGTAAAAGCCTCTGTCGACCTCGCCCAGCACATTCGCCGCGGGCACCCGCACATGGTCGAAATGCAGCTCCGCGGTGTCTTGGCTGTGCTGGCCCATCTTGTCAAGCTTGCGTCCGCGGGTGAAGCCGTCCATACCGCGCTCCACGACCAGCAGCGAGAAGCCTTTGTGCCCGGCGCCGGGATTAGTGCGTGCCACCACGATCACTAGGTCGGCGTTGATCCCGGAGGAGATGAATATCTTGTTGCCGTTGAGGATCCAGTCATCGCCGTCGCGGACCGCCGAGGTGCGGATCCCCGCGAGGTCACTGCCGGCGCCGGGTTCGCTCATGGCGATGGCGCCGATGAGCTCGCCCGCGACGAAGCCGGGGAGCCAGCGCTGTTGCTGGTCCTCGGTGGCCAATGATTTCAGGTACGGACCGACGATGTCGTTCTGCAGGTTCAGCGCCGGTGCCCCCGCCCCGAACTTGGCGAGCTCCTCGATGATCACCGCGTTGAACCGGAAGTCGTCGGAGCCCCCGCCGCCGTACTTTTCGGGCATGTTGAAGCCGATCAGTCCGTACTTACCCGCTGCCAGATACGCCGAGCGATCGACGATGCGTTCTTGTTCCCACTTCTCGGCATGGGGTGCGACCTCGCGTTCGATGTAGAGCTTTGTCGTCTCACGCAACTGATCGTGTTCGGGCTCGAAGACCAATCGCCTCATCTGGCAAACCTCTCGCTTACGTGTGTCGGGCCGCGCGCACCTCGGCCGCCGCCGGATGACTGGCGACGCCCAATACGATCTATAATTATACTATTAATTCGGATGCAGTCCGCAACCCGTGAACCCGATGTCAGATGGTCGCGGCCGGCGGGACGGCACCCGCGACGTCGATGTCGCTGACGAGCAAGCAGCCGGTGAGAGCCGCGTCGGTCGTGTTGTCCTCGGTCGTGACGTAGACGGTGCGGTCGACGCGGCCAAAGCAGACGCTGGTCACCCGCCGCGCCGGCACTGTGATGACCCGCAGCAGCTCGCCGGTAAGCGCGAAGCATGCGATGCAACCGCCACCGTAGAACGCGATCCACACGTTGCCATCGGCGTCGAGGGCGAGCCCGTCCGGGACACCGTCGACGGCGGCGGTACTAAACCAGGTATGGGCGGTGCCGTCGGCACGAACGCTGTTGATCACCCGGCGTGCCGAATCAGCTTGTAGAACAACACCATTGGAGTACACCGCGCCGTTGGCGGTTTCTACGTCGGCGAGCAGCCGCACCGCATGTCCGGGCGCGTCGAGGCGTAACAGCTCGCCGCTGCCGAACAGCTCGTCGTCGCCCCGCACGTGCCCAGCCGGGGTGCGCACCGTGCCGATGTACAGCTCGCCCGATACTCCCACCGCAAAGTCGTTGAACGAAGTGATCAGTCCCGGCGACGGGGCGACATCGCCCGGGGCTAGGAGCAGGCGGTCCGGGCCGGCGCCGACGTGGCGCACGTCGCGTCCGCTGATCACCAGGCCGCCATCGCGGTGCAGGGCCATCCCGCCCACCCCACGGCGTCTGGGTACCACCACCGCGGGTTCGTCCGCGCCCGGGGCCAGCCGATACACCCCACCGCCGGTGATGTCGCTGAAGTAGATCGAACCGTTGTCGCCGACGGTGGGAGTTTCCAGAATCCCAAAGCCGCTGGCCAGCACCGACCAGGCCCCTGTCACGACGCGCGGCACCTCCAGACCGGCGCCGGATTCCTCGGCAACCGCGAAAATGGCTGCTAGGCAGCGCCAACAGGCCAGGTAAGCGGCAAGTTGTTCAGGCCATACACACCGCTGTGGTGTTCGAGGATGGGTTGGCCGGCCGCCAGTGAGTAGTGCGGTATGCGACGATGCCATTCCTGCAGCCCGACGATCAGTTCGACCCGTGCGAGATGCGAGCCAAGGCAACGGTGCGGGCCGGCCCCGAACGAAATATGGCGGATGCGGCCGCGGTCGAAGTCGATCGTCGACGGATCTTCGTAGTGTTGCGGGTCACGGCCCGCAGCGGCCAGCGGGAAGAGCACCATCTCGCCCCGCTTCAACGGGCATCCGCGGAACACGATGTCGTCGGTCACCCGCCGGCCACACTGCACGATCCCGTACACGCGAAGAAACTCCTCCACCGCCGAGGGGATCACCGCGGGGTCATCGATAATGCGCTGGCGCAGGCCGGCGTCGGTGGCCAGGGTGTACATGATGAAGGACAGCTGAGCTGCGACGGTGTCGAGTCCGGCCACGAAGATCAGCGTGCACAACGACAACAAGTCGGCATCGGTGATCGGGGCGCCGTCAATCTCCCATCGCACTGCGGTGCTGATGATGTCGGTCTTGCCGGTGTCGTCCTTGCGGGCCTCGGCGATAACTCCGGCGAAGTATTGGGCCACTTCGCCCATGGCTTGCGCGGCACGCTCCCGTTTGGGGTCTGTTTCGTCGTTGCCGTGCAGGATGGTGTACTCCCAGGCGAGGAACTTGTCGAGCTCGCTGAGTGGTAATCCCATCATGCCCAAGAAGATTGCCGTCGGGAACTTGCGGGCGAACTGGGACATGAAGTCGCCGTGACCCTGGTCGGCAAGCTCGTCGATCAAGGTCGTGGCCTGTGTGCGGATATCGTTTTCCATCGCGGCAGCACGGGCCGGCGTGAACATGGGGGCCAGCAGCCGGCGCCATTGGGTGTGCTCGGGCGGGTCGAGCATTTCCGGGATCCACCGATACTCCGGGTTGGGGGTAATCGGCTCGATGGCATGGCTCGAGAACAGGTCGGTACGCTGCATGCCCTCCGCGATCGCCTCTTGCTCGGTGAAGACGTGGTAGCCCTCGGCGTCGGTCGTATAGAAAACAGGCTCCCTGTCCTCGCGGTCGAACTGTCGGAAACCTGTCATCGGCGGGTGGTCGCCCGACGCCCACGCATAATGACCGACCGGGCAGCCTCGGGTGCGTTCGGGTGCCGTCATCGATATCTCCTCTGGTATGGAAACAGCTCTGGTGTCAACTGTTGCGCAGCCGAAGCGAAACCGGTAGACCATCCGCACCGGACCGGCGCATGCGATTCGCCCGCCAGGTCACCTTTCGAACCGTTTTGTACGCATGTCGGGATTACCTTCTCCGTTCAGCGGATAATTCGATATATATCATACCGAATAGTTGGTGGTCTACACCACACCGACGGCTGCTACCGGTCAGTCGGGGCGGACGACCGCGGAGGTCGCCTGTGCCTTCAAGCCGATCAGTGCGACGTCTTGCAAGCGGCTCGGCAGGTTCCGCAGGCCGATGACGGCGGCGAGCCGACGGGGTACGGCGACGTATTGAGCTTGCTGGTGCACAGCATCCGCGACCCCTCGGGCGGCGTCGGCCGCCGTGATCATCGGCAGGATCTTGCTGCGGGCCAACCGCGTAGAGACCGCGGCGATGATCGGCGACTGCCGCGCCTGCTCCATCATGTG
>NZ_DATMLH010000266.1:0-11119 GCF_035570115.1 Mycobacterium sp.
GACATGATGAACCAGAACTGCGGGCGCATCGGGTCGTCGCCGCCGATAGTGCTTCGCATCGCGAATTGGGACGTGATGATCATCCCCGTCATGAGCAGGTTCATCGACAGCAGCTCAGGCAGGAAGGTCATCTTCAGCGACTTCGTGTATGACCCGCCCGCTGCGTCGCGCATCGCGAAGGCCTGGAAGAAGGCCCATCCGAACCCGAAGCCGAGCACGTACTCGAGCAGAAAATCCGGCCAAAAGGGCAGCGTCAATACGCCGCCGATCGCGGCCCCGACGACGATTCCTATCCCGTCGCCGGCGACGCAATGCATCGTCGAACCGAGCACTTGGCGCCAACGAGCCGCGACATACTGTTCGTGGCTGCCCCGCAACGGTTCCCGACAACCGAGCACATAGAAGAACGCTCCCAGCGGTCCGGTGAACGCGGTGAGGATGACGAAGGCCCATTTAAGGACCGGCGACTCGGGGGTGGTCCGCCAGACGTCGATGACGACGAACAGAAACGACGGAATCGTGAGGATCCACCAAAGCAGCATTACGCCGTCGAACATATGCAACAGGCTATCGACCTCGCGCCGATCTTGACCACGTGTCCGTCGGCTACGGTCCGCATTTCGGCGTGGGCGCAGCACTGGGCAGTGCACTGGCGAGGGTCAGGCGACGACTCGCTGAGCCGGCTGTGTGCAAGGCAATGTCAGTGCGGCGCAATAAGGTCAGATGATGCGGCTCTTACCCATCACCGTGCGAAAAGCCCTCTCGCTAGTCACGCTGACCCTGATGGGCTGCGTCTGCACTACCGTCACGACTCCTTTCGCGCCGCGCGCGCTCGCGGCCGACGCGAACTATCAATTGATCCAGGAGCCCGAGGCGGGCTTTTCCCGCATCATTGATCTGATCAGTGGTGCCGCCCGCTCGGTACGGATCACCATGTACGAACTCATCGATCGTGCGGCGGTGAACGCGCTTATCGATGCACACGGCCGTGGCGTGGACACCAAAGTGATCCTGGACGCCGCGTTCCATGGCCACGACGCCAACGCCGAGTCCTTCCAGCAACTCAGCGACGCTGGCGTCGCCGTCAAGTGGGCCCCCAACGGCGTGATCTACCACCAGAAAACGATCACAGTCGACGACACCACCGCGGCAGTCGGCACCGGCAACCTGACACCGCAGTACTACTCGACGAGCCGCGACGCCTGGATACTGGACACCAATCCCACCGACGTCGCAGCCATTGTGGCGACGTTCGACACCGACTACACCGCAGCACCGTCCGGGCACCCGCCCGAAGCGACTCCGGCGCCCCACTTGATCTGGTCGCCGGCGGCGCGGGCCGCCTTCTTGCAGCGCATCGACCAGGCCGCCGTTAGCGTCGACGTCACCAGTGAGGAATTCAAAGACCGCGCCGTGGTGGCAGCCCTGGACAAGGCCGCGCGTCGCGGTGTGCAATGCCGCATCGTTCTCACCGAGAATCCATCGTGGGCCAATAGCGTGGCCGAAGTGTCAGCCGCCGGCTGCTCGGTGCACCTGTTACCGGCCAACGACACCGCGCTGCACATGCACGAGAAAATTGTGCTCACCGACCACACCACGCTGATCATCGGCAGTCAAAACCTCACTACCACAAGCCTTCTAGAAAACCGAGAACTGTCACTTGTCTTGGACACCGCCATTGCACCGGAGCTGATCGCCGCAGTCAGTTCAACCTTCGACGCTGACTACGCCGCAGCGTCCGCGCAGTAGCAGGAAAAGTGACGGTCCTGAAATCAAGTTATTCCGCCGACGACCTGGCGACCGCGGTGCTGACAGCCAACAACGACTTTCCGTCCCAATTGCGTGAGCTGGCAACGCCGGAGTGGCAGAACATGTCTGAATTGGTCTCGGCGACCCCCAGCACGGGACTGGCCGACTTCATTGCGTTGCTGGGCTCGTGACGACTAGCGCATCGGAGCGCGCCCTGCCGATCCCGGCCGGGGTCAGCGAGCTCACGCCGGAGTGGTTCAGCCAGGTGCTGGATTCCGACGTCGCCGCGGTTGACGTCATCGAGGCTCACGCGGGCGTCGGGTTGTTGGAAGAACGGCTCTAGGTCGCGTCGCACCAGGTCAGACGGGTATAAACCGCTGCCACGTGCTGCCTTCGTGCTCGAACACCGTTTCTTTTTCGTTAGGAAGGTTTAGCGCAGTCGTTATACGGGGAATTACAAGCGTGTGATTAAGCCGACCGCACTTCAGTCGGCCCAGCACAAGCCGAAAAGGACAATCATATGAACACCGTTCTCTACTTCAGCACTAATGACCTCGTCTATGAAACCCGCGCCTACACCAACGCCGATATCGCCGAACTCGTCGACGCCTATGGGCTCGAATGCCTGACCAGCACCGATCGACAGTTCGATTTCTGGTTCACTCCCTCAACACAGCGATGCCGTCGCAAAGTCAACCGCTGCGCCACCGAAATGCTGTCAGCCACGACTCGGTTCACCGCCAAAACGGTGCCGCTGCTCCGCGGCGCAGTTGTGGTCGCCACCCACGACTCAGCCGGCGAGCTCGATGGGCTCAGCTGGCAGCAGCTCCAGCGCCTGGTTCAGAGCAGTCTCACCCTGACGCGACGCGACGACCGGGTGCTTAGCCGTCGGATCAAGCGCGACGACAGGCGTCAGCAGCGCAACCTCGTCGCGGAAGACGCGGCGGCTCCGGTACGCGCGGGACAACAGCACGCTGTCCGGCACTGACTGACCACCAGGTCTGCGCTAGGTCCCTTAAGGTCCATTAAGGTCCCTTAAGCGACGATTGCGTCCGTATGGTGAGGGCCATGGACGCACCTGCGCCCGATCAGCCCGACGAGCGCCCTGAGCTCGTCAACCGCCGTCAGCTGCTTTGGCTGGTCGGCAGCGTCGGCTTGGCCTCCGCGGTCGGCGCCTGCTCAACCAAGCCGCGACTGGACCCTGTCTCGGCGCCCGCGACTGGCCTGACGCCACCGTCTCCACATCGTGCTGCGACGGGCACAACGGATCCCAGCCCACTAGCTGGACCGACAGCCCCGGCCCCAAAGGCCCCGAGCAGCACGTCGGCTCAGTTGCTCTGCCGAGATGCTTGGGGCGCCCGGCCCGCCCGCGCCGGAGGAAAGCCCCAGACCATCACCCGGATGACTCTCCACCACGAGGCCGTGGTCCTCGGCGACAACCGCAATGCCCCAGGACATTTGCGCCAAGACCAGCGCTATCACCAAGACCAGCACGGATGGATCGACATCGCGTATCACGTCGGCGTCGACCGCAACGGCAACATCTACGAACTGCGGAGCCCCAAGATCGCGGGCGACAGCGCGACCAACTACGACACCACGGGCCACTTCCTGGTCCTCTGCGAAGGAGACTTCGATCAGGAGACGGCGTCGGAGGCCCAGCTGCACGGAACCGCCGTCGCGTTCGCATGGGCTGCCCAGAACTTCGGGATCGCGACCAGCACACTGGCGGGCCATCGGGACCTGGCCCCGACTTCTTGCCCGGGCGCGAATCTGTATGCCCATCTCTCCTCAGGCGACCTCAAACGCCGCATTGACGGCCTACTGGCCGCCGGCCCGGTGGATCTCCCCCTGTTTTGCGGACCCGACGCCGCCGCACGAGTCGCGGCTATCGAAGCCGGCAATTGACCAGCACTTGTTAGTGGAGCTGCCCGGAATCGAAACCGATCCTCTAGCAAGGCTTTTGCCACGGTCCGTCCGGAAGTCCATATCGTCGTCGTCGTGTGAACAATTCGACGTTGTTTGGTAGGAACGTAAACCAAGCATTCGCAACCAATTTCAACGAGAACGGAAGTTTGCCACGAGATGAATGACGTTCCGAAACAAGCGTTGACCAAGGTGCCGGCGGTCACCTTAGGGTTCTGGGTCATCAAGATCTTGGCCACAACGCTGGGCGAGACAGGCGGCGACACCGTGACAATGACCCTGAATTGGGGCTACGTGGCGGGAGTCGCACTATTCGGCGTCGCGCTGGTGGTGCTGATCGCCGCGCAAATCCTCGCCAAACGTTTCCACGCGACCCTGTACTGGGCGACGATCGTGGCCTCGACAACCTTCGGTACGACGTTGGCCGATTTCGCGGACCGATCGCTGGGAATCGGCTACACCGGCGGCTCGCTTCTGCTTCTCGGTTGCCTGCTGGCGACGCTGGCACTTTGGCGTTGGTCCGAGGGAACGGTATCTGTAAGCACCGTTTCCACGCCGAAAGTAGAGGCGTTCTACTGGGCAACCATCACGTTTTCGCAGACGTTGGGCACGGCCCTCGGCGACTGGCTTGCCGACACCCGCGGATTTGGTTACGAGCGTGGCGCATTGGTGTTCGCCGCTGCGATCGGCGTGGTCGTAGCCCTCTACTACTGGACCACGGTGTCGCGCGTCATCTTGTTCTGGGTCGCTTTCATCCTGACGCGGCCTCTGGGCGCAACCGTAGGCGACTTTCTCGATAAGCCCATTGCTGACGGCGGCTTGGCCCTGAGCCGCCCGCTGGCCTCGGCGGCCATCGCGGCCGCACTTGTCGTGTTGATCATTGTTCTGCCGCAACGCCCAGGACACCATCCCGGCGGTCAGGTGGAGAATCCGACAGCGGCCTGAGTCGGCGGTTTTCCCATTTTCGGTTTTCCGGAAATCACCACACCAGCGGCAGATGCGTCAGGTACCGGTCGACCTCGGCGGCGAGCACGCTGTAGCCGTCCGCGGTCCTGAACTCCGGAATCCGTCGCAGAAACTCGGTGATGATTGCGATCAGCTCGGCTCGCGCGAGGTGCACGCCAAGGCAACGCCGCGCGCCGCCGGAGAAGGTGTACGAGGGCTGCGGTCGGACCCGGTTGTCGGCGATCGATATGTCGATGCCCGGAGCGAGGTTGACTGCCTGAAGTGGCAACACAAACCGCGCACCCGCTGGCAGCGTGACCTCGCCGATGGTCATCTCGGTGAGGCTGGCCCGCAGGCAGGTAGTGATGGGCGGATTCAGCCGCGCTGCCTCGTCGACAAATGCGCCGATCTGGTCGGGTTGGCTGCGCAGTAGGGACTGCAATGGCGGGTTGCCGGCCAACTCCACAAGCGAGAATCCAATGGCCACAGCGCCGGTGTCGACGGCGGAGGTAAAGAGCAGCGTGACAAACGACGTCATTTCGTCGTCATCGAAGTCATCCCGCAGGGCCGCGACAACGCCGGTGGAATCCGCCTGTGGAATGGTGTGCGCCACGTAATCAATAACGCGCTGATGATTGTTCTTCGGGTCGTCGCGGTGCAACCGGTAGCGATCGACCAGCCCGATAACGGTGTCGAGTTCGGTTGACGGGAACCCCAGCACCGTCAGCAACGTCTGGCACGCCAGCGGGTGGGCGATATCGGCGATGGCGTCGCACCCGCCGTTGTCGGCGATGGCATCCACCAGCGCCACCGCGTGGTCGTGGACGGCTGCCGTGACCGGGGCTAACGCCCGCGGCGTGAACAGGGGGTTAAGAATGCTCCGATATCGCGCGTGCTCCGCCGGATCGGACACGGTGCTCGGTACCCACGGGTACACATGGGGGTCTATGTGCGGGCAGACCAGCGCCGGGTCGCGCAGCGCCGCAAGAACGTCGTCGTTGTCGGTCAGGTAGTAGTCGCCGTGCAGGTACACCACCCGCCCGGATGTACGCAACGCAACCCAGAAAGCCCGCTCGGAGGCATGTATGGCCCGGCGGTCGATATCGGCATTCAGTACGGCGCCTTTCCCATGACGTCAACATATCGCCCACGGCAAGGGCGATTTCCACCGCAAGCACCACGGGCGGAATACTTTGGCGCTGGGCCCGGTTGGCCCCGTAAGCACGGACCCGTCGCGAATGGATCATGATGCACTCTGATCGGGGAGCCGGGTAATCGTGGCCGAATTCGACGCCCGATCAACCTCAAATCCTTCGACACCGCAACCGATCGCCAGTTGGATGGTCATTCGTGGATCACCCACGTGCGCGGCCTCGTCAACGGCGATCACGAACTGATGCAAAGGCTGAGCACACTGCGTGGCTGGGAGCAGCGGCGCCGCTGGATGTATGACCGGGTAGTCGATGAACCTCGCTTGACCTACTGCGAAGTGCGGTACGAGCGGATCTGGAGCAGAAACCAGTCGGCTCACGCATGAGCCTCAATTTCAGCAGCAGTGACCAACTCACCTCGTAGCGAGCAACCACGGTCGTTGGTTCGCTCTACGCGTCCCTTACCGCAGCCTGGGCGAGCGCGACAAATTCCGCGATCAACGAGGCGCGACGTGTCGCCACCCATGCCAGCCGCACTTCGCTCGGCGGGATGTCGGTGATCGGCGTCCAGGCGACGTCGGGGCGTTGGTAATAGGTGGCCGTCGACTCAGGAAGCACACTGAAACCACGTCCCGTCGCGACATGTTCGAGCTTCTCCTCGACGCTGCGCCCCAGGGTTATCGGCGCCGCCCGCTGCCCTGCGGGCATTTCTTTTGCAACGGAACGCCATTCGGGTACGGCATCGGGGTGCTGGAGCAGGTGCTCACCGGCGAGGTCGTGAAGGCTAACGGCCTCCTTGCCGGCGAGTCGGTGAGCGGCAGGCACCACAGCCACGCGCGGTTCGCTGAAGAGTTCCGATGTCTGCAGCCCGGTCAGGTCGACCGGCATGCGTATGTATCCGATGTCTGCGCGGCCGTCGTGCAGGACGGTGACCTGGTT
Organism: Mycobacterium sp.; assembly: GCF_035570115.1. GTDB lineage: Bacteria > Actinomycetota > Actinomycetes > Mycobacteriales > Mycobacteriaceae > Mycobacterium. Next base: position 6,711 of record NZ_DATMLH010000266.1, read on the forward strand.
GGTCCAGTCGGTCCGCAGCACCTCGACGGTGAGGTCGGGATGGGCAGCGCCGAGCGCGAGCACCGGCTCGGTCACCGTCAGGCCGGGCATGAAGCCGACCGTGAACGTCGAGATAGCCCGGGCGGCCCGCGCGACGCGGCGCCGAGCGGCGTCCGCCCCGGCCAGCAATAGCGATGCATCGTCCAAAAGCTGCAGCCCAGCCGGCGTCAGCCGGGTGCCGCTGCTGTCGCGGACGAACAGCTGGGCGTGTAGCTCGTTTTCCAGCGCGCGGATCTGCCGAGAAAGCACCGGCTGCGCGATGTGAAGGCGCTCGGCCGCGCGGCCGAAGTTCAACTCTTCGGCGACCGCGACGAAGTAACGCACCTTGCGCAGGTCAAGATCCATCCGGCCTCCCACAGCGACTGATACCTCCAGGGTATTGCACGCAACGTAATAGGTCTTGGACCTGGAGTTTCGGCGATGGCAGCCTCGAAGTCGAGACCACTGGAGCCAAGGAGGACACATGAAGGTTTTGATCACCGGCGGGTCGGGCTACCTCGGCCAAACCACCATCCGCGCTCTGCAACGACATGGGCACCAGGCCGTCGCACTGGCGCGCAGCGATGACGCCGACCGAGTTGTCACGGATCTCGGTGCCACCGTTGTGCGAGGTGGCCTCACCGATCTCGACGTGCTTCACAAGACGGCGATAGAGGTTGACGCCGCGATTCACCTGGCACAGGACTACGGTCCTGACACCGCGGCCGTCGACCTGCGCGCTGCCACCGCAATTCAGGACGGTCTCGGCTCGAGGCCATATGTGCACACCGGTGGTGTCTGGGTCTACGGGGACACCGACGGTGTGGTCGACGAGACGGCGCCGCAAGCGCCCCCGCCAATAACGGCGTGGCGCGGCGACAACGAGCGCCGCATTCTTGAGCGCGCCGGTGGTGGCGCGCACCCCGTTCTGGTGATGCCGGGCGTCGTCTACGGCCACGGCGGCGGGCTCGTCGGCCAGTTCATCGGCGCGCCTGGCCGCGCCGGCGCCGCCCATTACATCGGCACCGGCGAAAACCGGTGGGCGGTAGTTCACGTCGAGGACATCGCCGAACTGTATGTCGCGGCGCTGGCGAGCCCGGCGGGCGGCGTCTACGCCGGCGTTGACGACAGCCAGTCACCGACCATGCGCCAGATTGCCGATGCGGTGAGCGTCGCCGTCGGGCAGTCCGGTACCGCCAGCTCGATCACGATGGAGCAGGCTCGACACGAATTCGGCCCGTTCGCCGATGCGTTCGCTCTCGACCAGCGCTTCACCGCCGCCAACGCCCGCCGGGTTCTCGGCTGGACACCCGCCGCGCGCGACGTTCTGGCCGAACTCGCCACCGACGGCTAACAAGTGGCCGCCTGAAGTACTGTCCGCGCCCGTCGGGATCATCACCTCGTCATTCGGTGAAGCCTTCGCGTCAAAGCTTTCTCAGGCCGCGGGCCAAACCCAGGACCGCGGCCGCTACAAAGGGCACCGGGGAGAGCGTGGCGATCAGTGCGCCTTTGGAGCCGACGAGCGGCTTGCTGCGAAGCCCGGTAACAAAGTCGGCTCCATCACTAACCAGTCCAACCGTTGCCCACCGTTGCAATTCGCCTTCTTCCCCACGCGCCCAGGCTGCACATGCACCGGAGCCGATAACCACATCACGGATCCCGATGGTCCGCATAAGTAATGTTTCCGTCCCGGATCCTGGCGAAAAGATGCGGCTCGGTGCGAGGATCATCGCCGCTCCGACGGCAACGCGGGCCGCCGCGACCAGCACCAAGATCGGGTTCGATGTCTGAGCCTTTTCGTGCGTCACGGCCCGACCCTACTCGCCCCGCGTGCTGCCTCAGCCCGGATATGCGTTACACGGCAGGCGATGTCGTGGCGGCGCAGACGACTGTCGCTGTGGACAAAACCTTGCTGCCGATCCCTGTCACCAAACACATCGACGGGGTCGGCGGCTTGCGCAACGATGGAATTACCTCGCACAGCGGTGAATCCGGTATCCGGTTCGGATCCCAACTGAGTACCTGGAGTAGAGACATATGGTCAGTTCACAAATGCCCCAGCCGCAACTTGCGTCCGGCGATCAAGCCGCAGTCAGCCGCCTGTTCCTTTTGGACCTCAGCGACGACCGTGTTGTTTCGCTGAATCCGGACGGCTCGGACAGCAAGGTCATCGTCACCGAGTGCAGATACCCCGATGGCATCGCGGTCGATGCCGCGGCGGGGCACGTTTACTGGACCAACATGGGAAATCCCGCGGCGGACGACGGTTCCATCGAGCGAGCTGACCTCGACGGACAGAATCGGAGGACGCTCGTTCCCGAGGGCGGCACGTTCACTCCGAAGCAGCTGCAGCTCGAAAAGACCAGCAGAAAGCTGTACTGGTGTGACCGCGAGGGCATGCGCCTGATGCGCGCCGACCTAGACGGCTCGAATATCGAGACGCTCGTGGACACCAGCCAGGGCGAGCCACGACCGGGGCCGGATTCTACGAAGTGGTGCGTGGGCGTGGCCATCGATGTCGATGGCGACCAGGTCTACTGGACACAAAAAGGTCCCGACAACGCCGGCAAGGGCAGACTTTTCCGCGCCGGCATCGAAATTCCCAAAGGACAAACGGCGTGTAATCGAACAGACATCGAACTTCTTTATGACGGACTGCCCGAGCCGATCGATCTGGAGCTCGACCTCAACAATCGCGTCATGTACTGGACCGACCGGGGCGATCCGCCGCGCGGCAACACGGTGAATCGCGCGCCCATGGATTCTGATGTCAGGGACCGCCCCGCTCCCGAGATCATCTTCACGCACTTGATGGAAGGAATCGGCATCGCCCTGGATCGGAAGGGCGGCCGAATGTTTATCACCGACTTCGGGGGCAACGTCTTCTCGGCCAAACTCGATGGATCGGACCCGAAGGTGCTGCTGGTCGCGCAAGGAAACCTGACTGGCATCGCCTATGGCGAAATTTCTTGAAAGAGCATCGTTAGTGTGGCGGTATTCCGATCATCAACGACGTCAACGACTTTCGGCTACATAAGGCGCCGGTGTACTTCGAAGGCTAGATACAGTTCGACGACATCCTTTGGCCGCGAAAGGGATCGGCCGCTACGTACCTCAATTTTGCGCAACCGGTATCGGACCGTGTTGGGGTGACAAAAGAGTGCTTCAGCTGCATCGCGCACGCACGCATCATGGTCCTGCCACACCCGAAACGTTTCAAATAGCATTTCGCGTTCCTCGTCGGGAAGGTCGCTAAAGCCGTCCAACGCTGGGCCGACCGTTCTCGTCATCGCCTCCGGTGCGCTGATTACGGCGGCGGCCAGGATGGAGCCGTCGAACACAGCGACGGAGGATCCGGAGTCGCCCCTGCCCCGCAACATCACTCGTGCTACATGCAGGGCTGTCGGTGTCTCACGTAAATCCTCGAAAGCCGCGCTGACGCCTACTCGGGCTGTTGTCATCCGAGACATTAGGGCAACCATCGCGTCGAATTTTTCGTCGGACGTGACGCGCGCAACCCCGACCTGCAAATCAGGCAGCAGAGTCCACGCCGACGATATGTTAAGGCTGCGGAGCTTAGATTCAATCTCGGGAAGCGGCTCTTCGCCCGCGAACGAAACCTGTGCGGCGATGACCACAAACGGACCGTTGGTCGGTAGCCGAAGGAAGCCCGCGATGTCCCGCAGACTCCAGTCGCCGAATCCGCGTCCGGCAACCAGACCATCGAGCCGATTCGACAGTTGCGACGCCTCAGTCAGTAGCTGCCGTTTCTGCTCGTCACGATATCCGGCCACCACGACGGTGCCGATCAGTTCGGCGAAGGCGCTGATGCGCCCTTCGGTGTCGGCCGGCATGGGCTCGGGTTCAACCGAACCCACGGCCGCCAGACCCCACACGCGTCCGTCGACGACGACGGGCACACCGACCGCTGCGTGTACGCCAGCGTCGCGTATCCGCGCCGCGAGTGAGCCGGTGCTGTTCTCGTAGTTGTCCATCCTCGCGGGCCGGCCTGTGCGCCGCACTATTCCTGCCAGGGTGCTGCCGTCGATCGGGCTTCGGGTCCCCACGGGCCACTTCGCTAGCTGCAGCCCCGGATGTTCAGCCGCAGCCACCTTCGTCATTTCGTCGTTTGGCTCATAGCGCCACAATCCGGCGGTATCCGCGGACAAACAGCGGCGCATTTCGTTGACGACCGCCTCGAACACCTCCGCCGGTTCCGCCCCCCGGGCCACCAGCACGGCCAGACGCCGCAAAGCCGCCTGCTCGGCGGCGAGTTGCTGATACTCGGCGTACAGCGTGACATCGTCGACGGACTCGGGGAGTTGCCCGTCGTGAAGTTCTTCGACGACTAGGAGTTCATCGATGGCTTCACCCATGAATCACCGCCCTTC
>NZ_DATMLH010000267.1:0-32679 GCF_035570115.1 Mycobacterium sp.
ACCGATGAACTCCGGGCGGCCGGCCGCGTCGAGCCATTGGTCGCCAATCTGCGTGATCCCGAATCAGCTCAGCGGATCGTCGCGGCAGCGGTCGACGCCTTCGGTGCGGTGCACGGGTTGGTCAACAACGCCATCGCCACCAACGAACCCAAGGCATTCGTCGACATCACCACCGAAGACCTGGCGCTGGGTTACGACGTCGGTCCACGCGCGACCTTTCTTCTCATGCAGGCCGTGCACCCGTTGATGGTCAATCAGGGCGGCGGGTCGATCGTCAACCTCGGCTCAGGGACCGGCACCGGCGGGGAACCGAAGTGGGGCGGATACGCGGCCGCCAAGGAAGGCATCCGCGGCCTGTCGAAGGTCGCCGCCCTGGAGTGGGGGCGTGACAACATCCGGGTCAACGTCATCTGCCCGTTCGCCGAGTCCGACGGCGTCAAACTGTGGAAGCAGTTCGCGCCTGCCGACTACGCGAGGGCGGTGGGACGCGTCCCGATGAAGCGTATCGGCGATGTTCGCACCGACGTGGGCGCGCTGGTGGCGTTTCTGCTGAGCACCGACGCGACGTTCATCACCGGGCAGACCATCCAAGTCGACGGCGGAATTGGTTGCTTCCGATGACCTTTCCCACCAGACGAGAGTCGCTGCGAGATCGGCAGCGCGCACAGATCAGGGCCGACATCCGCCGCGCGGCGTTCCGGCTGTTCATCGAACACGGATACGACGCCGTGACAACGGAGGAGATCGCCGCGGCCGCGGGCGTTTCCCCGCGCACCTTCTTCCGGCACGTGCCAACGAAGGAGGAGGTGCTGTTGGCACCGGTTCGACACGGCGGCACCGCAATTGTCAATCTGCTCGAACAGCGGCCCACTGCGGAGTCGCCCGACGTCGCGCTGATCAACGCCATCATCACGCGAACTCGCTCATTCGACGCGGCCGACATCGAAGAGTGGCGTGAAGCCCTGCTGGTCGCCCCCGATGTGCTCGGCAAGCTGACGATGGTGACAGCCGCCGACAAGGAGCGGGCGGCAAAGCTGGTCGCCGCCCGCATGGGCGCCAACCCGGATACTGATATGCGCCCGGGTCTGCTGGTCCAACTCGCCTTTGCCGCGGGAGATTACGGCTTTCAGCGGTGGGTGCGGCAATCCAGCAATCGCCGACCGCTGGATCGCTATGTCACCGAAGCCCTTGACGCGGTCAAAAGTCCGCACTGGCAACGGAAGCGCGCTTCATGAAATCCAAGGACAACGGACCGGTGCCCGCCTTCTAGCTCAGCACGCGCTGGGATGTGACTCGCAGTACGGGGTGGTCCCCGGGAAGCGATACCGATGCGCGACCACCCATCGGTACACGGCATCCTCGATGAAGCGAATACCGGGAATCCGATAAATCACCAACGGGATTCGGGTCCCCATGGCCGCCGATAGTGCTGCGTTGGCGGCCTCCGCGCCGGAATAGACGGTGCCGGAGGAATCCAGCCAGCGGACCGATTCCAGCAGGCTTGTCGGTGCGATACCGAGTCGTTGTGCGGCGCCGGGACTTTGTAGAGTCTCGGTACGCAGCTTTCCGGTTCGATCCATCTTCAACAGCAGATTCCTTGACCGAGTGCACATTCCGCAGGCTCCGTCGAAGAACAGTGTTCCTACCGGTTCGGTAGTCATGGTGCGACGCCTTGCCGCGGTCGCGGGCACATTACCGAAGCCTCGTGGACTGACCGGCGTGCCCGGATGCCGGCGATCGCGAACACAATGCCGGTGCCGATCTCGGCCAAGGCGGAGAACCAGGAGAACCACGTCACGTTGATGTGCGGCGACGAGATGAAGCTGTCCTGGTAGCCCGGCAGGAAAGTCGGCAGCAGGTGTGCGTAGGTGAATACCCCGGCGCTGCCGAACCCGACCGCGATCGCGGCTTCCGGCGCCCACTGGCGTTGGGGCCGTCGGGCGAGTGCCATCGCGACTGCGACGGCGACGAATAGCCCCTGTATCGCACCGCCGACCATGATGAATGGCGGCGACGCCGACATGCCGCGGCGCAGATGGTCCAAGCCGTGGATGCCGAATCCGATGACGAATGCTATTGCGGCCCAACGGAGAATCTCGGCGCCGTTTTCGCGTCTTGGCGAAATCTGATCGATCATCGCGGATCACCGTCCTCGATGCAGGCGGGTGAGGAGAATTTGCCTGCTCAACTACCGTTGTACTACTACGACACGTAGTAGTCAAGGCCGGATGTTGTTCCGCTGAACCCGGACAATTGGGCTAGAACACGTTCTAATCTTGCCGCCATGGGATTTCTCAAACAGGACACTCCGCAGATCAACTTCGAGGAGTGGAGCAAGGGCACCCGCGCAGAGAAGATCATCCCGATGGCCCGGCACTGGGCGGAGGTCGGCTTCGGCACCCCGGTAGTGCTGCACCTGTTCTACGTCGTCAAGATCGGCCTCTACATCCTGGCCGCCTGGCTGTTGGCGCTGACCACAAACGGCGTTAATGGCTTCACCAATGTCGCGCATTGGTACGCCGAGCCGATCGTGTTCGAAAAGGTCGTGCTCTACACCATGCTGTTCGAGGTGGTCGGTCTGGGCTGTGGCTTCGGACCGCTGAACAACCGCTTCTTTCCGCCCATGGGCTCGATCCTCTACTGGTTGCGGCCCGGCACCATCCGGCTGCCGCCGTGGCCGGCTCGCATACCTTTCACCAAGGGAGATGCGCGCACTGCCGTCGACGCGCTGCTATACGGCGCACTGCTGGTGCTGCTCGTCATCGCGATCTTCTCCGACGGCACCGGGCCGCTGCCTGCGCTGGGGACGACAGTGGGAGTGCTGCCGGCGTGGCAGATCTGGGCGGTACTGGGCGTCCTGGCCGTGCTGGGTCTGCGCGACAAGGTCATCTTCCTGGCCGCCCGCGGCGAGGTGTACGCGTCATTCACGGTGGCTTTCCTATTCGCCGGCTACGGCGTCGACATGATCCTGGGCGCGAAATTGGTGTGCCTGGTGATCTGGCTCGGCGCAGCAACATCCAAGCTCAACAAACACTTTCCGTTCGTCATCTCCACGATGATGAGCAACAATCCGATCTTCCGGCCGCGGTTCATCAAACGGGCATTCTTCGAACACTTCCCCGACGACCTGCGTCCGGGCCGGCCGTCACGCTGGCTCGCGCATTTCAGCACCGCGATCGAGGGACTCGTGCCGCTGGTGTTGTTCTTCAGTCACGGCGGGTGGCCCACCGCGATTGCCGCATTCGTCATGCTGTGCTTCCACTTTGGCATCCTGTCGTCGATTCCGATGGGGGTGCCCCTGGAGTGGAACGTCTTCATGATGTTCAGCGTGCTGGCGCTGTTCGTCGGCCACGCGTCGGTCGGGCTGGGCGACCTGACGACACCGCTGCCGATCCTGCTGTTCGCCGTCGTCGCGGGCACGATCGTGACGGGAAATCTGTCGCCGCGCAAGGTGTCATTCTTGCCGGGCATGCGCTATTACGCGGGCAACTGGGACACCACGCTGTGGTGCATCAAGCCGTCGGCCGACGAGAAGATCGCCAAGGGCGTCGTTGCGATCGCCAGCATGCCCGCCGCCCAGCTGGAGAAGTTCTACGGCAGCAAGGCAGCCGCGCAGATCCCGATGTATATGGGATATGCGTTCCGCGCCTTCAACACTCACGGTCGAGCCCTGTTCACCCTGGCGCACCGCGCGATGGCCGGCCACAACGAGGACGACTACGTCCTCACCGATGGTGAGCGACTTTGCAGCACCGCCATCGGATGGAATTTCGGTGACGGGCACTTCAGCAATGAGCAGTTGGTCGCGGCCCTGCAGAAGCGCTGCCACTTCGAGCCAGGCGAAGTGCGGGTGGTGATGCTCGACGCCCAGCCGATCCACAAACAGACCCAGCAGTATCGGCTGGTGGACGCCGCCACGGGCGAATTCGAACGCGGCTACGTGCGGGTGGCCGACATGGTGACCCGCCAGCCCTGGGCGGACGACGTGCCGGTCCGGCTGCTGAGCGTCCCGTCGGTCGGGGCGCCCGGGGCCGACTAATCCAACTGCCCGCCCAGTTCTAGGGTGACGCGTATGGCGCTGATCGAGTACCACGCTCGTCGCGCCGTAGACAAGCTCGGTAGAAATCGACGGTGTCGTGCACCGTGGGTTCGCACCAGACTGGAGTTCGTCCGAAGCTACGACGTCAGTGGTTGAGCAGATGCGAGAAGCCCACCGCTAGCAGCCACCGCGCCGGCACGGCAGCGAAGGGCTAGGCGCCGGCCCGGACTTCCTTGGTCGCCGCGACCAGGTTGGTCAGTGACGCCGTGACCTCGTCGGGGTTGCGGGTCTTCAGGCCGCAGTCGGGGTTGACCCAAAGCCGCTCGGCCGGAACCGCTTTCAGCGCGGCGCGCAGCGAGGTGGCGATCTCGTCGGTGCTGGGCACCCGCGGCGAATGGATGTCGTAGACACCCGGCCCGACGCTGTTGGAGAACCCGATCGAGTTCAGGTCGTCGAGCACCTCCATGTGCGAGCGGGCCGCTTCGATCGAGGTGACGTCGGCGTCCAGGTCGGCGATCGCGCCGATCACCTCGCCGAACTCCGAGTAGCACAGGTGAGTGTGGATCTGCGTCGAGTCCGACACCCCGGAGGTGGCCAGCCGGAACGAGCCGACGGCCCAGTCCAGGTAGGCCGCCTTGTCGGCGTCGCGTAGCGGCAACAGTTCCCGCAGCGCGGGCTCGTCGACCTGGATGACGGCGATGCCGGCCGACTGCAGGTCCACGGTCTCGTCGCGGATGGCCAGCGCCACCTGGTTGGCGGTGTCGGCAAGCGGCTGATCGTCGCGGACGAACGACCACGCAAGGATCGTGACCGGCCCGGTGAGCATGCCCTTGACCGGCTTGTCGGTCAGCGACTGCGCGTATTTGGCCCACTCCACCGTCATCGGGTGCTGGCGGGTGACGTCACCGTAGAGGACCGGCGGCCGTACGCAGCGGCTGCCGTAGGACTGCACCCAGCCGTTCTTGGTGGCGAAGAAACCCTCCAGCTGCTCGGCGAAGTACTGCACCATGTCGTTGCGTTCCGGCTCGCCGTGCACCAGCACGTCCAGACCCAGCTGCTCTTGCAGCTTGATCACATCGGCGACCTCGGCCTGCATCCGTCGGGTGTACTCGGCCTCGTCGATGTCACCGGCGACCAGCGCGGCGCGGGCCTTGCGGATCTCGACGGTCTGCGGAAACGATCCGATCGTGGTCGTCGGCAGCGGCGGCAGGTGTAGCCGCGCGTTCTGGGCGTCGCGGCGTTCGGCGGCCGGCCCGCGGTGAGTGCCCGATTTGGTGATCGAGTCGATCCGAGCACGGACCTGGTTGTTGTGCAGACGCGGGTCCCTCTTGCGGGAGGCGACGGCCGCATTGGACGCCGCGATTTCGTCGGCCACAGAGGCTCGGCCTCCAAGGTCGCTGCGCAGCGCACGTGCCAACGTGGCCACCTCGTGCACCTTCTCGGCGCCGAATGCCAGCCAGCTACGCAGCGCGTCATCCAGGTCGGTTTCGGGCTCCAGCGAGTACGGCACGTGCAGCGTCGAGCACGACGTAGAAACTGCCACGGCATCCGCGCTTCCCAGCAGCGCGGCCAATTTGCTCAGCGCTGACTCCAGGTCGGTGCGCCAGATGTTGCGGCCGTCGACGATCCCGGCCACCAGCGTCTTGCCGGCTAATCCGGAAACCGACCCCACCGCGGTGTCGGCGCCGTAGACCAAGTCGACACCGATCGCCTCGATGGGTGTGCGGGCCAGCGCTGGCAGGGCGGCACCAGGGTCGCCGAAGTAGGTGGCGACGTGGATCGCCGGGCGGTGGTCCACCGAGCCCAGCGCGCTGTAGACCCGTTCGGCCAGCGCCGGAGCGTCGGCAGAGATATCGGTGACCAGCACCGGCTCGTCGAGCTGTACCCACGCGGCGCCGTTGTCGGCGAGCTTGCCCAGCAGGTCGGTGTACAGCGGGATCAGCTCGTCGATCCGCTCGATCGCGGCGCCCGCGCCGTCAACCGCCTTGCTCAACAGCAAAAAGGTGATCGGACCGATGATCACCGGACGCGCGGGGATGCCTTGGTCGGCAGCCTCTTTGAGCTCGGCGAGCACCTTCTCGGGGTGCAGCGAGAACTTCGTGTTCGGCCCGATCTCCGGGACGATGTAGTGGTAGTTGGTGTCGAACCACTTGGTCATCTCCAGCGGCGCGATGTCCTGGGTACCGCGGGCGGCCGCAAAATAGCGCTCCAAATCGTCGGCGACGCTTTGCACTCGGGCCGGCAGTGCGCCCAGCAGGACGGCGGTGTCGAGCATCTGGTCGTAGTAGGAGAAGGTGTTCACCGGCACCGAGTCCAGGCCGGCCGCGGCCAGCTGAGCCCAGGTGTCCCGGCGCAGGGTGGCGGCCACAGATTCCAGCTCCGATCGGCTGGTCCGGTGCGCCCAGTAGCCCTCGGTCGCCCTCTTGAGTTCCCGGCGCGGGCCGATGCGCGGGGAGCCGGTGACGGTGGCGGTAAATGGTGTAGCGGTCACGAGTTGTCGTCCTTCAATCGACGGGGTGATCACCGCCAGCGGACGTCAAGCAGACCAGGTTGCCGTGTGCCGCCAGCACACTCCTGCAACCAGGTCAGCCGTACGCCCATTCCACGAGGCGATGAGCCGCCAGGCGCGGCGCGCCCGGCACAGCCGGCAGGTCTTCGGACTCGCAGGCGTGCACCGAGTGGTGCTCCTACTGGCCGTCGCTTCCCGGTCTCGGTTCTTTCTGAGACCAGTGCTTATTGACGGCGGTCGTTCCTGCATACCGCTGCGGGACAGTCCCGGACTTCCACCGGGTTCCCTCTTACGAAGCACACCTAAACATGCTTCGCTCGATGCCGACATCACCCTTGTAAGCCACCTGGGACGATGCCGGCAAACCAGCTACGTCGTGCAGATTACCCGGCGGCCAGCGCCTCGGCGATGGGCAGGTCGCCGTTGTTGAATTCGATGGTCCGGCGGATCGTTGAAGAATCTTCGTGCAGCGCGGCGGCTGCCACCAGAGCGACGTCCTCCCGCGACACCGCACCCTTCCCAGCGCCGAGGGCGATCCGACCGGTCGCCGGTTCGAGGGTAAGGCGGCCGGGCCCCAGCACGGTCCAATCCAGGTCGCTGTCTCGAAGGTGGGCGTCGGCGGCCGCCTTGGCCTCGGCGTAGGGGAAGTACGAATTGTCCTCCGCTACGCCGTGGTCCGGTCCCGCGCCGAAGTACGACACCATGACGAAACGTCGGCTGCCGGCCTGGCGGGCAGCGTCGATCACCCGGATCGCGGCGTCGCGGTCGACGGCGTAAGTGCGGGCCGGGTTGCCGCCACCGGCCCCGGCGGAGAACACCACCGCGTCGTGCCCGGCGAGTAGCTCGGCCAGGGCGTCGGTGTCGAGTGTCTCGATATCCGCGACGACCGGACGGGCACCGGTGGCGGCGACGTCGTCGGCGTGGGCGGGATTGCGGAAGACCGAAGTCACCTCGTCGCCCCGCTCGGTCAAGATGCGAGCCAGCTGCAAAGCGACCTTGCCATGGCCGCCGATGACGACAATGCGCGACATGCTTCTCGACGTTACCCGGCCCCCTGGACCTCACGGGGGCAGCCGTAGCCGGGCCGACTACCAACCGGCTGGTCGGGACTGCTAAGAATCAATACAGAGCATTTAAGTCTCATCGAAAGGACAATCCGATGGCTGAAGCCGTAATCGTCGAGGCGGTGCGTTCACCGGTTGGCAAGCGCAACGGCGGCCTGTCCGGTGTGCACCCCGCCGACCTGTCCGCGCAGGTTCTCAACGGACTCGTTGAGAAGGCCGGCATCGACCCCGAGATCGTCGACGACGTGATTTGGGGATGCGTCATGCAGGCCGGCGAGCAGGCGCTCGACATCGGGCGGACCGCGTTGCTGACCGCGGGCTGGCCGGAGACCGTTCCCGGTGTCACCGTCGACCGTCAGTGTGGGTCCAGCCAGCAGTCGATCCACTTCGCCGCCGCGGGCGTGATCGCCGGCCATTACGACGTCGTCGTCGCCGGCGGTGTGGAGTCGATGTCGCGGACTCCGATGGGGGCCTCTCTGGCCAACGGCGGTAGGCCGTTCTCGCAGGCCTTCCTCGACCGGTATGACGGGGCAATCCCCAACCAGGGCATCGGCGCGGAGATGATCGCCGAGCGGTGGGGGTTCGACCGGATCGCGCTCGACGAGTTCTCCCTCGGATCTCACGAAAAAGCGGCTGCCGCACAGGATTCCGGTGCATTCGACGACCAGATCGTGGCCATCAAAGATCAGGATGGCACAGTTGTGCTCAAGGACGAAGGCATCCGCCGGGGCACGCCGATGGAGAAGATGGCGCAGCTGAAGCCCGCCTTCAAGGAGGACGGCGTGATTCACGCCGGCAACTCCAGTCAGATCTCCGACGGGTCGGCAGCGTTGCTGTTCATGTCGGCGGAGAAGGCGAAGTCGTTGAAACTCAACCCGATCGCCAAGGTGCACACCGCCACATTGGCCGGCGCTGACCCGGTGATCATGCTGACCGCGCCGATCCCAGCGACCCAGAAGGCGCTGAAGCGTTCCGGACTGAAGCTGGAAGATATTGGGGTGTTCGAAGTCAACGAGGCGTTCGCGCCGGTGCCATTGGCCTGGTTGAAGGACATCGGCGCTGACGAGAAGAAGCTCAACCCCAACGGCGGCGCGATCGCACTCGGCCATCCGCTCGGCGGGTCCGGTGCCCGGATCATGACAACGCTGCTCTACCACATGCGGGACAAGGGAATTCGCTACGGCTTGCAGACGATGTGCGAGGGCGGTGGCCAGGCCAACGCCACCATCGTGGAGCTGCTGTGACCGAATCTGCGGTGCTCACCGAGCGCCGGGGCAACGTTCTGGTCATCACGATCAACCGGCCGGAAGCGCGTAACTGTGTGAACGGTGCCGTCAGCATCGGTGTCGGCGACGCGCTGCAGCATGCGCAGGACGACGCCGACGTGCGGGCAGTCGTCATCACCGGCGCCGGCGACAAATCCTTTTGCGCGGGAGCAGATCTCAAGGCGATTTCGCGCCGCGAGAATCTTTATCACCCCGACCACGGCGAATGGGGCTTCGCCGGGTACGTTCACCACTTCATCGACAAGCCGACAATCGCGGCGGTCAACGGGACCGCGTTGGGCGGTGGCACCGAACTGGCCCTGGCCAGTGACCTTGTGGTGGCCGAGGAACGCGCGAAGTTCGGTCTGCCGGAGGTCAAGGTCGGACTGATCGCCGGGGCCGGCGGGGTGTTCCGCATCGTGCATCAGCTGCCACACAAAGTGGCAATGCAGATGGTGCTGACCGGTGAGCCGATCAGCGCGGCCGAGGCGGCCAATTGGGGACTGATCAACCAGGTTGTCCCGGATGGCACGGTGCTGGAGGCCGCGCTGGCCCTGGCCGAGCGGGTCACCGTGAACGCCCCGCTTTCGGTGCAGGCCAGCAAGCGGATCGCCTACGGTGCCGACGACGGCGTCATCCCCGACGAGGAACCCGCCTGGGCGCGCACCGTACGCGAGTTCGGGACGTTGCTGAGCACCGAGGACGCCAAGGAAGGCCCGTTGGCGTTCGCGGAGAAGCGCCAGCCCGTCTGGAAGGGGCGCTGACTGGCAGTCAGACCGGCATCAGGTGGTCGACAGAGCTGACGATGCGGCCATCGATGATCGGCACGCATTCGTCGGGCAGCTCGACGGTCATTGCCGCCCCGCTGCGATCCAGTTCGTCGAGAAAGCGTGGTAGCTCATCCATGGCCCCGGACGCCACGTCGTGGATTACGACCACGGTGTGTTCTCGCGCCCGGACATCGGCGAGCGCCCGGTCTACCCAACCGGTCGGATCCGCCCAATCGCGCGGCACGCTGTTCCATAACACGCAGGTGTGCTTCCCGCTAACCAGGTAATCGACCGCAGTGCGGTTGAGGCACCTCCGGTCGAGCTGCCCCTCGGTGCCCCATGGGCGGAAGAGGAAGTTCTCGCCGAGAAATTCTCGTAAAACGCTGTGCGCCGTGGCGATTTCGGCGATGGTTTCCTGCTCCCGCAGTTCGCCGAGTGGTTGGCCGTGAGTCAGCGAGTGATGGCCCACCTGGTGACAATCCTGAACCATTCGGGTGAGCAGGGCGCGCGCAGCTGCGTCTCCGTCTACGCGGTTGGCGACGACGAAGAAGATCGCCCGGAGCGATCGCTCAGCGAGGATGTCGAGCACTTGGTCGGTCACACCGGGCGTCGGTCCGTTGTCGAAAGTGAGGGTGACCCGTCTAGCTCGCGGCACAGCGTGGATTGACCTCTCTTACTCCGACGCCGAGGCGCTCGGCCCTCCCCTCCGGGGACGAGTGCGTCAACTGGCAACGCTAGCTCTGAGATGTTGCCATAATGGTGCTAACTGATCGATCAGTCAGTTACTCTAGCCTGGCCTACCGACAACAGACAACGGAGACTTCGTCGACCACGCCCGAGCCGAGTCCATCCGCTGCGCCAAACGCCCGAATGCGTATCCTCGCGGCGGCTTTCGCGTGCTTCTGCGAGTTTGGCTACGAGAAATCCTCGATGAAGCGGATCGCGGCGCGCGCCGGTGTCTCGCAACCCCTGCTTCACCACCACTTCGGCACCAAAGAACAGCTGGTCGAGTCGGCGATTGGCAAGATGGCCGCTGACATTTTCTCAACGGCATTCGACCAGTTACCGCAGCGCGGATCTGTCGCTGAACGACTCGATGCTGCAAAAGAACTGCTGTACGCGTTGTTCGTGAACAATTTGCTCGCCGCGACCTTCACGGTGGAATTCGCCGCGGCGGCAAACCACAACGAGTCCCTCAAACAAGCCTATTTAAATTACCAGCAAACCCAACAGCGGCAGGTCGCGCGCTTCGTCGAAGATCTGGCTCCCGGAGCAGAGACCGACTTATCCGTCGGGCTCATCGAGACATTCCTCCTCGGGATGGCGATGCGCCGCCCCTTCACCACCGACCAAACCGCATTCCGGGCCGAGTTCGACGCCCACGCTCAACTGTTGATCAACCATCTCATCGCCCAAGGAACGGAGGATTCGGCGCCATGACGACCGTCCAGCCGGAAAGTGCGCTTGAGTCCCCAGTGGACGCGAGCATCGCGGGCAGCAAAGGCAAGCCCCTCTTCCTGAAACGCTACGAGCATCCGAACGCCCAATACGCGCTGGTTCTGGTGCATGGCACCGCGGGCTACAGCGCGGCCTACCACGATTTCGCCGAGCAATTCCGGCGACATTTTCCTGCGACGGTCTGGGCCTTCGACTTGACCGGCCACGGGCGCACCCCCGGCCCGCGAGGCGTCTTCACCTTCGAAGACTTCCTCGAGGACGTTCGGGCTGTGTCGGAGCACGCCGCCGAACGCACCGGCCTTCCGGTGGTGCTGCACGGTGCCAGTCAGGGCGGCGAAATTGCGTTCCACGCGCTCGCCCGGTGCCCGCGGGTGGCCGGCGCCGTGTGTATGAACATCTTGCTGAACGACGAGCTGCAGATGAACCGGGCGATTCGAATTGTGCGTTCGGAGGCCGTGGATCGTCTGGCTCGACGTCTAGGCGACCGGATTCGGGTACCGCTACGCCGGGTCATCGACTTCAAAGCTGCCTACCAGGAGGACCCAGATTTATTGCCTGAGAAGCTGACTGACCCGCTCAACGTCTGGTCCTACGGCTTTAAGAGCTACCACTCCGTCTTCAACTACAAGCCGGGTGAGCCTTCCGCGGCCAATACCAAGCCCGTCCTTCTCGCCTGTGGCGAGAAGGACGAGATCGTCGACCCCGACCATGTCCGGGCCTGCTTCGAGCGCATCGGCGGGCCGAAAGACCTGTTTGTGATGCCTGGCGGTGGACACCAGCTCATGCTCTTCGAGACCGACCTGTATAGCCGGGTTGTCGACTCATGGATCCGTGAGCGCGTCTTAGGTCGAGCGCGTTCGTGGACGGCGCCGCTCGACGTCGAAGAGCGGACTTACTTTGACTTCTTGGACCGCGAGCGGCGCAGCGAGGCCAGCGGCGAGCCGGATTACCACTACTCCTGGCTGGACAAGCTCCTCACCAGAGTCCACAACGGCACGATCGAACGCGGTGTGCGCTACTTCGCCCAGGCCCAGGCCAGCGCGCACTGGCGGTTCACCGAACAGCTGGTCAGCAAAATCGACTACGCCGCTTGGCCATTCCTGCGAGATTACTTACCCGAGTCGGCGCGAACCGAGCCTGCGCGGATGGCGGTGGTCGGCTGCGGCAGCGGTGAGTCGATCCGCGGTTTGTCTGAGGTGGCGCCCGAGCTTCGGGACTGGGAGATCGATGGCTTCGACGTCGACTACAGAGCCATCCGGGCAGCGCGGCGGTCCTTCGCCGACGTCGCAAGCGTTCAATTCCATGTCGGGGACATCCGCGATCAAAACGTGCTGCCCAGCGATCAATTCGACGTAATCTACATGCACGGAATACTCGACCACTGTGGCGAGCACCGCGCGATACTGGCGAATGTCTATCGAGCGCTCAAACCCGGCGGGCGGGTGTTTTATGTGGCACCGGACCGCAACCTGTACACCTGGCTGGCCTTCGTCACCGTCGGCCCGTTGTTCGTGTCCGGCCTGTACAAGTCGATTCACGACTTTCGCCGGTTCGCAAGACCCGCCGAACTTTCCAGACTCCTCGAAGATCTCGGTTACCGGCCATTGCGCAGGCTTGGGGCGTCCCGGGGGCCGGCCATCGCCGGGCTTGAATACACGACCAAGCTGAACCTGTTTTCCCTGCGGCGCGCATATCACAAGCACAACCTTGCCGGCTTCACGCTCGTACTGACCAAGCCGCGAAGCTGGCTCGGTGGCGGATATTTGGGCGAATACGTGGGCGCGGCGGAAAAACCCGTTGCGGCACTAATCAACTCGTGATCCCGACTTCGCTTCGCTCGGTATCGTCGCCAGCGCGGGTCATCTATAGCCCAGCGCCGCGTCTTCCACTCTGATCCGCACCGTGAGCAGTAGCGCATTGGCCACCGTGAAGCTGGCCGCGGTCAGCCACGCCGTGTGTACCAGCGGTAGCGCCACAACTTCGACGACGACGGCCACATAGTTCGGGTGATGTAGCCAGCGGTAGGGGCCCCGCCGTATCAACGGCGCTTGCGGCACCACGATCACCAGCGTGTTCCACCGATGGCCAAGTGTGGCAACGCACCACCAACGCAGCAGCTGGCTCAGTGCGACCAGCGTGAGCATCGGCCAGCCGAGCCAGGGGATGAACGGTCGGTGCAACGCCCAAACCTCGGCGACGCACCCGAGCAGCAGTGCGGCGTGAACCGTCACCATCACCGAATAATGGCTACGGCCGAATTCCTTGCCGCCGTGAGCAAAAGCCCATTGCGCGTTGCGCTTGGACACGATCAGCTCCGCCAGCCGCTCGATGCCAATCGCTAGGATCAGCAGGTAGTACACCAGCTACCAGCCGAGCAGCACGAGTTCCGAACAGAACGCCGGCCCCATGGCCATCATCAGCCCGAACGAGCCCGGCGGGGGTGGGTCGGCCATGTTCGCGCGAAGTACATCCAGTACCGATACTGATGACAGATTACCGTTGTCGCGCAACGAGTTTCGAGTGTGATCAAGGGCATCTGCCGGAAGGTCCAGCGTGTGCTCGACGGCTTCGATCACCTTCGGCCCGCCCGGATGGCACACCCACGTCGAGATGTCCGCGGGGGTAAGGCCGTGGTCCTCGAGGAAGTTGCGGACATCTTCGCCCAAGTACTTCTCGGCGACGGTGGCGACTTCGGTGGACAACTTGACCTGGAATCCGTTACTGCCGATATTCCAGCCCATGACCTCTTCGGTGTCGGGGTAGAGGCG
The DNA here is from genome assembly GCF_035570115.1 of Mycobacterium sp. Classification (GTDB taxonomy): domain Bacteria; phylum Actinomycetota; class Actinomycetes; order Mycobacteriales; family Mycobacteriaceae; genus Mycobacterium. Next base: position 13,874 of record NZ_DATMLH010000267.1, read on the forward strand.
GCTGCGGGTGGCCAGCACCCGGGGTCCTTTCGGCGTCAGCGCAGATCCCTTTGCCACGACGGCGCCGGCACCGTCACCAAACAGGCTGGCCGCCACCAGATTGGCGATGGAGTAATCGTCGCGTTGCAGGGTCAATGAGCACAGTTCCACCGCAAGCAGTACTGCCACGTGGTCGGGGAACGCGAGCAGGTAGTCATGCATGCGGGCTACCCCGGCGGTGCCAGCGACACAGCCAAGTCCGAACAGCGGGACCCGCTTGACGTCGGGCCGCAAGCCGACCCGGGTCGCCAGCCTGGCCTCCAATGTCGGCACCGCCAGCCCGGTGACCGTCGTCGAGAAGACGATATCGACCTCGGCCGGGTTGATCTTGGCGGCGTCGAATGCCGAGAGCAGCGCGCGCTCACCGAGTTCCAGAGCGGTCTCGATGAATATGTCGTTCGCTTCGGTGAAGCCGCTGAGTTTGCCGTATTGCGATAATGGCAACGCGATGCGGCGGGTCTGCACGCCGGCCCTGGCGCCGAACCGGTCAAACTGCGGCCCGCCGAAGCCGGTAAGGCCGGACAGCGCCTCCTGCTGGCCGACCTGGTGCGGTGGGAACTCGACCGTCACCGACGCGACGGACGCGGACGGTTTCATTTTCGTTCTATCCTTTGCACGCCGGGGGGGAACGGGGCGCATTTTGCAATCGTATCCATGTGCTCAGTCACGGCTGGACCGCTTCGTTATGTATCCGATTTATTGGAACTAAACCACAATAAATCGGATTGTGCATCGCGCGCCCGTCGGCTGTGTTGGGCGGACCCGGACACGCCGTTTCTGCCTGCAGTATCGCCGGGCAACAACGGAATTGACTGCCCGCCTGTCTCAGGATCGCTAGGTTGGGTTTGTGCGGAGTTTGGTGACGGGCGCGACCGGTTACGTGGGATCGCGGCTGGTCACAGCGCTACTCGCGGCCGGCCATCAGGTGCTGGCCGCCACCCGCGACCCTGCGCGACTTGCTCGTATGGGCTGGTTCGACGACGTCACCCCGGTCACTCTGGACGCCTCCGATGCCGAGTCGGTTCGCGCGGCGTTCGCCGTCGCAGGCCCGGTCGACGTCGTCTACTACTTGGTCCACGCGATCGGTCAGCCAGGGTTTCGCGACGCCGACCGGGACGCCGCCGGCAACGTCGCGGCCGCGGCCCGCGACGCCGATGTGCGTCGCATCGTCTATCTGGGCGGGTTCGTCCCCGACGACCCCGACGATGGTTCGCTGTCCGAGCACCTCACAAGCCGGGCGGAGGTGGCCCAGGCGCTGACGGTCGATGGCGGTCCGGAACTGGTGTGGCTCGGCGCGGCATTGATTTTCGGCGCCGGCTCGACGTCGTTCGAGATGTTGCGCTATGTCGGCGACCGGTTCCCGGTCATCCCGATCCCCCGGTGGATGCGCAACCCGATCGACCCGATTTCCGTCCGCGACGTGCTCTATTACCTGGTTGCGGCGGCTGATCCCGGGCAGGTACCTGCGGGCGCTTATGACATCGCCGGCCCGGACCGGACGTCGTATCACGCGCTACTGAAAACCTATGCGCGGATTTCCGGTAAGTGGCACACGAGTCTGCCGGCCCCCGGAGTTGACACCGCGGTGGCGTCATGGGTTATGGCGGTGGCGCTGCCCGTGCCCGACGGGCTGGCCGCCGATCTGGTGGAGTCGCTGGATCACCCGATGGAAGCCGCTGGCTGCGGCCTGCGTGATCTGGTTCCCGACCCACCCGGCGGGCTGGTTTCTGTCGAGGAAGCGATCGCCCGGGCCCTATCAAGTTCGTCGGGCCGCCGGCCGCGTGCGGTCAACGCGCTGGCCGATCCACACCACCTTGCCGACAGCGATCCGGCCTGGGCCGGGGGCGATGCGCTGCGGCTGCGTCGACTCGCGGAAATCGTGACACCATTGATCGCGCGGCCCGGCCTCGCGTTGGTTGATGCCGTCCCCGGACCCATTGCCGGTGCACTGCGAACCGGCCTCGACCTGCTGATCACCCTGACACCGAAGGTGCCTTTGTATGACGCGCGCGACTGAAGTCAGTCACCCACAGACCAGTGCCCTGGCCGAGATCCGTGCCGGAATTGTCAATGTCGCTGTGCCGCACAACGAACCGCCAGCGGTGAAGCGACGGCGACGGATCGTCGTCGCGATCGTGCTGCTGCTCGGCGCGGGGGTGCTGGGTCTGGCCCTGCGACGGCACCCCGGCGAGGCGAGCTTCTATTGGCTGTCGCTGGCGCTGGCGGCGGTGTGGGGGCTCGGGGCGTTCGGCTCCGGACCGTTGCATCTCGGCGGTGCCCGCTGGCGTGGTCGCAACCAGCGCCCGGTGGTCAGCGGCACCGTGATCGGCCTGCTGCTCGGCGGCGTGTTCGTGCTCGGCGGCTTGATCGCCAGAGAGATCCCCGCCGTCGCCGAGCTGATCACCCGCCTGCTGCACTACACGGACCAGGGATCGTGGCGACTGACGATGGCCGTCGCGCTGATCGGTGGCATCGCCGAAGAACTGTTCTACCGCGGCGCGCTCTACACCGCGCTGGGCCGCTACCACCCGGCGCTCGTCTCGACCATCGTGTACGTGGTCGCCACGTTGGCCAGTGGCAACCCGATGCTCGGGTTCGCCGCCATCATCCTCGGGACCGTGTGTGCATTGGAACGGCGCGCCACCGGCGGGGTGCTGGCGCCGATCCTGACCCACGTCGTCTGGACCCTGGTCGTGCTGCTGGCGTTGCCCCCGCTGTTCGGCCTGTGAACTTGCGGCAATCAGCTGTCGGTGAAGTTGGCTGTCCGACGCTCTTGGAAAGCCGTTGCGCCCTCGCGGAAGTCGGGTGATTTCAACAGGACCGACTGGCCCGCCAGTTCACGCTGCAGCGCAGCCTCCAACTCGGAAAGCGTCGCCGCGTTGATGGCGTCCTTGGTCTTCCCGAACGCCACCGCGGGCCCGGACAGCAATCCGGACACCACCTTGTCCACCTCGGCCTCGAAGTCGTCGGCCGGGTACACCGCGCTGACCAGGCCGGCGGCCAGAGCGTCGGCGGCAGGCAACCGCTCGGCCAGCAACGCCATCCGCATCGCACGCATTCGACCGATCGCGGCGGCGATCAGCGCCGAGGCGCCGCCGTCGGGCATCAGGCCGATCTTGGTGAAGGCGAGCATAAAAAACGCCTTGTCCGAGGCCAATACCAGGTCGCAGGCCAGGGCCAGCGAGACACCGACGCCGGCCGCCGGTCCCTGGATCACCGCGACGACCGGACGCGGCAGCGCAGTGATCGCCCGGACCACGCGGTTAGCCGCCAAAATCAGGTCGTCGCCGGGGCCCGCGCCCGCCACGTCGTCGGCGCTCATCCCCGCTCCGGAGCAAAAGCCGCGGCCGGCGCCGCCCAGTCGCACGACTTTCACCCGCGGATCGTTGGCCGCCTGCTCCATGGCGTCCGCGATCCCGACGAAGACCGGCAGCGTCAGCGAATTCAGGCTCTCGGGACGATCGATCGTCACCGAAAGCACCCCGTCGGCAAGAGTGACGGCAAGTCCTTCGACGGGCGTGAGAGTGTCGATTCCGGAATCGATGGCGGTCATGAAGATCACCTTAGGCGACCGGGGTGCAGCGCTGTTTAGGCCGACTGCGAAGATGCCAACGGATACTTGGTCTGTCGACGAGGAGGTCGCTAATGGCAGGACCCTTGACCGGGTTGCGGGTGATTGAGCTGGCCGGAATTGGGCCGGGCCCACACGCCGCGATGATCCTCGGTGACCTCGGTGCCGACGTCGTGCGCGTCGACCGGCCCGGAGCCAGCGGCGCCGACCCCATGCTGCGCAACCGGCGCTTCGTCATCGCCGACCTCAAGTCCGAGCAGGGCCGCGAGCTGGTGCTCAAGCTCGTCGCCAAGGCCGACGTGCTGATCGAGGGTTACCGTCCGGGCGTCACCGAGCGGCTGGGCCTGGGCCCCGAAGACTGCGCCAAGGTGAACGACCGGCTCGTCTACGCCCGGATGACCGGCTGGGGACAAATCGGCCCGCGTAGCCAGCAAGCCGGTCACGACATCAACTACATCTCACTCAACGGCGTGCTGCACTCGATCGGCCGGGTCAATGAGCGGCCAGTACCGCCGCTGAACCTGGTCGGCGACTTCGGCGGCGGGTCGATGTTCCTGCTGGTCGGCATCCTGGCTGCGCTGTGGGAACGGCAGAACTCCGGCAAGGGCCAGGTGATCGACGCGGCCATGATCGACGGGTCATCGGTTCTGGTGCAGATGATGTGGGCGATGCGCGCCATGGGCATGTGGACCGACGACCGAGGCACCAACATGCTCGACGGCGGCGCCCCCTACTACGACACTTACGAATGCTCTGACGGTCGCTATGTCGCGGTGGGTGCGATCGAACCGCAGTTCTACGCGGCGATGCTGGCCGGGCTTGGCCTGGACGCCGCCGATCTGCCGAAGCAGAACGACCGCACCCGCTGGCCCGAGCTGCGAGCCCGGTTCACCGAGGTGTTCGCCGGCCGCGACCGCGATCACTGGGCGAAGGTGTTCGCTGATTCGGACGCGTGCGTGACGCCGGTGCTGGCGTTCGGTGAGGTGGAGACCGAGCCGCACATCACCCAGCGGAACACCTTCTACCGAACCGGCGGCGGCCTGCAGCCGCTGCCGGCGCCCCGGTTCTCGCGCACCGCTCCCGGTGAGCCGCGCCCGCCGGGGCAGCCCGGAGCCGACACCGAAGCCGTCCTCCGCGACTGGGTATAGTCCCGACCAACTAGTAGGTCGGCTCCTTTGGGGGGAGCGGCCCGGATCGGACCGAAAGGAACATTTGCGTGGAGATCACAGATGCCGTAGCACTCGTCACCGGTGGAGCCTCAGGCCTGGGCCTGGCCACCACCAAGCGCCTGCTGGACGCCGGCGCGCAGGTGGTCGTGCTCGACCTCAAAGGTGAGGAGGTGGTCCGCGAGCTCGGCGATCGTGCCCGCTTCGCGCCCGCCGACGTCACCGACGAGAATGCGGTGACCGCGGCCCTGGATATCGCCGAGGCACTGGGTCCGCTGCGCATCGTGGTCAACTGCGCCGGTACCGGTAACGCCATCCGAGTGCTGGGTAAGGACGGTGTGTTCCCGCTGGAGGCGTTCCGCAAGGTGGTCGACATCAACCTGATCGGCACCTTCAACGTGTTGCGGCTGGGCGCCGAGCGCATCGCCAACACCGACCCGGTCGGCGAAGAGCGCGGCGTCATCATCAACACCGCGTCGGTGGCGGCCTTCGACGGCCAGATCGGCCAGGCCGCCTACTCGGCGTCCAAGGGCGGCGTGGTCGGCATGACTCTGCCGATCGCGCGCGACCTGGCCGGCAAGGGCATCCGCGTGGTGACGATCGCCCCCGGCCTGTTCGACACCCCGTTGCTGGCCGGTCTGCCCGAGTCGGCCAGGGAGTCGCTGGGCAAGCAGGTGCCGCACCCCAGCCGGTTGGGTAAACCCGACGAGTACGGCGCGCTGGCTGTCCACATCGTCGAAAACCCGATGCTCAACGGGGAGGTCATCCGGTTGGATGGCGCGATCCGGATGGCGCCGAGGTAGGACAGCGGTAACCCGCCTGACGACGATGCAGCCGTGAAGCGGCTGAGGTGGGGGTACCGCCCGCTTGCGGGGGAGAGTCGGGCGAATAGAAAGGGTCCCCGCCGAAGCGGGGACCCAAAAAATGAGGAAATGCCAAAGGAGCGATTGAGGCTCAGTCTCACCTCGTACCGGCGCGCCCAGATCGTCGGGGCGCGCCGCGTAAATCAGCTCGCGGTGGGCAGCGGGTGCCAATCGTCGAGCTGCTCCGAGCACTCACCCTCTACCAGCACGTCGCCGTGGTAGAGAGCCTCGAAATCAGCTTTGATCACGTCGACACTCGAATCATCGATCCACATGTAGATGAGCCTATGAGCAACCATTAAGGAATCTTTGAGTCACGATTCGGAAAACCTTGGCAATATTACCGTCGGGTAGGTTTTGGCTGGCCGGGATGCGGCCCTCACCGGCCTGCGGTGGACCGGGCGAGGCGTCATCGATTGTCCGCATCGAGATGGCTGCTTGACGCCTCGTCCGGCCTGGGTGGACGGCACGTCCGGACTCCCGGATGTTCGTCGCGTATCCAATTAGCACGCTATAGGCTGCGGAAAATATCCTGGTTAATCCGTTTTGCGGTGAACCAACGCGGGTGCCGGGTTCGTATCTATGGGTAGGGCGCTTGAGGACGCGCCCGAACGTTGCGTGACTAAGTTATCATTGATAAGTTAGCGCGGTTAGTTCACAGTGGAAGGACAGGCATGCTGCAGCGAATCGCTCGCCTTGCCATCGTTGCGCCGCGCCGAATCCTGCTGGTTGCAGGCCTGGTCATGGTGGCAGCCGCAATCTTCGGGGTGCCGGTGGCCAAGAGCCTCTCTGCGGGTGGCTTTCAGGACCCGAAGTCGGAGTCGGCACGGGCCATTCACCTGTTGACCGACAAGTTCGGGCAAAGCGATCAGCAGATGTTGATTGTGGTGACCGCACCCGCTGGTGCCCGGAGCCCCCAGGCCCGCCAGACCGCCACCGAAATCGTCGACCAGCTGACAGGATCGCCCTCGGTCTTCAACGTGTCCTCGGCGTGGACTTCGCCGCCGCAGGCCGCCGCGGGTCTAGTGAGCAAGGACGGCAAGTCGGGACTAATCGTTGCGAACCTCAAGGGCGGCGAAAACAACGCGCAGAAATACGCCAAGACGCTGGCTGCCCAAGTTGTGCACGACCGGGATGGCGTGACTGTGCGCGCCGGCGGCGTCGCGACGGTCTACGACCAGATCAATCAGCAGAACGAACGCGACCTGCTGCTGATGGAATCCCTGGCGATTCCGTTGAGCTTCGTGGTGCTGGTGTGGGTGTTCGGCGGGTTGCTGGCAGCGGCGCTGCCGTTGCTGCTGGGCGGTTTGGCAATCGTCGGATCGATGTCGGTGCTGCGGATGATCTCGTTTACCACCGATGTGTCGGCGTACTCGCTGAACCTGACCACCGCGTTGGGCCTGGCGCTGGCGATCGACTACACGCTGCTGATCATCAGCCGCTACCGGGACGAGCTGGCCGACGGCCGCGGTCGCGATGAGGCGCTGATTCGGACTATGGCCACCGCCGGTCGATCCGTGTTGTTCGCCGCGGCGACCGTCTCCTTATCGATGTCGGTGATGGTGCTGTTCCCGATGTACTTCTTGAAGTCGTTCGCCTATGCGGGCATCGCCACCGTGGGATTCGTCGCGTTCGCGGCGATCGTGGTCACACCGGCCGCGATCGTCCTACTGGGGCCACGGCTGGACTCGTTAGACGTGCGCCGACTGGGACGGCGGATACTCGGTCGCCCTGATCCGGTAGACAAACCGGTGCAGCAGCTGTTCTGGTACCGCTCGACCAAGTTCGTGATGCGCCGAGCCGTGCCGATCGGTCTGGCCGTTGTCGCGGTGCTGCTGCTGCTTGGAGTTCCCTTCCTCAGGGTGAAGTGGGGCATGCCGGACGACCGGGTGCTGCCGCGTTCGGCCTCGGGGCATGCGGTCGGTGACCAGCTGCGCCGCGATTTCACCGATGACTCGGCGACGGCGGTGCCTGTTGTCGTCCCGGACGTCCGCGGGGTGCGTCCGGGCGACCTCAGCCGCTACGCCGCCGATTTGTCGCGGGTACCCGACGTGTCCACGGTGACGGCCCCGACCGGTACGTACGTAAACGGCAACCGGATCGGACCACCCGCCGCCGCCGCCGGGTTGGCCGACGGCAGCGCATTTCTCACCGTGTCCACTACTGCGCCGCTGTTCTCGCAAGCCTCTAACACCCAACTCGACCGATTGCACAAGGTGCCCGGGCCGGCCGGGCGATCCGTTCAGCTGGCCGGAATGGCACAGATCAACCGCGACAGCGTCGAGGGCATCATGACGCGATTGCCACTGGTGCTGGGGCTGATCGCGGTCATTACCTTCGTGCTGCTGTTCCTGCTGACCGGCAGCGTGGTGCTACCGCTGAAGGCGCTGGTGCTCAACGTGCTGTCGTTGACCGCGGCGTTCGGCGCGTTGGTGTGGGTCTTCCAGGAGGGCCACCTTGGCGCGCTAGGGACAAGCCCCAGCGGGACGTTAGTGGCGAACATCCCGGTGTTGTTGTTCTGCATCGCATTTGGGCTGTCCATGGACTACGAGGTGTTTCTGGTCTCGAGGATCCGCGAGTACTGGCTGGCGTCCGGCGAGGCCCGGCCTGCGAGGCCGACCCCGGCCGCAGCCCGTGCCGTCACTGACGAGAGTGTGGCGCTCGGGTTAGCTCGCACCGGCCGGGTGATCACCGCCGCTGCCCTGGTGATGTCGATAACATTCGCCGCGCTGATCGCCGCTCAGGTGTCGTTTATGCGGATGTTCGGTGTCGGTCTGACGCTTGCCGTGCTGGCGGACGCCACCTTAGTGCGGACGGTGCTGGTGCCGGCGTTCATGCACCTGCTCGGCCGGTGGAATTGGTGGGCGCCGAAACCACTGGTGTGGCTGCATGAGCGGTTCGGGATCAGTGAGGCGGCGGACGACGCACCCCTGCCGGCGATCCCCGCCCGTTCCACCGGAAGACATCGCCGCGAAGACGTCCAAGACATCGACGCGGCCGCACCAAGACATCGCCGCGAGGACGTCGATCCGTCTGAATACGCGGTGTCCAACGGCCATCGGGTCTTACGTACCGTCGCTACAGTCAGACACAGTGCCTAGCCCGTCTACGGAGAACCTTCGCCGCCGTCGCGCACCACGCGGGTCCGGCGAGCTGCTTCGCGACCAAATCCTGGATGCCGCAACCGAACTCCTGCTGGACACCGGGCACGCCAAGGCGGTGTCGATCCGCTCGGTGGCGCAACGCGTCGGTGTGACGCCGCCGTCGATCTACCTGCATTTCGAAGACAAGGACACGTTGCTCGACGCGGTGTGTGCACGGTACTTCGAGAAGCTGGACGACGAAATGCAGCGGGTATCCGTGGGGCAGCCGTCCACCATCGAGGTGCTACGAGCCCAGGGGCTGGCATATATCCGGTTCGCCACCGAGACCCCCGAGCTCTATCGGATCGCGACCATGGGTGAGTGGCGCTCGGGCAGTGACGTTGATGCCGCCCTGGCCAGCTCTGCGTTCGCGCATATGTGTGCCACCGTGCGGACGCTGATGGACGAGGGCCTCTGCCCGCCCGGCGACGCGACGACCGTCGCGCTGCAGCTGTGGACTGCCGCGCATGGGGTGGCGTCGTTGCTGATCGCTAAACCCCACCTGCCGTTCGGCGACGCCAACGACTTCGCCGACCGGGTGCTCGGCGCGGTGTTCTGCGGACATATCGTGGAGGGACTGGTCGGCGCCGACGCCACCCCGCAGCAGACCGTGGCGTGGCTGATGGCGGCTGGTTCTTTGCCGAAACCCACGGAAGGTTCGCAAGCGTGACATCATCGGCCCCGGTCAAGGTCGACAATCCGTTCTTCGCCAGGATCTGGCCCACCATCGCCGCCCACGAGACCGAGCAGATTCGTGCGCTGCGTCGGGAGAATCTGGCCGGGCTATCGGGCCGGGTGCTGGAGGTCGGTGCCGGCATCGGGACCAATTTCGCCTTTTACCCGGACTCCGTTGCACAGGTCATCGCGATCGAGCCCGAACATCGGCTGGCGGTACGGGCACGCGCTGCGGCCGCCGGTGCGCACGTTCCGGTCACGGTGAGCGATGACGCGGTGGAGAACTATTCGGCCGCCGAACCGTTTGACGCGGTGGTGTGCTCGCTGGTGCTGTGCTCGGTGAGCGATCCGGATTCCGTTTTGCCGGAACTGCTTTCGTATCTGCGGCCGGGCGGTGAGCTTCGATTTCTGGAGCATGTGGCCACCGGCGGGATCCGGGGTCGGTTCCAGCAGCTGGTCGACGCGACGATATGGCCGCGGCTGGCGGGTAACTGCCATACCCACCGGCACACCGAGCAGTCGATCCGCGCCGCGGGATTCGAAGTGGACAATGCCCGAATCGAGCGGACCATGCCGGCGTGGGCGCCGCTGCCGGTGTCGGAGTTCGTGCTCGGCCGGGCGCGGCGTCCCGCCTAGTTCAGCAGGGCGGGCAGCCGCTGCAGCAATGTCGGCAGCGCCTCGCTGGCCGTCTCGCGCACGGTGATCGTGGCGCTGTCGGATAGCGGCGTCGGCTCCGGATTGACCTCGATGACGATGGTGCCGCGCGCCAGCGCCAACTCGGGCAGACTGGCCGCCGGGTACACGATGCCGGAAGTCCCCACTACGACCAGCAGGTCGGCGGCGGTCGTCGCCTCGACCGCGTGCTGCCACGGCTCCTCGGGCAGCGGCTCACCGAACCACACAATGTCGGGCCGGATCAAGCCGCCACAGTCGCAGGTCGGTGGCTGCACTTCCAGAGCCGGTTCCGGCATCTCCGGCAACTCGCCGGTGTAAGGCATACCGCAAGTTGCGCAACGGAACTCGAACAGGCTGCCGTGCAAATGATGTACCACCGAGCTACCGGCACGCTCATGCAGGTCGTCGACGTTCTGCGTGACGACGCTGACCTCGGCGTGGTCCTGCCAGGCGGCGACGGCGCGGTGGCCCGCGTTGGGCTCGACGGTGGCCACCAGGTAGTGCCGCCACAAATACCATCCCCAAACCCGTTCGGGGTTGCGAAGCCAGCCTTGCGTGCTGGACAACTCGTAGGGGTCGAACCGGGCCCACAGTCCGTTCTTGTCGTCGCGAAACGTCGGCACGCCGCTCTCCGCCGAGATTCCCGCGCCTGTCAGGACCGTTATCCGCACCCAACCAACATAGCGGGACTGCGGGATACTGAGCAGGTGGAGCTGGGGGAGTGGCTGAGAGTTGACGGACGAGCGGGTCGACCGCTGTTCGACCAGCTGCGAAACCAGGTCATCGACGCGATTCGGGACGGTACTTTGCCACCCGGCGCCCGGCTGCCTACGGTACGTGAATTGGCCGGTCAGCTCGGTCTGGCGGTCAACACCGTTGCCCGGGCGTACCGCGAGTTGGAGGCCGCCGGCGTCGTCGAAACCCGTGGACGCTTCGGCACATTCGTCGCCCGCGCGGACCCGTCGGATTCCGCGATGGCGGCCGCGGCGCGCAGCTATCTCGACGTCGCGCGCGGACTGGGGCTCGGCAAGGCGGACGCACTGCGCTATCTCGAGGCCGCCCCCGACGACTGAGCGAGTTCGCTTACCGCAGAACTTTGGCTAGCGTGCGCACGTTGCGTGTGGTGGTCGACGATTTGTAGCGCTTCTTGCCCATCGTTTTGCCGATGGTGCTGTCCAGCGTGTGGTTCTTGGGCACCTGCCAATAGATGACGCCCGCGGAATCGGGTCCTGGGGTGATCTTCTCGTCGGCGTCGGCCTGGTCGGCCAGTGCGGCGAGCTCGTCGAGCACGCCGATGTCGCTCACAAACGTGACGTAGGACTGGTATCCGTCCCGTTCGGCCTCGAACGGATACGCATCGACGATGGTCCGTACCGTCTCGATGGGGTAGACCAACACCCACGCGTCGTATCCGAAACGCTTGCGCAGGGCCGTCTCCGCCTTGGTGCGCACCGCATCCGCGCCAGCCCGTGACTCCAGGAGAATGTTGCCGCTCGCCAAGATCGTGCGCACATTGGCGAAACCGGCCTCGGCCAACGCGTCCGCTACGTCGGCCATCTTGAGGTTGACGCCGCCGACGTTGACGCCGCGCAGGAATGCAGCGTAGCGGGTCATGAGCTGATGGTAGCGACCCTCGACTAGTACGCTTTCGACATGGGACGCCAAGTGTTCGACGACAAGCTGCTGGCCGTGATCGCCGACAATTCCCTCGGCGTGCTGGCAACTGTCAAGCGCGACGGGCGTCCACAGCTGTCCAACGTGTCGTACTACTTTGACGCCCGCAACGTCGCCATTCAGGTGTCGGTCACCGAGCCGCGGGCCAAGACCCGCAACCTGCGTCGCGACCCGCGGGCTTCGCTGTTGGTCAGCGCCGACGACGGCTGGTGCTATGCCGTCGCCGAGGGCGCTGCGGAGCTGACAGCGCCGGCGCTCGCGGTCGACGACGACACTGTCGAAGGGCTGATTACCTTGTACCGCAACATCGCCGGCGAGCACCCGGACTGGGACGACTATCGCCAGGCGATGGTCACCGACCGTCGGGTACTGCTGACGATGCCGATCGCACACGTGTACGGCATGCCGCCGGGCGTGCGGTGATTCAGGCTTAATCGCCGCGGGCGCGCTAGGCTGCGGGCATGGCTGCATCCAAGTCGGGGACGGATTCTGCGTCGGAGGACGACGCCAAACGCAAATTCCGGGAAGCGCTCGAGCGCAAGAACGCCAAGTCGTCTGGCGGATCGGATCACAAGGACGGCGGCGCCAAGACGCCACGCGTGCACGGGCCGGTGGAGAACCGCCGAGAGTTCCGCCGCAAAAGCGGTTAGTCGGCTACCCGGCGGGGTTCAGCTCGGCCTTCTCTTCGGCGTCGGCTATCCCGAAAAATACTGTGGGAACAACGAATTCAATCGCCGTGAGTACTTCCTGGAACCAGTGCGGCCGCCCGTTGTGGAGCAGTGAGATCAACCGTCCAACAGCGCTCAGCAGCATGAGGCCCGCCAGTAGACGCACATGACCGGCCCGGATCGGGGATTTGCGTGCGGCTCCTAGCCAGGCGAAGCCATACCCGGCGAAATACGCCGAGTAGAACCGCTCCCGCGAATCGACCGTGGCGTTGGCGTCCGTCGCGCCGGGCACCGAGGCTGTGCCGAGAGCGAAGTGGTAGATGCCGATGGCGACACAGGAGAGTCCGGTGAACACTGCCAGGTTCTTCAAGTAGCGGCCGGTCATCGTGACCCTCCCGTCACAGAGCGAATGGCGTACCGACACCGTAACTCGTCAGAACAGTCTTAAACTGATTCGGCGGTCCCATTACGTCCCAGTCAAACGGGCGGGGGCGAGGGCATACCCCCCTGCTTACCGCGACGAGGTCTGATCAACCCCGTTTCTCCGGAGACGGGACGTCGTACTAGTTGAATTGAACCTCGAAAGCCGCATTGGCGGCCTCCTCCTTGAATGCGGTTCCGGGGAGCCCGGCGCCGCCACTGGCGACTGTTCCCCCGTCAACGAGCAGATTGGTACCGGTCACAAAAGAGGCCTCGTCGGAAGTCAGATACACCGCTCCGGCGATGACGTCAGCCGGCTGGCCCCGACGCTGGATGAGTTGCGGTCTAGTCAGCAGATCGCCAGCCGGGCCGTCGAACAATGGTGCAGTGCTCGGCGTCTCGGTGGCGCCTGGGCTGATGCTATTGACTCGGATGTTGTATGGGGAGAGGTCCACAGCCAGGGCCCGACTCATCGCGATCACGCCGGCCTTTGCGGCGCAGTGCGCAAAGCCACCGGGCAGGTTCGAACCGATTGAGCCGTTGCTGTACAGCGCCGAGTTCGATCCCACGTTGAGAATGCATCCCCCACCTTTGCGCTTCATCACCGGAACCGCGTACTTGATAGCGAGAAAAACGACGGTCAGCTCATTAATTAGCGTGTAATCCCAATCCTCACGGCTGAACGAATCGACCTCACCGAAGCGCCCGCCGGCGGCATTGTTGTAGAGAATGTCGAAGTCGCCGTACGATTCGACCGCGAAGTCGATCCACCGCCGGACCTCGTCCTCCACGCCGATGTTGATCGGCGCCAACGAGACCATTTCGCCGCCTGCGCCCACGACCAGCTCAACGGTTTCTTTGGCACCTTGCTCGTCGACGTCACAACCGACGACACGCGCCCCCTCCGCGGCGAACCGGATGGCCGCTGCTTGACCCATCCCCCGTGCAGTGCCGGTGATCAATGCAGTTTTGGACTCGAGTCGTCCTGCCATTTAGATAACCACCCTTCCTGCGCTCCTTTTCCGCATGAGCACGTCTACCTTCCTCAAGGGAGGCTACCGTCTGATGTCACCGATGAAACTTGACGTCCTCTTCTCACCGTCGACTCCCCTGTATTGCCGGCCGCGCTTGCACTGCTCCCGGGCCTCGGCCTCGCTCGCCATCACCGTGTCCAGGACCAGGGGTGGATTGACCGCGCACGCGCACTCGGTCACGAGCAAGCTTCCTTTGGCCGAAAGCTCGGTAATCCCGTTCGTGTGCGAACCACTCGACCTGCTCTAACGCTTCGATCATCGGTCGGCGCATGATCTGCTCGAGCGCCTCGGAGCGATAGCCGAGACGCCATGCCTAACGCACGAGCGGTCATACGCGGCAACGTCTTCCGGAATGAGGAGATCGAAGACCTCTGTGACTGCGCAGTCCTCGGTGTCGTCCAGCGCCTCTTGGTCAAGCCGCTGCCAATTGGCCATCAGCTCGTCATACTCGGCGACCTCGTTCCAAGGTCTCGGCAGGCGGGTGCCGGGCACATTCTCGCAGACACCGGCTTTGTCGCCATCAAGGAACTCAATGTCCACGCGGGTGGTCTGCTTTCGCTTCTCGATCCCAATGACCTTTACCCGCTCAGAGGGCATATACGGCCGCTGTCGATAAATCCACTCATCTCCGACAACGAAGTTGTTCATACGCGCCATTCTGGCGACGACACTCCATCCCCCGATAGAGCATCGCTTGCAGGCGAGGCGGACATCCCCCGACATCGAGTCACCGGGTCGTACGCATCCCTGGCCGGGAAACCCCGACCGGCCCACCTTGACGACAAAGCCCGGGCCTTCACGATCCTCGGGGCTTGTGGTTGGGTGTGTTTGTGAAGCTCTGCCTGGCACAGGAACCCGAGGCCGATCAACTTCTGTCCGAGAACCCGTTTGCGTTGCTAGTCGGGATGGTCTTGGACCAGCAGGTGCCGATGGAGACCGCGTTCGCCGGCCCGAAGAAGATCGCCGACCGGATGGGCGGCTTCGACGCAACCGAGATCGCCGACTACGACCCGGACAAGTTCGCCACCTTGTGCTCGGAAAGGCCTGCAATACATCGCTTTCCAGGTGCAATGGCCAAGCGCATCCAGGCGTTGGCCCAGCTCATCGTGGACCACTACGACGGCGATGCCGCCGCCGTGTGGACCGCGGGCGATCCGGACGGAACCGAGTTGCTGCGGCGACTCAAAGACCTACCGGGGTTCGGGGAGCAGAAGGCGCGAATCTTTCTGGCGCTGCTGGGCAAGCAGTACTCGGTGGCCCCGAAGGGCTGGCGGACAGCTGCCGGCGACTACGGCAAGGCCGGTACGCACCTGTCGGTCGCCGATATCGCCGATGCCAGTTCGCTGGACAAGGTGCGTTCGTATAAGAAGCAGATGAAAGCGGCCAAGAAGGCCAACGGAAAGGCGGCAACGTGAAGACACACCTGAACTGTCCGTGCGGCGAGGCCATCGTCGGCAAGGATGAAGACGAACTGGTCGAGCTCACCCAGGCGCACCTGGCCAGCGCTCACCCCGGCATGGAGTACGGCCGGGACGAGATCCTGTTCATCGCCTACTGACGGCTGATCCGCCGGCGCGCACACGACAATGGGCGCGCGCCGACGGATACAACCGGGGTCAAGGCACCACCGTCGAACCGATGGTGGGCAAGAATTGGCACTGCTTGTCCTTGGTGGTGACCTGCCCGAAGATCGTCGACATGACGCTGCCCGAGCCGGTGTCGGCGATGGCGGTCAACGTGGTCGGCCCTGCCGGGTTGATGTCCGGTTGCGGCTTGAGCGTCACGCTGCCCGATTTGCCGGTGGTCAAGTTCACCCAGGTCACATTCAATGGCAGCTTCTGCACGTCGGCGGGTCCCGGTGTGCCGATGGCGGTGAACACGTAGGCGGTCTGGCCGGCTGCAGGGCCCGGCGTAGGGATCTTCGCGGGCCCGGCCACCGACAGCGCGGCGGCGAGGACGTTGCCGCCGTCGGCCAAACAGCCATTGCTGATCGACGGATACATGAAATCCTGCGTGGGCGGGGCGTCCGGGCTGAAACCGGGTGCCACAGGAGTGGCCGCGGGGGCGGGCGCCGGCGCTGCGGGTGGTCCTGCCGGGGTGGCGGCGGCAGCCGGGGCGGCGGCGGGAGGCGGTCCGGCGGGCGCCACCGGCGCGGCTACCGGGATGGCGGTCGCGGGAGCAGGTGCGGCCTCGGGTCCGGGGCCCGCGGCATGCACCGGGTCGATACCCGTCGGCAGGTGCGCCTGAGCGCCCGGTTCCACACCAGGCGGGACGATGTGTGCCGTGGGGGCGGAGTTGGGTGGCTGGTTTAGGTCGGCCGGAACCGCTGCATTGGGCGCCTGGACGAACTGGTTCACCGACGCCGCAACGTTTTTCGACTGGTCGGGCGCCGTCGGATTGTGACTGAACGCCTGCGCCGCCGCCATCAGTAACTGCGTGGCTTGCTCGGGGTTGCCGGCGGCCTGCTGAATGATGGGGCTCAACTCGGTCAGCGCCGGCAGCCCGGGAAACTGCTGGGCGGGTAGCGGTTGGGGCGGCGTCGGGTCGGCAAGCGCGGCGGGGCTGAGCGCCACTGCGGCGCTGCAAGCGAGCGCCGCGGCGGCCAAGCCGCTGATCAGATTCCTGGTGATTACCACGATGTCCTCCCGGTCGGTGTTGGTTGGGGTGACCGGCTAGCGCAGGGGCGCGCTAGCCGGTCAGGGTGGATCAGGGCAGGCCGGACACCGGGAAGTACAACGGGTTGGGCGCCGTCACCGGGGCGGCGGCCGGAACGGGCACCAATCCGGGCGAGCCGACGCCGGGAGAAGCCGGGACCCCGCCGGTGATCAACGAGGTCAGGTCGCCGGGCAGCGAAATCTGCTGCGGCAACGGTACTGGCAGGAACGGCATCTGCGGCAAGTTGAGCTGTGCCTGCGGCAGCAATCCCGCAGGCCCGGTCGCCGGCGCCGCCGCCGGCACGGTCGGCGTCAACCCCGGAATGCCGGTGAGCCCGGACGCGGGCGCGGCCGATGCCGGGAGGGTCGGTGTCAACCCCGGGATCCCGAGTCCGGGTGTCGCACTCGTCGCCGCCGGAGCAGCGCTGGTGGCGCCGGGGATGAGCGAGGTGACGCCGGGGACGGCTGAGGTGGCTCCCGGAACGCCCGCTGTCGAAGGCTGTGGAACTCTGATGCTGGCCAACGGCGGCGGCGTCGCTGGCTGTCCGCTCAGGGCCGTCCCGAGGTTTTGCAGCACCTGGGGTGCGCCGGCGGCACTAGTGACCAGCTGTTGCCCGATATTGGGTGCGGGTACCGGTGGCGCCGGGTCGGCGTGGGCTGTGCCCATCAGACCGCCTGCAAGTAGCGCGGCCGATGAGCCCGCCACAACCGCGGTGGCGCGGAACAACGTCCAAATGGTTGACATGACTCTCCCTGGTTCTCGATGACGGGGTCCTCCCACGCCGATAGTTCGCTCGATACGGAAGTGACTCAAGTGACACGTGTGGCGTTTATTCGATCGTTACGGATACGAGTGACGTCGGTGACCGACGGCCTCGCAGCGCAGGGGTGGGCGGTGAAAAGCCGTCTGCCGCCGCACCTGTCGTGGCCCCGTTAGAGTCGTGCAGATAGACACCACCTCGGCCGCCCCGGCGGCAGCTGACACCCGGCGAGCGATTTCGCTGAACGCGGTCGGGCCGGTGCTCTTGGTTCTGAGCGTCGCTGCGCGGCTGGCCTGGACGTATCTCGCTCCCAATGGGGCCAACTTTGTCGACTTGCACGTCTACATCGGCGGTGCGGCCACCATCGATCACCCGGGCAGCCTGTACCACTACGTTTACGCCGACCAGACGCCGAACTTCCCGCTGCCGTTCACCTACCCGCCGTTTGCGGCGGTCATCTTTTACCCGCTGCACCTGCTGCCGTTCGGTTTGGTCGCTTTTTGCTGGCAGGTCGGGACGATGGCCGCGCTCTACGGTGTGGTCCGGATCAGCCAGCGTTTGCTCGGCGTTGCGGCGGGCGAGGGCCACCGTCTTGCGATGCTTTGGACCGCGGTCGCCATCTGGCTCGAGCCGCTGCGCAGTACGTTCGACTACGGCCAGATCAATGTGTTGTTAGTGCTGGCCACGCTCTATGCGGTTTACACCACCCGGTGGTGGTTGTCGGGCCTATTAGTCGGCACGGCGGCCGGCGTGAAGCTGACGCCGGCGATCGCCGGCCTCTATTTTCTCGGCGCTCGCCGGTGGGGTGCGGCGGTGTTTTCCGCGGTCGTCTTCTTGGCCACCGTTGCGGTGTCGGCGCTGGTCGTCGGCGACGAGACTCGCCAGTACTTCACCGATCTGATTTTCAAAACCGACCGGGTCGGGCCGATCTGCACGACATTCAATCAGTCCTGGCGGGGCGGCTTCTGTCGGATCTTCGGCCACGACGCCGGCTACAGCCCGGCAGTGCTGGCCGGGATCGCCGTCACCGCCATACTGGCCATCCTGGCCTGGCGTGCGCTGACCAGCCGTGGGCCGGACCCGCTCGGCACCCTCTTGGTGGTCGAACTGTTCGGGCTGCTGCTCTCGCCGATTTCCTGGGCACACCACTGGGTGTGGTTGGTGCCGCTGATGATCTGGCTGCTGCACGGGCCACTATCGCAGCGTCTCGGCGCGCGAATCCTCGGCTGGAGCTGGCTGGTGCTGCTGATCGTCGGCGTGCCATGGTTGTTGAGCTTTGCCCAACCGACCATTTGGCAGAGCGGCAGGGCGTGGTATCTGGCCTGGGGCGGGATGGTCTATATCGTCGCGACGCTGGCAACCTTGGCTTGGATGGCGGCGAGCGGGCCCCGATTGGACGGCCGCCAGCGCGCACGCGCCTCGGTTACGAATAACCCCACTCAAAACTGAGCCTATATAGGCAA
>NZ_DATMLH010000268.1:0-33736 GCF_035570115.1 Mycobacterium sp.
GCCAGAGAGGTGGGTCTGTGACTTCAGAGAACGGCGAGCAGCCCGCCAAGACGGTCATCCAGCGCGGGTTGTGGTTCGAAGAATTCGAAATCGGCGTGCGGTACCTGCACCGCCCGGGGCGGACCATCACCGAGGCCGACAATGTGTTGTTCACGACTTTGACCATGAATACCCAAGCGCTGCATCTGGATGCCGCGTTCTCCGATGCGCTGCCGCCGTTCAATCAGCGGTTGGTGAACTCGATGTTCACCCTGTCGACCCTGGTTGGCTTGTCCGTCGCGCAGCTCACCCAGGGCACCATCGTCGGCAACCTCGGCTTCTCCGAAATCGCTTTCCCCAAGCCGGTGTTCCATGGCGACACGTTGTACGCCGAGACCGTCATCACCGAGAAACGCGAATCGAAGAGCCGCCCAGGCGAGGGCATCGTTACCTTCGCGCATACCGGCCGAAATCAGCACGGCGACGTGGTCGCCACCGCTAACCGCAGAACCTTGGTGCGGATGCGGCCGGCGGAGGTCGCCGACTGATGGGCTTGCACAATCCCGGGCCGGCGTGGTTGTTCTGTCCGGCTGACCGTCCCGAGCGTTACCAAAAAGCCGCGGCCGCAGCAGATATCGTGATCCTGGACCTCGAGGACGGCTGCGCCGCCGCCGACCGACCCGCCGCGCGCCAAGCGCTCGTCGACGTGCGACTCGACCCCGCCCGCACCCTGGTGCGTGTCAACCAGTTCGGCACCGCCGACCAGCAGCTCGATCTCGAGGCCTTGAAAAAGACGCCCTACGACACTGTCATGTTGCCGAAGTGCGAAGCGGCCGAACAGGTCAGCGCGTTGGCCCCGTTGCACGTCATCGTTCTGGTCGAATCGCCGATGGGTGCGCTCGTCGTCGCCGAGACGGTGTCCGTCGACAACGCCGTCGCGGCGATGTGGGGTGCCGAGGATTTGTTCGCGGCGCTCGGCGGTACCGCGAACCGCTTTCCGGACGGGACATACCGCGAGGTGGCCCGCCATGTCCGTGCACAGTCCCTGTTGGCCGCCAAGGCGCACGGTCGCCTCGCTTTGGACTCGGTCTACCTCGACATCAAAGATCTCGACGGCCTGCGTGCCGAAGCCGACGATGCGGTCGCGGTGGGCTTCGATGCCAAGGTTGCTATCCACCCCAGCCAGCTGCCCGTGATACGGGCAGCTTACGCGCCGTCCGCCGACCAGGTGCACTGGGCGCGAGACGTTTTGGTCGCGGCCGCCGATGAACGTGGTGTCTTCGCATTTGAGGGCAAAATGGTGGATGCGCCGGTGTTGCGGCGAGCCGAGCGAATTGTGCAGTTGGCGGCCGACACCGGCCGGTAGCGGTTGCGCTTATTTGCGTTGCGCCGCGGCCAACCGGGCGGCGAACTCCGGTGACCGGATCGAGTTGGCCTGCGGCCCGAGTTCGGTGTCCTTGGCGAGTTCGTGCTGTTCGGCATCGACCGATCCGGGGCTGGCCGTGGCACGCATGGTGGCCTTCGTCGCGAGCACCACCTGGCGCGGGGCAGCCGCAGGCCCGGCCGCCAGTTCCAACGCGGCGGCGACCGGGTCGTCGGCAATGCTGAGCGCCAGCCCATGCCGCACAGCTGATTCCGCGTCGAAGCGCATACCGAACAGCAAGGCCGCCCGGGCCACCTGCGGTCCGACCGCGCGCTGCAGCATCCAGGTCGCCCCGCCGCCGGGATGCAGTCCCAACTTCTGAAAACGCGCGTCGAACAACGCGTTCGGCCCGGCGATGCGCACGTCGGTAGCCAGCGCCAAGTTCAGGCCTGCCCCCACGGCCGGGCCGTTGACCGCGGCGATCGTGGGCAGGGTGCACTTGCCCACGGCCATAAAGCCGTCGTAGATCCGAAGCAGTCCTTGCTCGGCCGCACTGCCCAAGGCACTCAGGTCGGCGCCCGCGCAGAAGGCTTTGCCGGCGCCGGTGACGACGACGGCGTGCACACCGGGATCGGCCTCTGCCCGTTCCACTGCCGCGCGCAGCTGCCTTGACATCTCTTCGGTGACGGCGTTGCGGCGGTCGGGGTCGTTGACGGTGATCAACGCGACATGGCTGTCGACGTTGAACAGGACCAGATCGGACTGGGGCATTCGACACCTCCGCTGATTCGCCGCCGACGGCACATCGCGCACCATCCGAGGACATCTGCCACATAGACCTCGCTGGTCACAGTGCCTTCTCACGCTGTGCGCCCCCGGCAGGACTCGAACCTGCGACCACAAGATTAACCGACGACCCTTGTCGTTGGTTGTGTCGAGTTGCCGTGAGGCGCTGCGGGTCAACGTATTTGCCGTTCTTTTCGTTGTCAACGATTGACGCTGGTTGTCGTCGTTTTTCAACACTTAACGCCGATTAAACGCCCGCCCGTTGAGCCGGTCGGGCTAGCGACCTTTTTGGTCGTGCAACATTGATCATCGGCCGGTGAAACGGGGGCGATGAGACCGTCTACCACATCGAACACCTCGGACTCGGCGTCCCCGACGAACGCTCCGCGACTGCCTGAAGGGCTGGCATGCGCCGGCGCCATGGTCGCCGCGGCAGAACCCGCCGTTAACGGCTCAGTTGTTCGGGCGGCGGGTCGGGTGCGAGGCTGCCGTCGGGGGCGATGTGGGCGAAGATCTGCTGCAGCAAGCTGAGCACGTGGGGGTCCTCGACGGCGTAGATGTGGCGGCGGCCTTCTTGGCGTGCGCTGATTAGGCCAGCCAGGCGGAGCTTGCTCAGGTGCTGGCTCATGGTGGCAACGCCGACGCCGGTGCGTTCCGCCAGGGTGGTGACGTCGTGGATATCTTGGGCGGCAAGCCATAGCACGTGCAGCCGTGTCGCGTTGCTCAGAAGTGCGAAGGTGGCGGCTGCCGAGGTTAGTTGCGGCCGGGTCGGTTCGGCGCGCGGGACCGCGCTGGTGGTTTCGGGTCGCCGTACTTTTTGGTTTGCCATGGCGGCATCCATTCTTACGCGCGGGTGAGGACGGGATTCGCCTCTTCAAACATTTTAACACTTGCGAACATGACGAAGTGGCGGCAGGATGAGGAGCGATCCGAACAGTTAGTTCCAACGCGCCCCATCTGGGTGAGGACGAGGAAGGCGGGGCCCTCGTGGTGCATGTCGTGTTGCTCATTGCCTGTGCGGTGGCGATTTATCTGTCCTGCGAGTGGTTCGTCAATGCCGTGGAATGGCTTGGCCAGCGGCTCAACATCGGCACGATGGCAGTGGGAACCATCCTGGCTGCCTTCGGCACCGCGCTACCGGAGTCGGTGGTCACGCTGGTCGCCGTCACCACCGGCCCCACCGCCGAGATCCGCAACATCGGTGTCGGCGCGGCCATGGGCGGCCCGCTGGTCCTGGCCACCGTCGCCTACGGGGTGACCGGCGCCACGCTGCTGCTGCGGCGCCGCCGCCGCAGCCGCGAGATGGTCCTCGTCGGAGTGGGCGCGGCCAGCCTCGTCCAGCGCCCCATCAGCGAGCGCGATAACGCGCCCGACGCCACGTTGGCTGATCGCGCCCATACGGCGCGCCTGGTCAAAGACCAGCGCTGGTTTATGGCGGTGTTCGTGGTCAAAGTCGCTCTCGGCTTGGTGGCGTTTGCGATCAAGCCGTGGCTGGGTCTGCTGTTCTTCGCCGCCTACGGCGTCTACTTCTGGCGCGAAATCCGCGGCGGCACCAGCGGCGACCACGACGAACACGACCTGGCGCCGCTCAAGCTGCAACCCCGCGCCGTGCGACCGGCTACCACGGTGGTCCTGGTGCAAACGCTGGGCGCATTGGCCGTCATCTTCGTGTCCTCGCAAATATTCGTCCACCAGCTCGACGCCATCGGCCCCATGCTCGGATTGTCCAGCGCGGTCACCGCCCTGCTGCTGTCCCCGATCGCCACCGAGCTACCCGAAACCATGAACGCGATCATCTGGGTCCGACAAGGCAAAACCCAACTCGCCCTTGCCAACATCTCCGGCGCGATGATGATCCAAGCCACCGTGCCCAGCGGCCTGGGCCTGCTGTTCACCGACTGGCGACTCGACCACGCCCTGCTCTGGTCGGGCGCCATCACCGTGGCAGCCATCACCTACCTGCTCGTGACGATGCGCGCCAACAAACTCACCCCCACCCGGCTAGCCATGGCCGCACTGCTCTACCTGATCTTCGCCGCCGGCCTCATCCCGATCTTGATCTGATTACCCTCACCCCGGCCGTGTCGGGTTCCTCGGGAGTGTGAACGTGGCGGCTGCCGGCCGGGTCGGTTCGGCACGAGAGACCGCGTTAATCGGTTTCGGGTCGCCGTATTTTTTGGTTTGCCATGGCGGCATCCATTCTTACGTGCTGGTGAGGATGGGATTCGCCTCCACAAACATTTTAATACTTGCGAATATGACGAAATGACGGCATGATGAGGGGCGACCTGAACAGTTGGTTCCAACGCTCCCCATCTGGGAGCGGACGAGGAAGGGGTGAGACAGCAATGACTTCCCTATTCACTAAGGCGGCCGCCGCGGTCGCCACCCCCCAAGTGCATTCGCCCAGCCCTCTGCGATCACTATTGGCCGGCCTTGTCCTGGCGGGCGCGCTATTTAGCGTCGTGGGAGTAGTAGCCCCGACCGCGCATGCAGACGCGGTCGATCGCAGCAATTTCCTGGGCGCGCTCTCTTCCAGGGGCATCACCTTCGCGTCCGGGCAAGCTGCGATCGTCGCCGGTCATGAGGTCTGCAATGAACTTGATCAAGGTAGGCAGGCGAGTGATGTCGCGAACGACGTGATGACACTGACTAATTTGGACGGCTATCACGCCGGGTTTTTTGTCGGAGTCAGCATTGCCGCCTTCTGTCCAGGGCATAGCCAGTAGAACCCCGCCCAGTCGAGTATTGACTCTCAAGGAAGGACCTTGTTGATCACGAAAGTCGTCTTCAGTGCAGCGATCGCGCTCGGCGCTGCGATGGCGGTAGCAACACCGGCCGGCGCTGACCCCAGCTCGTTCGGGACGCTCGGCTGCAGCTGCATGCAGCCAGTCGATGTCCCGCATGGCAAGCCTGCGGTTAAGGACCAGGTGAATCAGGGAATCCAGAGCGGCCTTGGTTCGCTGCACGGCGGCCCGCCGAGCCCTGGCGGCTTCTAAGTTGGCGCGCGGGATCGGTTAGTCCGCCGATGGGGGCGGGTGCATCACCTTCCCCCTGAGCTCGGCGCCGCTGGCAATATCCTCCTGCTTTGGCCGCTTGCGTTGACGCCAACGGCGGCTGTCTTCCGAATGGCTGCCCGCCGTTTACCTATTGGTCGTAGCTGCTCGCGGCGGCCGCGGCATATGCTCTGCGGCCGAGCCGGTCAAACGATGAACGCCATACCCGCACATGGCATCGTGAGGCATGGTTCTCGCGCAGTCTGCTCGCGAGGGTCGAAAGCGCACTGTTGAGGAGGGCAAGCAAGTGAGCACATCAGGGACGGTGGCTGAACATGGCGGCGGGCAGCCGGTAATCCATCTCTCACAGCTGCTGCGCGCGCCGGTGCTGGCCCGCTCTGGCGAGGTTGTGAGCCGGGTGGAGGACGTGATCGTGCGCCTGCGCGGCGTCGATGAGTATCCGCTGGTGACCGGGATTGTGGCCGGGGTCGGCGGGCGGCAGGTGTTCATCGGCAGCGAATCGATTCACGAGTTGTCTCTGGACCGGGTTGTGTTGGCCAAGAACAAGGTTGACCTTCGCGGCTTTGAACGCCGCGACGGTGAGGTATTGCTGCGCGCCGATCTGCTGGGGCACCGGTTGATCGATGTCGCCAACGTGGAGCTGGTGCGCGCCTATGACGTCGAGCTGGAAGATACCGGCGCCGGGTGGGTGCTTGCGCGGCTGGACACCCGTCGCCCAGCAAGGTTTTTCGGGCTGATCAAGGCCTCCGGGGTCCATGCGCCCCGCGATTGGAAAGCATTCGAACCGCTAATCGGCCACGCCCACTCCGATGCCCTGCGCCGTCGCTGGGGCCGGGTCGGGGGATTCAAACCCGCCGAGATCGCCGACCTCATCGAGGACGCCGATAAGGCCGAGAGCGGCGAAATCCTAGATCGGGTTCACAGCGACCCGGAGTTGGAAGCCGACGTATTCGAAGAACTCGACCCCGAAAAAGCCAGCCGACTGCTCGATGCAATGCACGACGACGAAGTCGCCGCGCTGCTGGGCCGGATGCGCGCCGACGATGCCGCCGATGCGATCGCCGACCTGCGCCAGTCGCGGCGGCGGCGCGTGCTAGATCTGATGCCCGCCCCGCAGCGCACCAAAGTGATCACCCTGATGGGGTTCAACCCCGAGAGCGCCGGCGGGCTGATGAACCTCGACTTCGTGTCCTGCGCCGCCGCCACAACCGCGGCCCAGGCGCTTGCGCTGATCGCCGCGGCCCGCGCCGTACAGCCCGAGGCGCTGATCAAGATCCATGTTCTCGATGAGGACAAACGCCTGGCGGGTGTGGTGTCAGTAATCGCCCTGTTGCAGGCCGAGCCGGGCGAAAGTGTTGGGGACCTTATGGATTCCGACCCGGTGCGGGTCAGCGCCAACGCCGATCTGACCGACATCGCACTGTTGATGGCCGACTACAACCTCTACTCCATCCCCGTAGTCGACGAGCAGGACCGCGTGCTCGGGGTGGTCACCGTCGACGACGTGCTGGAGGCGACCATCCCGGAGGACTGGCGCCGCCGCGAACCCGCTCCCCGCCCCGTCCGCGAAATCACCCAGCCCGGCGATGACCGCAACGCGCCTGTGCCAGGAGGTGCGGTGACGTGAGTTCGGCGGGCGACAACATCACCCAGCCTGGGGCGCCGGCGGCCCGGATTCCGCGTAGTGCGGTGCTCGACTCGGCGCACGTGGGTGATATCGAGGGCGCGTTCGGGCGCATCAGCATCGGCGAGACCGACCGTCCCCGCACGCTGAAGATCCGGCTGATGACCCTGCTGGCCATCGTCGGTCCCGGGATCATCGTGATGGTCGGCGACAACGACGCCGGCGGGGTGGCCACCTACGCGCAGGCCGGCCAGAACTACGGCTACTCCCTGCTGTGGGTGCTGCTGCTGCTTATCCCCGTGCTCATCGTCAACCAGGAAATGGTGGTCCGGCTCGGCGCGGTCACCGGAGTCGGACACGCCCGGCTGATCAACGAACGCTTCGGCCGAGGCTGGGGCTGGTTTTCCGTCGGCGACCTGTTCCTGCTCAACTTCCTTACGATCGTCACCGAGTTCATCGGCATCAGCCTGGCCGCCGACTACTTTGGCATCTCGAAATACATTGTGGTGCCGGTCTCGGCGGTGGCGCTGGTGGCGATCATGGCAAGCGGCAGCTTCCGACGCTGGGAGCGGGCCATGTTCGTCTTCATCGCCATCACCCTGGCACAGATCCCGATGCTGCTGATGTCGCACCCGCAGTGGGTCCACGCGGCGAAGTCGTTTGTGCTGCCCAGCATCTCGGGCGGCGTGAGCTCAGATGCGGTATTGCTGATCATCGCCATCGTCGGCACCACTGTGGCACCCTGGCAGTTGTTTTTTCAGCAGTCCAACATCGTCGACAAACGCATCACGCCCCGGTTCATGGGCTATGAACGCGTTGACACCGTACTGGGGGCCTTCGTCGTGGTGGTTGGCGCCGCAGCGCTGGTGATGACCGGCGATTGGGCGGCACGCTCGACCAAAACCGCGGGTAAATTCGTCGACGCCGGCGCCATCGCCCACCTGCTCGGCCAACACCGCGGTCTGCTGGGCTCGTTGTTCGCGATCGTGCTGATGGACGCCTCCATCATCGGCGCGGCCGCGGTGACCCTGGCCACCAGCTACGCCTTCGGCGATGTCTTCGGCCTGAAACACTCGCTGCACCGCGGTTTCGCCGACGCAAAACAGTTCTACCTGTCCTACACGGCAATGGTGGTGTTGGCAGCGGCGGTCGTGCTGATTCCAGGAGCCCCGCTCGGTTTGATGACCACCGCGGTGCAGGCCCTTGCCGGCCTGCTGTTGCCCAGCGCCAGCGTATTTTTGCTGCTGTTGTGCAACGACCGGGAAGTGTTGGGGCCCTGGATCAATCGACCCTGGCTCAACTGGGTCGCCGGGCTGATCGTCGGCACCCTGCTGCTGCTCTCGGGGATTCTGATGGCCACCACGTTGTTCCCCGACCTCAACGTCGTCGCGGTCGCCGGCTACTTGGCTCTGGCGATGGTCATACTCGGCGTCGCTGCGGTGCCGGTGCTGCGGTGGTTGGGCCGCCGCCAACCCGCACCGCCGGCGCCCCAATTCCCGGCGCGCCCCGTCGACCGCAACACCTGGCGGATGCCACCCCTGGCATTGCTGGAGCCGGTCACCTGGTCGCCGGGGACCCGGCTCGGCATGATCGCCCTGCGCAGCTACCTGGTTATCGGCGCGCTGCTGCTGGTGGTCAAAGCCGTCGAACTCAGCCGCGGATAGCATTTGCGAACTGTGGCAATGCTCTTCGGCTATCTCCGCTTCGACCCGACGAACGTGACGCAGGCCATCAGCACGATGAGGGACAGGATGATCACGGTGCCCACGACGGCCGCTGTGTGACTGTAATGGGGCAGGTGTGCTGGGTCCATGGCCAGCCGCAGATCAGGCAGGCCGCTCATTACGACCACGGCAGTCACCGAGTCGAACACATTGACCAGCCTGCCGCGTGTTGTTCGTTATGCGGGAGCGCTTCGCCGTCAGGTTTGTGTAAAGGTTTGCAGGCCGGACGCGGGTGAGCTCGAGGACTTCGGCGGCAAACTATTTCAGTCGCCGCTAGATGGGGATCATCACCCCAGCTCGTAGGACTCCTGCGACACTCGGAAGAAGTGCCCGCCGGTGACGTCGGTGCACTTCTTCACCGACTGCTCGTGCCGCCCGCGCCGATTAAACGCCGACTGATCTTGATCGCCGTCAAAAATACGCGCGTTGACGTGCCCCCGGCAGGACTCGAACCTGCGACCACAAGATTAGAAGTCATGTGCTCTGTCCAGCTGAGCTACGGGGGCCGGAGACTACTAAGCCCAGGTCAGTGTATCCAACGTGCCGCAGGCGGAGCCGAGGTACGCAACGCCGACAGAAATGTCCTTGGCAGGAACAGTGATTCGCTAGTGTGAGGCCCGCCACACACGTACGCTACCGACGGCTGGGCCGCGTGCAGGCCGGCGGCGTGTGCTCAACGATGAGGAGTGGCAGGGCATGACGGTAGCCATAGGGGGCCGATACTCGCGGGCCAGCGCCGAGATGCTGCGACACGGACTGCAGCTGGCGGCCGGCCCGGTCGATGCATACCGCACTGGTGCGCTGCTTCTCCGCGGCTCGCCGTGGGTAGTGCGCTTTGTGGCGGAGTGGCTATCGGCTGAATTTCCCCCGCACGTGCTCACCGGGCATGCCTTGTCCGGGGTGACGCCGCTGTCGGTCGGCCGTATTGCGACGAACTGGGCAGCACAGCGGGCAGACCACATCCTCACCGCCGCGCTGCAGGAGTCGTTGGGGCCGCGATACGGGGAAAAGGCCCGCCATCCGATCAGCGATTTCCCCGCGTGCACCCCCCGCGGGGGATTGTTGCAGGCAGCCGGCCACCGCCGTCGGTACGCGGCACAGACGTCGGATATCGCCTACGGGCCAGACGGTCGCGACAACCTGCTGGACATCTGGCGCCATCCGGCCACCAAGGCCGGCGACCGGGCGCCGGTGGTGGTGCAGATACCGGGCGGCGCGTGGGTCGTCAACGGTAAACGGCCTCAGGCATATCCGCTGATGGGCCGACTGGTCGAACACGGCTGGATCTGCGTGTCCATCGATTACAGCAAGAGCCCGGGCAAGGCGTGGCCGGCGCACATCATCGACGTCAAACGCGCGCTGGCGTGGGTCCGCGAGAACATCGCCGACTACGGCGGTGACCCCGACTTCATCGCCGTCACGGGTGGCTCGGCGGGCGGGCACCTGGCCGCCCTGGCCGCGCTCACCGCTAACGACGAGCGACTGCAGCCCGGTTTCGAGGAGGCTGACACAACCGTTCAAGCGGCGGCGCCCTATTACGGCGTCTACGACCTGACTGACGTCAAAAAGATGCACGAAATGATGCTGCCGTTTCTGGAGCGTTTCGTTATGCAAGCGCGCCACGCTGACCAGCCTGAGCTTTTTGAATCGGCATCGCCGATTTCGCACGTGCATCGCGCGGCGCCACCGTTCTTTGTGCTGCACGGCGAGAACGATTCGGTGATTCCCAGTATGCAGGCGCAGGCCTTTTGCGCCGCACTCCGCGATGCGGGCGCCCCGACCGTGTGCTACGCCGAGCTTCCCAACGCCCACCACGCGTTTGACATATTCGCCACGGTTCGGTCCCAACTGGCCGCGGACGCCGTCGCCGACTTTCTCGGTGTCGTTTACGGACGATATCTGCGGTCGCGGTCGACGGTTTCGCGCAGACGCGCCACGCCTGCCAGTTGAATTGCTCGGCGGGCAACGTATACGTATTCCTCAATTTGACAGTCGGCCAGGCCATTTCGCGGGCTATCTGAAACGCATTTAAACTCGTGCCCTGATCCGCACAATCGGCTACCGCCGCCGCGCCAACCGGGCTAGCGTTGGAGTGGCCCGCGGCGCAACGCTGGGCCTTGGCAAAGCGTATTGGCGCGTCGAGCAGCGCTGACAGGACGGAGGAGTGCCGGTGGCTGAGACGGTCGACGCGGCCGGAATGCCCGCGGCGCTGGGGCCGGTCGATTACCTCTTGCATCGCGGGGAGGCCAACCCGCGTACCCGCTCGGGCATCATGGCTCTGGAAATCCTCGACACCACGCCAGATTGGGATCGGTTCCGGACCAGGTTCGAGAATGCGTCCCGACGAGTGTTGCGGCTGCGGCAGAAGGTGGTCGTGCCGACCTTGCCGACGGCGGCGCCACGCTGGGTGGTCGATCCGGATTTCAACCTGGACTTCCACGTGCGAAGGATGCGCGTCGCAGAACCGGGCTCGCTGCGCCAGGTGTTCGATCTGGCCGAGGTGATGCTGCAGTCGCCGTTGGACATTGCCCGACCGTTGTGGACGGCCACCCTGATCGAGGGTCTTGCCGACGGGAAGGCGGCGACGCTGCTGCACCTGTCCCACGCCGTCACCGACGGTGTCGGCAGTGTGGAGATGTTCGCCCAGATCTACGACATCGAGCGGGATCCACCGCCCCAGCCGACGCCCGCGCAACCCATTCCGCAAGATCTCTCGGCCAACGACTTGATGCGCGAAGGGTTCAACCAGCTACCCGCCAATGTCGTCGGTGGGGTGTTGGGTGCGCTATCGGGGGCTGTGTCGATGGTCGGGCGGGCGGTGCTCAACCCGGGAGCCGCGGTGGCGGGTGCGGTCGGCTACGCGCGCTCGGGGGTGCGGGTGGTGAGCCGGGCCGCCGAACCGTCGCCGCTGCTTCGTCGCCGCAGCCTGGCCACCCGCAGCGAAGCGCTCGACATCCCGCTGGCCGACTTGCACAAGGCGGCAAAAGCGGGCGGAGGCTCAATCAACGACGCGTACCTGGCCGGTTTATGCGGGGCGCTGGGGCGCTACCACGAGGCACTCGGCGTGCCGGTCGCCACCTTGCCGATGGCGGTGCCGGTCAACCTGCGTGCCGAATCCGATCCGGCCGGCGGCAACCGGTTCACCGGCATCAATCTGGCGGCCCCGGTAGGTACTGCCGATCCGATGGCCCGCATGCGGAAGATCCGCGCGCAGATGACCCAGCGCCGCGACGAACCCGCGATGGACATCATCGGTTCCATCGCGCCGGTGTTGAGCGTCTTGCCCACGCCGTTGTTGGAGTCGGTGACCGGTTCGGTGGTCGGCTCGGACGTGCAGGCCAGCAACATTCCGGTCTACCCCGGCGACACTTACCTCGTCGGCGCAAAGATTCTGCGCCAGTACGGTATTGGCCCGTTGCCTGGTGTGGCGATGATGGTCGTGCTGATCTCCAGGGGCGGCTATTGCACCATCACCACGCGCTACGACCGCGCCGCGGTGCGTGACGAGGCGCTCTGGGCCCGTTGCCTGCTCGAGGGTTTCGACGAGATCCTCGCGCTGGCCGGTGATCCCGCCATCCATGCGGTGCCCGCGTCCTTCGCCGTCGAGCCGTCGGACGGGCCTGATCGATCGGTGTCTGGATCATGAGCGCCCGCACCGGCGACGATGCAGTGGCGGCACCGCCAGGCGCGCAGCGGCGAGGGGGACGAAGCGATGAGGAGGAGCGGCGCCGATGACCGCCGACGAGCAGAAGTCGCGTAAATCGCCGCGTGATCTCCGGTTGCCGGGGTCGGTCGCCGAAATCATGGCCAGCCCGCCCGGCCCCAAGATCGGCGCGTTCTTCGACCTAGACGGCACCTTGGTGGCCGGCTTCACCGCGGTCATCCTCACGCAGGAGCGGCTGCGCCGACGGGACATGGGCGTCGGCGAGCTGATCAGCATGGTCACTGCGGGTCTCAATCACCAGCTTGGGCGCATCGAGTTCGAAGAGCTGATCACCAAGGCCTCGGGTGCGCTACGCGGGCGTCCGTTGAGCGATCTGGAAGAGATCGGCGAGCGCTTGTTCAACCAAAAGATCGAGTCGCGGATCTACCCGGAGATGCGTGAACTGGTCCGCGCCCACATGGCTCGCGGCCACACCGTGGTGCTGAGCTCGTCGGCGTTGACCATTCAGGTCGGACCGGTGGCCCGCTTCCTGGGCATCATCAACACGCTCACCAACAAGTTCGAGACCAATGCGGAGGGGCTGCTCACCGGAGATGTGCTGAAGCCGATCCTCTGGGGACCGGGCAAGGCCTCGGCGGTCCAGAAGTTCGCCGCTGAGAACGGCATCGACCTCAAGGACAGCTACTTCTACGCCGACGGCGACGAAGATGTCGCGCTGATGTATCTGGTCGGCAATCCCCGGCCGACCAATCCCGAAGGCAAGATGGCCGCGGTTGCTCGTCGGCGCGGCTGGCCAATCCTGCGGTTCACCAGCCGCAGTGGCGGCGGTATCGGCTCGCAGCTGCGGACCCTGGCCGGCTTCGGCTCGCTCGTCCCGGTGGCCGCCGGCGCAGTAGGTATCGGACTGCTGACCCGCAGTCGCCGCCGTGGGGTGAACTTCTTCACCTCGACCTTCTCACAGCTATTACTGACAGCCAGCGGTGTGCATCTCAATGTCATCGGTGGCGAGAATCTGACCGCCGAACGCCCGGCGGTGTTCATCTTCAACCACCGCAACCAGGCCGATCCGGTGATCAGCGGTGCGCTGGTCCGCGACAACTGGATTGGCGTGGGCAAGAAGGAATTGGCCAACGACCCGATCATGGGCACGCTTGGGAAGCTGCTAGACGGTGTCTTCATTGACCGCGACGATGCGACGGCGGCGGTGGAGTCGCTGCACGAGGTCGAAGACCGCGCGAGAAGAGGGTTGTCGATTGTGATTGCCCCGGAAGGCACCCGGCTGGACACCACCAGCGTCGGGCCGTTCAAGAAGGGGCCCTTCCGGATGGCGATGGCGGTCGGCATCCCGATCGTGCCGATCATCATCCGCAACGCCGAGAGCGTCGCCGCGCGCGACTCGATGACGATGAATCCGGGCACGGTGGATGTCGCTGTGTTCCCGCCGATCTCGGTCAAGGATTGGACACTTGACACGCTGGCGGACCGGATCGCAGAGGTCCGCCAGCTGTATGTGGACACGTTGGCCGACTGGCCGGTCGACGAGCTGCCCGAAGCCAGCCTGTACAGCCAACCAAAAAAGGCGGCACCGACAAAGACGCCGCGCAAGGCCGCAAGCAAGCCGGCCAAGGCCGCGCCGGCGAAAGCCGTGAAAGCCGTGAAAGCCGTGAAAAAGGCCCAGCCTAAAACCCCGGCGGGCAAGGTCACCAAGGCTCAACCGCCTGCACCTCGGCCGAGAGGACGATCGTGACCAGATCGGCCGCCGATACCGACACCTTCACCACGACCGACGACACCCTGGTGTTGGCGTCGGCGTCCTCGCCGGTGGAATCGGAGCTGCTCGCGGCGTGGTTGGACCAGCAACGTGCCCAGCACCCGGAGACCAGGCTCGAGGTGCTGCCGTTGCCGCCACGCAACTCGCCACCCGCGGCGCTCGCAAAGCTGGTCGAACAGCTCGAGTCGGACGAAGACCGGTCGATCGTTCCGGTACGGGTCTTCTGGATGCCGCGTGCGGACGCGTCGGCATTGAGCCGGGTGGCTGCGCTGCTTCCGGGACGAAATCCCTACCACCCCACTGAGCGTCAGCAGCGTCACATCCTGCGCGCGGATCCCTCACGCGCCCGGGTGGTGGCCGGCGAGTCGGCCAAGGTATCCGAACTCCGTCAGCAATGGCGAGACATCACGGTTGGCGATAACCCCCGTGACTTTGCGCATTTCGTCACCCGCCGAGCGCTGCTGGCGATGGAACGCGCCGAATACCGAATCCTCGGACCGCAGTACAAGTCTCCGCGACTGGTGCGCCCGGAAATCTTGGCGTCCGCACGATTTCGCGCCGGTTTGGAAAAGATTCCGGGTGCCACCGTCGAGCAAGCCGGAGAGATGCTCGACGAACTCGCCACCGGGTGGAGCCGAGTTTCGGTCGACCTCGTCTCGGTCTTAGGCAGGATGCTCAGCCGGGGATTCGACCGGGAAATCGACTACGACGAGTACCAGGTGGCGGCGCTGCGCACCGCGCTGGAGGCTCATCCCGCGGTGTTGTTGTTCTCGCATCGGTCCTACATCGACGGCGCGGTGATGCCGGTGGCGATGCAGGAGAACCGGCTGCCGCCGGTGCACGTCTTCGCGGGTATCAACCTGGCATTCGGGGTGATGGGACCGCTGATGCGTCGCGCAGGGACCATCTTCATCCGGCGCAATATCGGCGACGACCCGGTGTATAAGTACGTGCTCAAGGAGTACGTGGGCTACGTGGTGGAGAAGCGCTTCAATCTGAGCTGGTCGATCGAGGGCACCCGCTCCCGCACCGGAAAGATGTTGCCACCCAAGCTCGGACTGATGAGTTATGTGGCCGACGCCTATCTCGACGGCCGCAGCGACGACATTCTGCTGCAAGGAGTTTCGATCAGTTTCGACCAGTTGCACGAGACCGCCGAGTATGCCGCCTATGCTCGCGGCGGCGAAAAGCGCCCGGAGGGCTTCAGCTGGCTGTACAGCTTCATCAAGGCTCAGGGCGAACGCAACTACGGCAAGATCTATGTTCGTTTCCCCGAAGCCGTCTCGATGCGGGAGCACCTCGGCCCGGCGCACGGGCCGATTGCTGACGACCAAGCCGCCAAACGGCTTGCCCTGCAGAAAATGTCGTTCGAAGTCGCATGGCGGATTCTGCAAGCGACCCCGGTGAATGCCACTGGTCTGGTTTCGGCGCTGCTGCTGACCACCCACGGGGTGGCGTTGACGCTCGGGCAGCTGCACCACACCCTGCAGGACTCACTGGACTATCTCGAACGCAAGCGCACCCCGGTGTCCACCAGCGCGCTGCGGCTGCGCACGCTCGAAGGCGTCCGCGCCGCCGTGGACGAGCTGTCCAACGGCCATCCGGTCACCCGCATCGACAGCGGTCGAGAACCCGTGTGGCGCATCGCCCGCGAGAACGAGCACACCGCGGCGTTCTACCGCAACTCGGTGATACACGCATTCCTGGAGACCTCCATCGTCGAACTGGCGCTGGCCCATGCCGGTCATGCCGACGGTAATCGGCTGGAAGCCTTCTGGAATCAAGCAATGCGGCTGCGAGATCTCCTCAAATTTGACTTCTACTTCGCCGATTCGGCGGCTTTCCGGCAAAACATCGCCGAAGAGATGGCATGGCATGAGGATTGGGAAGCGCATATCGCCGGGGGCGGCGCCGAGATCGACGCAATGCTGTACGCGAAGCGACCGTTGATGTCGGAATCGATGCTGCGGGTGTTCTTCGAGGCCTACGAGATCGTGGCTGACGTGCTGCGCGACGCGCCGACCGATATCGGCGAGAAGGAACTTACCAAGTTGTCGCTCGGCGTCGGCCGCCAGTACGTCGCGCAGGGTCGGGTCAGCAGCAGCGAGCCGGTATCCACGCTCCTGTTCGCGACCGCACGCCAGGTCGTCGCCGACCAGGGCCTGTTGAAGCCGGCACCGGACCTGGTGGAGCGGCGGATCGCGTTTCGCCGCGAGCTGCAGGCCATTTTGCACGATTTCGACCACGTCGCGCGGATCGCGCGCAACCAGTTCGTGGCCCGCGAGGTGAAGGCGCGCGGCCGACAGCGGGACGATCAATAGCTGGCAGACCCGTGCCAATACTCTTGACGCATGACGAGTGCTCCGGCCGTTAGGCGCGGCGCGGCGGTATGGCCGCTGCTCGCCGGCGTGGCGGTGCTGGCCGGCTGCACCGCGGCAGGGATCGGCGCCCTGTCGGTGGCTGCGGCGCTGACCGCGACCGGGTTACCCGACCCCGGTCCGGTGACCACGCTGGGCTTGCCGTTCGTCCGTGCGGCTGGTGAGGTCGCGGCCGTGGTGGCCGTGGGAGCGTTTCTTCTGGCCGCATTCTTGGTTCCGCCGCAGAATAGCGGCGTCCTCGACGTCGACGGCTACCGTGCGGTCCGAATCGGCACGGTGGCTTCCGGGGCATGGGCGGTATGCGCCGCGCTGCTGGTTCCGCTGACGATCTCCGACGTCTCCGGTCAACCGCTCACCGCCCACCTCAACCCGGCGTCGCTCTGGTCGTTGGCAAGCCTGATCAACATCGCGGCGGCATGGCGGTGGACCGCGTTGCTGGCTGCAGCGGTGACGTTGGCGAGTCTTCCCGTGCTGCGCTGGTCATGGACGCCGCTGCTGCTGGTCGCCTCGTTGGCGACCCTGATACCGCTCGGGCTGACGGGCCACTCGTCGGCGGGCGGCGCCCACGATCTGGCCACCAACAGCCTGCTGATCCATCTGGTGGCCGGCAGCCTGTGGGCCGGTGGCCTGCTGGCGCTGCTGACCCACGTCATCCGCGGCGGGCAGCACGCCGATCTGGCCGCGCGGCGATTCTCCAGCATCGCCTTGTGGTGCTTTGTGGCGATGGCGGTCAGCGGAATCGTCAACGCGCTGGTGCGGGTTCTGCCATCGGACCTGCTCACTACCGATTACGGGCGGCTGGTGCTCGCCAAATTCGTCGCGCTGTGCTTGCTCGGTGTCGCCGGATGGCGTCAGCGGCGCAGCGGAGTGGCTGCGCTGCAAACAGATCGGAGTTCGCGTGCCGCGCTGATCAGGCTGACGCTGATTGAGGCGCTGATCTTCGGTGTCACGTTCGGTATCGCCGTCGGCCTGGGCCGCACACCGCCACCGACCCTGCCGATCGGCATCCCCTCGATTCCCGACGTGAAAATCGGCTACGACTTCGCCGGACCGCCCACCCCGCTGCGGGTGTTCGTGGACTGGCGCTTTGACCTGATCTTCGGCACGGCCGCCATCGTGTTCGCCGGGTTGTACCTGTCCGGAGTGCGGCGGCTACGGCGCCGCGGCGACGACTGGCCACCGGGCCGGATCGTGGCCTGGCTGCTGGGCTGCCTGACGTTGCTCTTCGTCACGTCGTCGGGTTTGGGCCGCTACATGCCGGCGATGTTCAGCATGCACATGGCCGATCACATGATGCTGTCGATGCTGGTCCCCATCCTGCTGGTGTTGGGTGGCCCGGTCAGCCTGGCGTTGCGGGCGCTGCCGACAGCCGGCCGCAACGATCCGCCAGGGATGCGAGAATGGTTGCTGGCCGCCCTGCACAGTAGGCTGTCGCGGTTCCTCACCAATCCAGTGGTCGCCACGGTGTTGTTCATTACTGGGTTCTACGGGCTGTATCTGGGCGGTCTTTTCGACGCCGCGGTTGGCAGCCACATCGGGCATGTCGCGATGAATGTGCACTTTCTGTTGAGCGGCTACCTGTTCTATTGGGTGGTGATCGGTGTCGACCCGACGCCGCGGCCGATCCCGCCGCTGGCCAAGGTGGGCGTGGTCTTCGCGTCGTTGCCGCTGCACGCATTCTTCGGGGTATTGCTGATGGGCATGGGGAACGTGCTCGGCGAGAGCTTCTACCGGTCGCTGCACCTGAGCTGGCATACCGACCTGCTGGGCGATCAGCGGCTCGGCGGTGGAATCGCTTGGGCGGCAGGGGAAATACCGCTGGTCGTGGTGATGATCGCGTTGCTTGTGCAATGGTCGCGCAGCGACCAGCGGACCGCCAGGCGACTGGATCGCGCGGCAGAACGCGACGACGACGCCGAGCTGGCGGCTTACAACGCGATGCTGGCCGAGTTGGCCCGCCGCGACGCATCGCGGCACTAGCTGCGCGACCGGCCTCGCAGGCCACTGGATTAGCAACAGCCACACCAGCACCAATGTCAGACCATGACGTGCTGCTGCAAAGCGATATCGCATGCGATACCGGCAGCGCTCCGGTGGCGAGGACGCTTACTCGTTCGTTGTCTATCCACAGTCGCGGTTCTATCCACCGGGGCCGTTACACGTCGACTCGGTCCATCCGAGGTTGTCGGTCCGGATGCGCTGACTGGAGCCAGCACCGGCGGTGTGGCGTCACCGGGATTGCCCGGGTCGCTCGGCAAAGCGCCGCCACCTTCAGAAAGGAAAAGCAATGTTCGAAACACAGGTAACCGTGGTCGGGAACATCGTGAATGACCCGAAACGCCGACAGGCGGGTGCACAGGAAGTGTTGAAGTTCCGGGTAGCCAGCAATTCACGACGACGCGGCGTCGACGGTACTTGGGAGGCCGGAAATTCGCTGTTCGTCACCGTCAACTGCTGGGGCCGGCTGGTCTCCGGTGTGGGCGCATCGCTGGGCAAGGGCTCGCCGGTGATCGTCGTCGGCCACATCCACACCAGCGAATACGAGGATCGTGACGGCATTCGTCGTTCGACGTTAGAGATGCGCGCCACCTCGGTCGGCCCCGACCTGTCGCGCTGTCACGCCCGAATCGAGAAGACTGTCTCTGTGGGGACGGATGCCGCGAGCGCACAAGCGGTCGACGGTGACGCCGCCGACACCGAGGCCGGAGATGACGCCGCGCCGGTGACCGAGACGGGGTTGCCGCTGTCGGCCTGAACGCCTCTGGACCGTCGGACCGTCTGCCCGTCTGGTGACGATGCGCGCCGTGTAGCGGCGCGAGAAGGAACCGGACCGTCTGCCTAGGATGGTCGGCGAGCAACGAAAACCAGAGAGGTAACACTGCTGCATGGCTGAGTTCATCTACACGATGAAGAAGGTCCGCAAGGCGCACGGCGACAAGGTGATCCTTGACGACGTCACGTTGAGCTTCTATCCAGGCGCCAAGATCGGTGTCGTCGGCCCCAACGGGGCAGGTAAGTCGAGCGTCTTGCGGATCATGGCAGGGCTGGACAAGCCGAACAACGGTGAAGCCTTCCTGGCCACCGGTGCCACCGTCGGCATCCTGCTTCAGGAGCCGCCGCTGAACGAGGAGAAGACCGTTCGCGGCAACGTCGAAGAAGGGCTTGGCGACATCAAAGTCAAGCTGGACCGGTTCAACGAAGTCGCCGAACTGATGGCCACCGACTATTCCGACGAGCTGATGGAAGAGATGGGTCGGCTGCAAGAGGATCTCGACCATGCCAACGCGTGGGACCTCGACTCGCAGCTCGAGCAGGCGATGGATGCGCTGCGCTGCCCGCCGCCCGACGAGCCGGTGACACATCTTTCCGGCGGTGAGCGCCGCCGCGTGGCGCTGTGCAAGCTGCTGCTGTCCAAGCCGGACCTGTTGCTTCTCGACGAGCCGACTAACCACCTGGACGCCGAGAGTGTGCAGTGGCTCGAACAGCACCTGGCCGCTTACGAGGGAGCGGTCCTGGCGGTGACCCACGACCGATATTTCCTGGACAACGTGGCGCAATGGATCTTGGAACTCGACCGCGGCCGGGCCTACCCCTACGAGGGCAACTACTCCACCTACCTGGAGAAGAAGGCCGAGCGGATCTCGGTGCAGGGCCGCAAGGACGTCAAGCTGCAGAAGCGGTTGCAGGACGAGCTGGCGTGGGTGCGGTCCGGCGCCAAGGCCCGCCAGGCCAAGGGCAAGGCCCGCCTGCAGCGCTACGAGGAGATGGCGGCCGAGGCGGAGAAGACCCGCAAGCTCGACTTCGAGGAGATCCAGATCCCAGTTGGCCCGCGCCTGGGCAACCTGGTGGTCGAGGTCGAGCACCTCGACAAGGGCTTCGAAGGACGCACGCTGATCAAAGACCTGTCGTTCACGTTGCCCCGCAACGGCATTGTCGGCGTCATCGGCCCTAACGGTGTCGGCAAGACGACGCTGTTCAAGACCATCGTCGGCCTCGAACAGCCGGACAGCGGCATCGTCAAGGTCGGCGAGACCGTCAAGTTGAGCTACGTCGACCAGTCTCGAGCCGGTATCGACCCAAAGAAGAACGTGTGGGAAGTCGTCTCCGACGGGCTGGACTACATCCAGGTCGGGCAGAACGAGATTCCGTCGCGGGCCTATGTCTCAGCGTTTGGTTTCAAGGGTCCCGACCAGCAGAAGCCGGCCGGCGTGTTGTCCGGTGGTGAACGCAACAGGCTCAATCTGGCGCTCACCCTCAAGGAGGGCGGGAACCTGATCCTGCTGGACGAGCCGACCAACGACCTCGACGTCGAGACGTTGGGCTCATTGGAGAACGCGCTGGAGAAATTCCCCGGCTGCGCGGTGGTGATCTCCCACGACCGTTGGTTCCTGGACCGGACCTGCACTCACATCCTGGCGTGGGAGGGAGACGAGGACAACGAGGCCAAGTGGTTCTGGTTCGAGGGCAACTTCGGTGCATACGAGGAGAACAAGGTCGAACGGCTCGGCGTCGAAGCGGCGCGTCCGCACAGGGTGACTCACCGCAGGCTCACTCGCGACTAGTGTCTCCGGTACCAGCGCTGGTATGCGTGCTGAGGCAGGAGCAGTCGGCATGACGGATCATCGCGGATCCATCGGCTTCAAGGGTGCTGCGGACTGGACAAAGTTCGCCAAGCCTGAGGACATTCCCGAGTGGATCTCCAAGGCATACGCCGACAGCTACCAGGGCCCGCACGACGACGAGTCCGCAGCCGACCAAGCGTTGGCCGGGGGCTTGCCCACCGGCGACCCCTCCAGCGCCGCAGTGGTGACGCCCGCGATGCTCGCCGCGCACTACCGGCTTGGCAGTCACCGGGCGGACCGGGAGAGCCGAGTCGCGGTTTACCTCGCCGACGATCCGGCCGGTTTCGGCCCCGCGCTGCAGGTGGTCATCGATAACGGCGCGATGCTGATGGATTCGGTCACGGTGCTGCTGCATCGGGTTGGTGTGCCGTACGTGGCAATCATGAACCCGGTGTTCGAGGTCCGCCGCAACGCAGATGGAGATCTGCTGAGCATCGAGCCGACGACCGCGGGGAGCTCGGCGGGCGGCGGCATCGAGGAGACCTGGATCCACATAGAGCTTTCGCCCTCGGTCGACAGCAAAAGCCTGCAGGAGGCCGAACGTCTGTTGCCGGGTGTTCTCGCCGATGTGCGTCGGGTGGCTGCGGACTCGGCGGCGATGATCACCACCCTCAACGACCTGGCCAACGACGTGCAGACCAACGCGGACGGTTGCTACTCCGCGCCTGATAGCGGCGATGTAGCCACGCTGTTGCGCTGGCTGGCCGACGGGCATTTCACGCTGTTGGGCTATCAACGCTGCCCGGTGCACGACGGTTGTGTGTCGGGTGAGTCGGCCACCGCCAGTCTTGGCGTGTTGCGCCGACGCAAGGGTTCTCGCCCACGTCTGACTGACGACACCGAACTGTTGGCGTTGGCGCAGACAGACGTTGCCAGCTACCTACGTTTCGGCGCTTACCCATACGTCCTGGCGGTCCGGGAAAACACCGACGACGGCGTCTTCGAGCATCGCCTCATCGGGCTCTTCACGGTCGCCGCCATGAACGCCGACGTTCTCGAGATCCCGATCATTTCGGGTAGGGTCCGCGAGGTACTCGGACTAGCCGATCTCGATTCCGGCCATCCGGGGCAGCTGTTGCTTGACGTCATCCAAACCATGCCGCGCTCAGAGCTTTTCGCGCTCAGCGCCGAACAGATGTTGGCTATGGCCAAAGCAGTGGTGGATCTCGGATCGGGGCGTCGAGCACTGCTGTTCCTACGCGCTGATCGACTCGAGTATTTTGTCTCGTGCTTGGTTTATCTGCCCCGCGACCGCTACACCACGGCCGTACGCTTGCAGATCGAGGACATCCTGGTCCGCGAGTTTGGCGGCACCAGCCTCGAATTCACCGCCCGCGTTACTGAATCGCCCTGGGCACTTCTGCATTTCATGGTCCGGCTGCGTCCCGACGGCGCCACGCACATCGACACCTCTGAGGCCAACCGAGTCCGCATCCAAGCTTTGCTGACCGAGGCGGCGCGCACCTGGTCCGACCGGTTGATCACCGAGGCGGCGGGCGGCGCCGTCGGGCCCATCGAGGCTGAGCACTACGCCGGGGCGTTCTCCGAGGCGTACAAACAGGCCGTCACCCCGACCGACGCGATCAACGACATCGTCATCCTCGAAGAGCTGACTGACAATTCGGTCAAGCTGGTGCTTTCCGATCACAACTATGACGACACCGCCCGGCTGACCTGGTATCTGGGCGGGAGAACGGCCTCATTGAGTCAATTGTTGCCGATGCTGCAATCCATGGGTGTGGTGGTGCTGGAGGAGCGACCATTCACCGTCACCCGGCCCGACGGACTGCCGGTATGGATGTATCAATTCAAAATCACGCCGCAACCGACGATCCCGCTGGTGCCGACCGGTCCTGAGCGCGCGGCGACGGCCAAGCGTTTCGCCGATGCGGTTACCGCGATCTGGGAAGGCCGCGTCGAGACCGACCGGTTCAACGAGTTGGTGATGCGGGCCGACCTGACCTGGCAGCAGGTCGTGCTAATACGCAGCTACGCGAAATATCTACGACAAATTGGTTTTCCGTACAGTCAGTCCCACATCGAAGCGGTGGTGAACGAAAACCCAGCTACCGCAAAGTCGTTGGTCAGGCTGTTCGAGGCGTTGTTCGATCCGGCCCCGTCTGGCTCGTCGAAGAGCCGTGATGCGCAAGCCGCCGCCGCGGCGGTAGCCGCGGATATCGACGCATTGGTGAGTTTGGACACCGACCGCGTCCTGCGGGCGTTCGCCTCGCTCATCCAAGCCACCCTGCGCACCAATTACTTTGTGACACACGATGGTTCGGCCCGCAGTCAAAATGTACTGTCGCTGAAATTGGATGCGCAGCTGGTTGAAGAGCTTCCGCTGCCGCGGCCCAAGTTCGAGATCTTTGTGTACTCGCCCCGCGTCGAAGGCGTACATCTGAGATTCGGCTATGTGGCGCGCGGCGGCCTGCGTTGGTCGGACCGTCGGGATGATTTCCGCACCGAGATCCTCGGTCTGGTCAAAGCGCAGGCCGTCAAGAACGCCGTCATCGTGCCGGTCGGCGCCAAAGGCGGCTTCGTCGTCAAACGGCCGCCGCTGCCTACCGGCGACCCTGGTGCCGACCGCGAGGCCACCCGAAACGAAGGCATCGCCTGCTACAAGCTGTTCATATCTGGATTGCTCGACATCACCGACAACGTCGATCACACCACCGGCAAGGTCAGCACGCCCGCGGAGGTGGTGCGGCGCGACGACGACGACGCCTACTTGGTGGTGGCCGCGGACAAGGGCACCGCCACCTTTTCCGACATCGCCAACGACGTTGCCAAGGCCTACGGTTTCTGGCTCGGCGACGCCTTCGCGTCTGGCGGATCGGTCGGCTATGACCACAAAGCGATGGGCATCACCGCCAAGGGCACGTGGGAAGCGGTCAAACGGCACTTCCGGGAGATGGGCGTCGACACCCAAACCGAAGACTTCACCGTGATCGGCGTCGGCGACATGAGTGGTGACGTGTTCGGCAACGGCATGTTGCTGTCCACACACATTCGACTGTTGGCCGCTTTCGACCACCGCCACATCTTCCTCGACCCAGATCCCGACCCGGCTACCTCCTGGGAGGAACGTCGGCGGATGTTCGACCTGCCCCGCTCCAGCTGGGACGACTACGACCAGTCACTGATCAGCGAGGGTGGCGGGGTGTACAGCCGCGAACACAAAGTGATTCCGGTCAGCGACCAGGTTCGCGCAGCGCTGGGAATCCAGGACGACGTCACCGAGATGGCGCCACCCAATCTGATCCGCGCGATTCTGCGGGCGCCGGTGGATCTGCTGTTCAACGGCGGTATCGGAACCTACATCAAGGCCGAAGCGGAATCCGATGCCGACGTGGGTGACCGCGCCAACGACCCGGTGCGGGTCAATGCAAACCAGGTGCGCGCCAAGGTTGTTGGCGAGGGCGGCAATCTCGGTGTCACGGCGCGTGGCCGGGTCGAGTTCGACCTGTGCGGCGGTCGGATCAACACCGATGCGATGGACAATTCGGCAGGCGTGGACTGCTCCGACCACGAGGTCAACATCAAGATTCTGATCGATGCCCTGATCACCGCGGGCAAGGTCGACCCGGGTGAACGTACCCAGCTGCTCGAGTCGATGACCGACGAGGTCGCCGAATTGGTGCTCGCTGACAACGCCGACCAGAACGACCTGATGGGCACCAGCCGCGCCAATGCTCCCAGCCTGCTGCCCGTGCATGCCGACCAGATCAGATACCTGGCGAGCGAGCGGGGGCTGAACCGCGAACTCGAGGCGCTGCCCTCGGACAAGGAGATAGCGCGGCGACTCGAGGTCGGTCTCGGGCTCACGTCGCCGGAGCTCGCGACGTTGATGGCGCACGTCAAGCTGACGCTCAAAGACGAGTTGTTGAATAGCGATCTGCCGGATCAAGAAGTGTTCGCCAGCCGATTGCCGCGGTACTTCCCGTCGGCGCTGCGCGACCGCTTCGGTCCCGCGATCCGCTCCCACCAGCTGCGGCGGGAGATCGTGACCACGATGCTGGTCAACGATCTGGTGGACACCGCCGGCATCAGCTACGACTACCGGATCGCCGATGATGTCGGTGTCAGTCCGGTGGATGCGGTGCGCACGTATGCGGCTACAGACACCATCTTCGGGATCGGGCAACTGTGGCACAGTATCCGCGCGGCCGATATCCCGATCGCGTTGTCCGACCGGATGACATTGGACACCCGTCGGCTGATCGACCGCGCCGCACGCTGGTTGCTGAACTACCGTCCGCAGCCGTTGGCGGTCGGCGCCGAAATCAATCGATTCGCCAAGAAGGTGGCGACGCTGACGCCACGCATGTCGGAGTGGCTACGCGGTGACGACAAGGCGATCGTGGAGAAGGAAGCCGGGGATTTCGTCGCGCAGGGCGCATCCGAAGACCTGGCCTACATGGTGGCCGCCGGCTTGTACCGGTTCAGCCTGCTCGACATCATCGATATCGCCGACATCGAAGACCACGACCCGGCCGAGGTCGCCGACACCTATTTCGCGCTGATGGACCGCCTGGGCACCGACGGTCTGCTGACTGCGGTGTCCGCGCTGCCGCGTGGTGATCGTTGGCATGCGTTGGCGCGCTTGGCCATTCGTGACGACATTTACGCCTCCCTGCGATCGTTGTGTTTCGACGTCCTCGCCGTCGGCGAACCGGACGAAAGCGGTGAAGAGAAGATCGCCGAATGGGAACACATCAGCGCCTCGCGGGTGGAACGCGCCCGGCGGACGTTGACCGAGATCTACCAGAGCGGCCAGACCGATCTGGCCACGCTGTCGGTGGCGGCACGGCAGATTCGCCGTATGACGAGTACCAGCGGGCGGGGATCGGCGGGGTGAGTACGGGGTTCGTCGCGCCCGTTCCGGTCCGATGGTCGGACATCGATATGTACCAGCACGTCAACCACGCGACGATGGTCACGATTCTCGAAGAGGCCCGCGTCCCGTTTCTTTCGCACGCATTCGGTGCCGATATCACCAGCGTCGGTCTGCTGATCGCCGATGTACGTGTGACTTACAAAGGGCAGCTGCGGCTGGTCGATTCGCCGCTGCAGGTCACGATGTGGGTAAAGCGCTTGCGC
This sequence comes from Mycobacterium sp., assembly GCF_035570115.1. GTDB lineage: Bacteria > Actinomycetota > Actinomycetes > Mycobacteriales > Mycobacteriaceae > Mycobacterium. The sequence goes on from NZ_DATMLH010000268.1 coordinate 26,029, forward strand.
GCAGTCGATTTCACTCTCGGCTACGAAGTTCGATCGGTCAACGCCGACCCGGAGTCGAAGCCCGCCGTGATCGCGGAGTCGCAACTGGCCGCATTCCACATCGACGAGCAACGGCTGGTGCGCCTATCGCCCCACCACCGGGAATACTTGCAGCGGTGGCTTCGGTAGCCGAGCGGGGACTCTGGCTGGGTCCACAATCCATGGCGGCCCACCGCGCGGACTTGACCGCTTTCGTCGAGCGGGCGGCGCGGCTCGACCCCGCCGCGGTGATCCGGCTGCGCGGTCGTTCGGGCGGCTTGATAACGGCTTGGGCGGCCACCGGCTTCGACGTGCTGGCCAGCCGGGTGGTGGCCGGCAGCCTGCGACCCGACGATTTATCCGTCGGCGCAGACGAATTGGCGCATGGATTGGCCGCGACAGACAGCGCTGGCTACGTCAATCCCGGTTTCCCGATGGATTCCGCGTGGCGCGGCGTGTTGCCGCCGGACTCAGGTTTCACCCACCTCGACGACGTACCCGCGCGCCTGATGCTGGATTTGGCGGAGCGCGGCGCCCAGCTTGCCAAAGAACACGGCAGCGCACAGGGCCCGCCGGTGTCGCTGCTCGAGCAGGAGGTGATCCGGGTCAGCTCAGCCGATGTCAGCGTGGGCGTACCCATGCGGTGTGTATTCGCCTTGACGGCAATGGGTTTCCTACCGCAGTCATCAGAAGCAGTTGATGCTGAGGAGATCGTCCGGGTTCGCGCGCTGCCGGCCTGGTTGCGCATCGATGCGCGGTTCGGTTCGGTGTATCGACGGCGTGGCGACCCTGCGCTGGTGCTGCGCTGATCCGTCCGCTTGTACGCCGGGTAGGAATTTCCGCTATGTGGGATACCGGAACCACAACGGCAGAACGGCGTCGAGGTGATCCATGAATTTCTTCAAGCCCACCCGGTACTCCAGGTAGCCGTAGCGGTCCGTCGCTCGCGCCGGAAACGCGATGCCGATGCCGAACAATCCGGGGGCCAGCACGCCGTTGTTGGGGTTGTAATCGAGCGGGCCCCACTGTCTCGTTTCGGGCAACGTTCTGCGCTCAAACCCGACGGTATAGACGACGCGGTCGCATGCGGCGAGCTTTTCCTCAAAATCCGGACTAGAGACCCAGCACCGTTCCAGGCGGTCTGGATGCACGCCGTCGATATTTTCTCGAGCCCACTCAGCCGCTCGTCCTTTGAGGCCAGAATCGTCGAACAGGATCCAGTCATCCAGGTAAACCGCGTATCTGAGCGGGCTGCGGTAGAAGTTGATCACTTTCTTGACGGGGTGACGCAACAGATGCGGCAAGGCGATCATCGACGAGTGAGAAGAGCCAAACACGGCAATCGTGGTGTCGTCCAAGGTTTCTTCCGCGAGCTTTTCGGGATCGAGGGCGACTTCTACCGGAATCTCCGTCAGCTGGGGGTAGTTGAGCTTCTTGGGAACTGCTCCGACGGCCAAGATCACGTTTTTGGAGGTCAGCTCCCGGTGCTGCGTTTCAATCCTCCACTGCCTTCGTTCTAAGAAGAGCGCGGTCGCCGTCGTCTCAAATGCTTTCACCCGCTCACGCAGGTGTTGGGTGATCCACACCAGAGGATCAGCGACCAACGCCAGAGCGCATGTCTCGTCGGGATCCACTTCCCGCAGCGGCATCGGAGGTGCTGTTGCAAACCGAAATGCGGAAGAGCCATTCAAATAGCTCAGGAAGAAGCCCACCTGAGTGTTACTCGAAACCGACCGCCACTTGCCGCCGAGGTCGCCTGCCGCGAAGGCCGGATCGACCCAGGCGATGTCCTCGGGTCCTATCCCGTGATCGAGCAGTTGTCCCACTGCGGCGATCCCCGCGGGTCCTGCTCCGATGACTGTCCATGCATAGGTCATGGGTCATGTATAAAGACGCGGGCTGCCGATGCGCTACTTACACGAGCCACGCGGCGGCATTGGGCGGCAACTTCCCGTCAACCAAGGGCGCGCTGGTGAGAATCAGGTCTCCCAGCGGCAGCGGCAGCGGCCGCTTGCCGGTGTTCAGTGCGCAACGCAGCCCGTCGTCGCCGCGGGCGAACACCAGCGCGCCGCGCGTTGCGGCCAGCCACTCGACCCGATTTCCGGTGAACTCCGCACGGCTACGGCGTATTTCGAGCGCATGCTGGAAGAACGCCAGTGTCGAGTCGGTTGCGCTGAGCTGCTTTTCGACACTCAGGGCCGCCCATTCCGGCGGTATCGGCAGCCAGGTGTCGGGTGATGTGGAGAACCCGAACGGGGGAGTGTCGCCCCGCCACGGCATCGGAATCCGGCACCCGTCGCGGCCGCGTACGGTGTGCGCCGAGCGTTCCCACGTCGGATCACGCAGCGCTTCGTCGGGCAACTCGACGTTGGGCAGCCCCAACTCCTGCCCGTTGTAGATGAATACCGCGCCGGGCAGGGCGAGCGTAACCATCGCCATCGCCCGCGCCCGATCGAGTCCGACGGCGCCACCGCCGTAGCGGCTGGGTCCCCGCTCGACATCGTGATTTTCCAACGTCCATGTGGGAGTAGCGTTTTCAATCGCTGCCGCAACCAGGGTGTTCTCGATCGCATGGTGGATTTTTGCGATGTCGAATTCGGCTCGCACCATGCGGAAATTGAAGCCCAGGTGCAGCTCGTCGGCGCGCACGTACTCGGCCCAGCTGGCGTTGTCGAAAACCCAAACCTCTCCGATGGTCACCGCCTCGGGATAGTCGTCCATGACGGTGCGGATGTTGCGGTGAATCGCGTGCACATTGGGGTGATTGAACCGTGGATCACCGTCGCTGAGCATCCGTGGCCGCATTTCGACATCGGTGTCCGGAAGGCCGGGCGGCTTAGCCATCCCGTGCGCGACGTCGATGCGGAACCCGTCGACGCCACGCTCCAGCCAGAACCGCAACGTCTTCTCAAGATCGTCGAAGACCTCTGGGTTGTCCCAGTTGAGGTCCGGCTGTTCGACGTCGAAGAGATGCAGATACCACTGGCCCGGATTACCGTCCGGCTCCACGACCCGGGTCCAGGACGGTCCGCCGAACACGGACTGCCAGTTATTCGGCGGCTCCAGCCCACCGGGCCCCCGGCCGTCGCGGAAGATGTAGCGGTTCCGGGCGGCGCTGCCTGGTTCGGCGGCCAGCGCCTCCTGAAACCAGGGATGCTGCGAGCTGGTGTGGTTGGGCACCAAATCCATCGTGATCTTGATATCGCGCTCATGAGCCGCTGCGATCAGTCGTTCAAAAGCGGCCAGGCCGCCGAACAGCGTGTCCACATCGCGCGGGTCCGCCACGTCGTAGCCATGGTCGGCCATCGGCGACACCATGATGGGGCTGAGCCATAGCGCGTCGACGCCCAGCCGGACCAGATAGTCCAGCCGCGACGCCACTCCGTCGAGGTCACCGACGCCGTCGCCGTTGCTATCGGCGAAGGACCGCGGATACACCTGATAGAAGACCGCGCGCGACCACCACGGTTCACGTTGCCGGGACGTCATCAGAAGGCAGAATTCACCAGCGAGTGCGCGGCCATCTCCAGGTACTCGAGCAGCTCCTTACGATGCGCGTCGTCGAGGGTGTCAGAGTCGATCGACGCGATCGCGGTATGCATGCACCGCAGCCAGGCGTCGCGCTCGAATGGGCCGATCTGGAACGGGGCATGCCGCATCCGCAGCCGGGGATGGCCGCGCTGGTCGGAGTAGGTACGGGGGCCGCCCCAGTACTGCTCGAGGAACATCCGCAGCCGTTCCTCCGCGCCCGCCAAGTCGTCTAAGGGGTAGACACGACGCAGGATTTCGTCCTCGGCGACCAGCTCGTAAAAACGCGACACGATCGCGTGGAAGGTGTCCGCGCCACCGACAGCGTCGTAAAAAGACCGTTGTAGTTGTTCCATCACCTCCATTGTGGGGCATCGGGACCGACGGCCGGGCGCGTGGCACCCCTCGGCGCAGAAGTTGCCACCGGCTGTTCACCGGATTGACCAGCCAACACCCGCCAATTTGGCGTGCGATCGCTGGCGAATCGTGGTGGACTGGTCGGCGGAGGGCGTATGTCGCAGGGCAAAAAACGCCGCAGCCACCGCAGTTCAGGGGCCGCGGCAGGGCTAACCGGGTCCGCAACCGGCCCATGCCTGCACAGTGTCTCCAGCGTCCCCGCCGTCTCGCACTCGCCCGTTTCGCATGACACCGGATCTATCTGGAATCGCCGGCGTGTGCTGCTGCTGAACTCCACCTACGAGCCGCTGACCGCGTTGCCCGTCCGTCGGGCGGTCATCATGCTGATCTGCGGCAAAGCCGACGTCGTGCACGACGATCCGTCCGGACCCGTCATTCACTCGGCGACCAGATCGATCGCGTTGCCGTCGGTGATTCGGCTGCGGTCATACGTCCGGGTGCCCTACCGGGCTCGTGTCCCGATGACCAGGGCCGCACTGATGCACCGTGACCGCTTCTGTTGCGCGTACTGCGGGGCCAAGGCCGACACCATCGACCACGTGGTGCCCCGGAGCCGCGGCGGCGATCACTCCTGGGAGAACTGCGTCGCATGCTGCTCAACCTGTAACCACCGAAAGGGTGACAAGTTGCTCACCGAACTCGGCTGGTCGCTGCGGTTGGCGCCGACCTCGCCGAAAGGCCAGCACTGGCGGCTGCTCTCGACGGTCAAAGAACTCGACCCGTCGTGGGCGCGATACCTCGGCGAAGGCGCGGCCTAGCCCGGTTTGTTGTCTGACTGCACCCGATGACCGCCGGTGGGATACGGTTTGCGTCGTGAGCATGATGGAAGTCCACCTCTACCTCGTGGGGATCCCGTTGTTGCTGGTGATCGTGCTGGTGGCGCTGATCTGGTCGCACAAGGGACCGCACCCGGCGACCTACAAGATGTCCGAGCCATGGACGCATGCCCCAATTCTGTGGGCCGCCACCGACGAGGTTCTCGGTAACGGCCACGGGGCGCATTCCGGCCACGGCACATCGGAATTCAGCGTGGGAGGTGGCGCCAGTGGCAAGTGGTGAGGTCGCAACCGTCACGCCTGCCGAGTTGCCCAACGGCTCGGTGATCACCACCAGCGGGCGGATCTCCGGGGTCACCGAACCCGGAGAGGTGTCGGTGCACTACCCGTTCCCCATCGACGACCTCGTCACCCTTGACGACGCGTTGACCTACGGCTCGCGGGCCGCCGGCGCGCGGTTCGCCGTCTACATCGGGGACCTGGGCAGCGACACCGCAGCGCGAGCCCGCGAGGTCCTGGGCAGGGTACCGACGCCGGACAACGCCGTGCTGATCGCCGTCTCACCCGATCAGCATGTGATCGAGGTGGCCTACGGCTCCCAGGTGCGCGGCCGGGGCGTCGAGTCGTCCGCGCCGCTCGGTATCGCCGCCGCGGCGTCGGCGTTCCAGGAGGGCCACCTGATCGACGGCCTGGTCAGCGCGGTCCGGGTGACCAGCGCCGGCATCTCACCGGCCTAGCTCTCGGCGCCGTCAGCTGGCGTCGGAGGTGTCGAACTTGCGGGCCTTCAGCGACCGCTCGACAGCGGCGCGGCCCTCGAGCACTAGCCGGCGCAGCGCCGGCGGCAGCCCGGGATCGGCGAGGAACCTGTCGGCCGCGGCGATGCCGTCCTCGCTGATGTCCCACGAGGGATACAGCCCAACAACCACCGTCTGGGCAACCTCGCTGGACCGACGCTCCCAAATGCCCGAAATCGCCGCGAAGTAGCGCGCACCGAACGGTTTCAGCAACTCGGACTGCCCGGGTTCCACGAAACCGGCGATGATCGACCGCGCGACGGTGTTGGGCAGCGTGTCGTCCTCGGTGACCTGGGTCCACGCCTTCTCCTTGACGGCTACCTGCGGCCGGGCCGCCGAGGCCTGCGCGCCATACCGCTTGCCGGCAGCCGTCGGGTCGCGTTGCACCTCGGCGTCGATGAAGGGAGTCTCCGGGCCGTCGCCGTCGATATCGCCGGCCGCGGCCAGCGCGGTGACGATGCGCCACCGCAGATCGGTGTCGATCGATAGACCGGCCAGTCCCGACTCGGCGGGGTCATGGTCGAGCAGGTCGGCCAGCACCACGACATGCCGGGTCGACAGCACCGATGTGCACAGCGCATTGACGAAGGCCAGCTGATGGTCCGACCCTTCCTGCGCGCCGCGGGCGAGTTCCAGCAGCCGATCAGCGAACGCCGGCCAGCCGTCTGAACGGGCCCAGTCGGGGTCGGCGTAGGCACCCAGTGCGGTCTGCGCCTGCAGCAGCAGCCGTTGCGCCACCCCTACCTCGGTCTCGGCCTGAACGCCGCCGGAGACCAGCGACACGAAGTCGCGGGCGCGCAGTTCGGCGTCGCGGGTCATCTCCCAAGCCGCCGACCACACGAGTGTGCGCGGCAGCGGCTCGGCGATGTCGGCGATGCGGTGCAGCGCGGTCTGCAGTGACTCGGGGTCCAGCCGCAGCGAGCAATAGGTCAAATCATCATCATTCACCAGAATCAATTTGCCCCGTGAAACATTAACCAGCGCAGGAACTTCGGTGCTCGCGCCGCTGATGTCGAGCTCTTCGCGATGCACTCGCACCAAGCGACCGGCGCCGTCGTCGTCGTAGATGCCGACCGCCAGCCGGTGCACCCGAGTCTCGCCGGCGCCGGGCTCAGCGCCGCTTTGCGCCAACGCGAACCGGGTGAACCGGCCATGCGCGTCAACGTCGAAGTCGGGGCGCAGCGTGTTCAGGCCGGTGGTCTTGAGCCACTGTCGGCCCCAGTCGGAAAGGTCGCGGCCGGAGGCCTTTTCCAGCGCGGTCAGCAGATCGTCGAACGTGGCGTTGCCAAAGGCGTGGGCGCGGAAATAGTCGCGCAGACCGGCCAGGAAATGCTCCAGCCCGACATAGGCCACCAGCTGCTTGAGCACACTGGCGCCTTTGGCGTAGGTGATGCCGTCGAAGTTGACCTCGACCGCGGCCAGGTCGGGAATGTCGGCGGCCACCGGATGCGTCGACGGCAGCTGGTCTTGGCGGTAGGCCCAAGACTTCTCGACATTGGCGAAAGTCGTCCACGCTTCGGTGAATTCGGTGGCCTCGCTTTGACACAGCACAGAGGCGAAGGTGGCGAAAGACTCGTTGAGCCACAAGTCGTCCCACCACCGCATGGTGACCAGATCGCCGAACCACATGTGCGCCATCTCGTGCAGCACCGTCTCGGCGCGCCGCTCATACGAAGCTCGGGTGACCTTGCTGCGAAAGACGTAGTCCTCCAAAAAGGTCACCGCGCCCGCGTTCTCCATCGCACCGGCGTTGAACTCGGGCACGAACAACTGGTCGTACTTGCCGAAAGCGTACGGCACGCCAAAGTTCTTGTGGTAGAAGCCAAAACCTTGCTTTGTCTGGGTGAACAGCCGCTCGGCGTCCATGAATTCCGCCAGCGTGGCCCGGCAGAAGATGCCGAGTGCAATCTCGCCGTGCTCGTCACTGTAGACGTCATCCCAGCGTGCATACGGACCGGCGATCAGCGCCACCAAGTAGGTGCTCATTCGCGGTGTGGTGGCAAATGTGTGCACGCCGTCGTCGACGCCCGCGGTGGCACCGTTGGACACCACCTGCCAGTGCTGCGGTGCGGTCACCGACACATCGAACGTGGCTTTCAGGTCGGGCTGGTCGAAGCAGGCGAACATCCGCTTGGCGTCGGCGGTTTCGAACTGCGAGTACAAATACACCTCGCC
>NZ_DATMLH010000269.1:0-3522 GCF_035570115.1 Mycobacterium sp.
TCCGTCAAAACAGCTGACCTCCAACGGGAATCCGAACCGGTCGACCAGCAGCCCGACGACGATCTGAGGGTCTACCCGCCGTTCCTTGGAGTATCCGACCTTACGCAGGTCGTCTTCTTTCTCCGCTTCGAAATACAAGGTTTATGCCGATCTTTCGGTTATGCCGATGTTTTGGGTGGCTGCGCTGGTGAGGGCGTGGTCACCGTTTGAAAGGTCGGCATAAGCAGTGGGTGCGAACCTCCAAGTACTTATCTACTTGGAGGTTGATTGTCGTGATGACGGTGATGCCCGTTACGGCTCGTGGTCCGCTGGCGGGGATGGTGATGGATCGGCTCGCGCCCTGGGTCGTGGCCGAAGGGTATGCGCAGACGATGGTTCCCCAGATCTTGGGAGTGGTCCGCGGGTTGAGCGCGTGGATGGACGATCAGCACTTGGGTTTGGATGTCCTGTCTGACGGTGTTCTTGCGGACTTCCAGGCTGCCTATCCGCCGGGTGCGCCGGGGCATGTGATTGTGCGGATGCGGGTGCCGGCACTGCGACGCTTTCTGGTCGAGGCCGGGTATCTGCGCGGGGTTGGCTCAGTTCGTAAGCGCGCCAGGCGCCCTGGCCACCAGCCGAGCCTGTCGATCAGCACAGCTGCAGGGCAGGAGCTGGATGGATGGGCGCGTTGGCAGCACGAGATTCGTGGGGTCAGCGACGGTTGCATCGGCCACCGGCGTGAGTGGGTTGCCGCGTTTGTTGACTCGCTGACCAGAAACGACGCAGTCGATTGGAGTGGCTGCGACGTCGCTGCCCTGAACAGGTTCGTTGGACAGCGTTCCCGCGGTTTCTCGCCGGCCTCATGCACGCTCATCGTTGATGCGCTGCGGTCACTGATGCGGTGGGCGCTGGCCACTGGCCGTGTGGAGCGTGATCTGACGGGCGGGATTCTGCGTGCCCGCGCCTCTCGGGTCACGTTGCCGCGCGGTCTGTCGCTGACCCAGGTGGAGGCGTTGCTCGCGACGTGCGACCCGAGGACCGTCGTCACGGTGCGGGACAGGGCCGTGATCACTGTGCTGTGGCGGCTCGGGCTGCGTGCCGGGGAGACCGCGGGCTTGCTGCTTGATGACGTGGACTGGGCTGCAGGCAGATTGAGTGTCGTCGGGAAGAATGAGCGCCGGCTGACGTTGCCGCTACCGGTCGATGTTGGTGAGGCCCTGGTCGCGTGGCTGCACATGCGTCCCACCGGCGCGATGGATCGGGCATTATTCGTGCGTCTGCGCCCACCGATCCGCCGGCTGACGAGTGCTGGGATCTCCGACATCGTCAAGCACCGCGCCGAGGCTGCTGGGCTTGGTGTCGTGCATGCGCACCGTCTGCGGCACACAGCGGCGATGAACGTCATCGCGACCGGCGGCTCGCTGGTCGAGGCCCAGGAGCTCCTCGGGCATCGAAATGTTGCCAGTACACGGGTCTACGCCCGGACAGACCTTGCGTCATTGCGGACGCTGACCGTGGCGTTTGGGCAGGTGCCGCGATGAGCCTGCACGAGGACCTCGACACCTACCTGATTGCGCGCCGCCGGTTGGGTTTTCAGCTCAAGACCGTCGAGTACCTATTGCGGCAGTTCTGTGACTGGCTCGCTGAGCGTGGCCGCACCGACGTCTTCACGATTGACGAGGCGGTGCAATGGGCGCTGGAACCTCGGGATGGTCAGCCGGTGTGGTGGTCGCAGCGGTTGACGGCCGTGCGCCCGTTCGCCGCCTACCTCAACGCGGCCGGAGCCGAGGTCCCCATCATCCCCAAAGCGTTGCTGGCAACCAGGACGACCAGGTGCACGCCCTTCATCTACTCCCAGTCGGAGGTGGACCGGCTCCTTGACGCGTGCTCGTCGTTCTTCACGAATATCCGTGTCGCGGCGACGATGCGCACGATCATCGGATTGTTGGCCGCCACCGGGTTACGGATCGGCGAGGTGACGCGCCTGAGGATCGGGGACCTCGACACCGACCAGAACGTCCTCACCGTCTATGGGACAAAGATGCCATTGGACCGGTTCGTGCCCGTCCACCCGAGCACCACGGCGGCGTTGCTTGCCTACATCAACCTGCCCGAACGCCTCGCCACAGGCCCGTCTCCGGCCGGGCCGATCTTCGTCAACGCCAGGGGCGGTGGCTTCGTCATCGCGACGATCGAACAACACTTCCGAGCCCTGGTCGACTCCCTGCAGCTGGCCGCATCTGATCGACGGCGTCCGCGGCTGCACGATCTGCGCCACACGTTCGCGACCGGCCACATGGTAGCCGCCTACACACGAGGTACCAACCCCGCCCGAACCCTGGGCCTGCTCTCCACCTGGCTCGGGCACACCGGACCTGAGCACACCTACTGGTATCTGAGCGCCGTCCCCGAGCTGCTCGCGGCCGCTGCAGGACGCCTCGAACCCGCCCTCGAACAAGGGGAACTCTCATGAATGCCTTGGCTATTGAACTGCAGATGTACTTCACCGATTTTGCTCACGCCCAGCGTGACCTTGCCGCGAACACCATCAGCGCCTACCGCGACACCTGGCGAATGCTCATCAAATACCTTGCCGACACGACCAGAACCAGGGCCGAACACGTCGACTTCAACCACGTCGATGCCGAGCATGTCTCCGCGTTCTTGGACTACCTGGAAAACGCACGAGGCAACACCGTCTCCACGCGCAACTCCCGTCTGTGCGCGATCCGGGCCGTGCTCTCCCACGCGGTGGCCAACTATCCCGAGCACGCCGCCACCATCACCCGCGTCCTGGCGATGCCGCCCAAACGCCACCCCCTACCGATGCTCGAATTCCTCACCACCGCCGAGGCTGACGCCCTGATCGCCGCACCCGACCGCACCAGATGGACCGGCCGGCGTGATCACGCACTACTTGTCCTGGCCATCCAAACCGGCCTGCGGGTCAGCGAACTATGCTCGCTGACCACCTCCAACGCTCACCTTGGCTCCGCAGCCAATGTCACCTGCACCGGCAAAGGCCGCCGCAAGCGAGCAACACCCATGACCGCGACCACCGTCGCGGTCATGTCCGCCTATCTCACCGAGCGCGCGACCCGACCAGGAGACACCCTCTTCTGCGGACCAACCGGCGATCAACTCTCCCGAGACGCCCTCGAACACCGGCTCGCGATCCACCTCACCACCGCAGCAGCAAGCTGCCCGAGCATCGCCGAAAAGCACGTCACCCTCCACACCTTGCGCCACACCGCGGCGATGAACCTGCTCGCCCAGGGCGTCGACGTCGCCGTCATCGCCCTATGGCTCGGACACCAACGAACCCAATCCACCGACGCCTACCTGCACGCCGACATGAACATCAAGCAAACCGCGATCGACCGCACCCGCCCGCCGAACACCAAACCCGGCACATACCACCCTGAACCCGACATCCTCGCCTGGCTTGGAACCCTATGAATATGCCGACCTTTCAAACGGTGACCACGCCCTCACCAGCGCAGCCACCCAAAACATCGGCATAACCGAAAGATCGGCATAAAC
>NZ_DATMLH010000270.1:0-28662 GCF_035570115.1 Mycobacterium sp.
GCCGAACTGCCCGAGCTCATGAACATACGCGCGGGCATGCTGCCGAGCATGCCCATGTAGTAGGTGACCTGCACCGGAAGCAGCGCGGCGGTGGGATCGGCGGCGACCGACGTGGCCACCGTCCCGAGCCAGGACACCAAATCCGTTGAATCCAAAGCCGGCGCACTCGCGGCCGAGTCGCCAAAAAGGAATGCAACGTCCTGGAGCAGCCCCGAGATCGCCGTGCTCGAGGCGGCCGGAGTGGCGGCCGCGGCCGCTGCGGGCACCGCGCCGCTGGCCACCTGGGGGGCGGCGCTCTGTGCGGGCAGGGCCGAAGCCGCCTGAGAGTTCACCTGATAGGTGTCCATGGTCAGCGCGTCCTGGATCCACATGTCCAGGTACTCCGCCTCGTTGGTGGCGATGGCCCCGGTGTTTTGGCCTAAGAAGTTGTTGGACACCAACGTGGCCAGTTCCGTCCGGTTGGCCTCGATCATCGGCAACGGCACCATCGAGGCATACGCGCTCTGATAGGCCGTGGCGGCCGCCTGGGCCTGGACCCCGGTCTGGGCGGCGGTGGCCGCCGTGCCCTGCAGCCAGGCGATGTAGGGCGCGGTCGCCGAGGCCATCTGCGCCGACGACGGCCCCAGCCACGAACCGGTGACCAGGTTGGTGACCAGCGTTTGATACTGGGTCGCGGTGCTCTCCAGATCGGTGGCCAACGAACTCCAGGCCGCCGATGCCTCCAGCAACGGGCCCGACCCCGCCCCGGAAGCCATCAGGGCGGAATTAATCTCCGGGGGAATCAGCGAATAACTCATCGAGGCGAGACCCGACTACTGCGCCGCCGCCGCGTTCGCTTGCTCGGTCAGCGCATAGGCGCCCGAGCCGGAGCGCAGCGCGGCGACCAACTGCTCGTGCACTGCCGCGGCTTGGGCGGCGATCTGCTGATAGGTCACCCCGTGCTGGCCGAACTGCGCCGCCGTCATCGCCGACACCAGATCGGACGCGGCGGGGGCCAGCGACGTCGTCGGCGCCGCCGCGGCCCCATTACGGGCCACCATCGAGTCACCGATACCTGACAGACTGCTCGCAGCCCCCGACAACACCTCAGGATTCGTAGTTACGAACGACACCTTCCAACCTCCTAAAACGACCCCGTCAGACTCTAAGTTGGACGTTACCTTAGACCCGGCGTTGGATTGACCTCCCCAAAAGCAACTGCCACCCGTGATGGCTGACAAATCGTATGCTTTTTTCGCCGTCCGCGGTACACATATCGACGAAACGATATCCGGCGGAAACTGGGCGTTAACTGTGACGCTTTTTCGCCCGGGTTGGACCTCAGGTGAGCGCCGGTTAGGCACCCGGACCTGCCGTTCGGGACGAACGTCTGCACCCGGGCCGTCATCGAGTGTGGTCTCCAGTGGGGCGAGCCGGGACTGTATCGTTGCCGCGTGACCGATCGACCGCCGACGCTTTACATCTTTCCGCATGCCGGCGGATCAGCGGAATTTTACGTTCCTTTTGCCAAGGCGTTTTCCAGCGATCTCAAGCGCATTGCGGTCCGATACCCGGGACGTGCCGGTACCCACGACCTTGGCTCTTTTACCAGCATTACCGATCTCGCTGACAAGGTTTGCCGGATGGTGCCGGCGCCGGATCAGTCCGACAAGGTGGCGTTCTTCGGCCACAGCATGGGCGGGTTGCTGGCGTTCGAGGTCGCCCGCCGGTTCGAACTGGCGGGGAGCCCTATTGCCGCCCTGTTCGTATCCGCCTGTGCCGCACCCGGCCGAGTCGGCTATGAGCACATTCCCGAGTCCGATCGCGGCCTGCTCGATGCGGTGAGCGAGATGACTGGCGTGAATCCAGAGTTCCTGGAGAACCAGGAATTCGCGGCCAAGATCCTGCCGACACTGCGGGGGCTCAAGGCCATCTCGAAGTACGACTGTCCGTCCGACGCAACGGTGTCGTGCCCCATCTTCGCGTTCCTAGGCGATGACGACGAAGTCGCCACGTACGAGAAGGTGGTGCCATGGTCGGAGCGCACGACATCGGAGTTCGCCGCGCGGGTTTTCCCCGGTCATCACTTTTATCTCAACGACCACATACCCGAGCTGGTCAGCCACATCGAGGGCAAGATCTTGTCGTGTTGCCGAGGTTAACTTAACGCTGAACGAAACGGTTGTTGTCAGGAAGTTGCCGACGCAACCGCCATCCGCAAAGCGCTATGCCAATCGTGGCCGAAAGGCTTATGTAGCCGACAAATTGGACGTCACGTCAATTGATTGGACGTTACCGCCAATTAATTGGACAAGCCGGCTGTTCGGTATCCACAAGGCCCGCATGACCGTCGCTGGAAAACCGCATCCCAGATGAGATTTCGCGCTTGATTGCCGACCTGCAGCGTGTCCGGCCAGCGCTGGAACCGCGGCCTCGGCTGGCTGCGACCTCGTCCCGAGGGGCGACCTCCCGCCGCCACCACGAGAAAGTTACCGTCACGAACTTAACTAATGCCAGCTGCGCGAGTTGGCTGGCAGTCCGGTAACCTCGTCACCACGTCCGGCGGCCGGACGAAACCAGGGGGTGATCGTCATAGCGAACCCATGGTCCCAGCAACGATGCAGGCAGGACGGAGCCTCTGTTTGTCGCGCATATCACATTCTTAGGTTTTTCTGAGAAGATTCTTGGGTTTTGGTCCGAGAAGGGCGATGCTGGGGTTAATCTCCTGCATCACAAGCGCCCTTGTCGTACGTGTTGGGGGCTCTAGATCTAAAGGGGTGGTGTCCCAATGTCAGCAATCGACTGTTCTATACCCGCTGTGCTGGGGGAACGGGCCCGGCGACAGCCGGATGCGCGCGCGTACACGTTCATCGACTACGAAGTGGATCCTGCCGGCGATTCCGAGACATTGACGTGGTTTCAGGTCCACCGGCGCGCGCAGGTCGTTGCCGCGGAACTGGCGTCCCGCGGATCGCCGGGTGATCGCGTGGCAATCCTCGCTCCGCAGGGCCTCGAATACATCGTCGGGGTTCTCGGCGCGATGGAGGCCGGCTTCGTGGCGGTCCCGTTGTCCGTGCCGCTGTTCGGCGCGCATGACGAACGGGTTTCCGCGGCGCTGAGGGACAGCTCACCGATTGCGGTGCTGACGACATCGGCGGTCGTCGACGACGTCGTCTCGTGTGCTCATGGGCTCCCCGGCTCCGTGCCGGCGGTGATCGAGATCGACGCGCTCGACCTCGATGCACCGCCGGCCTTCCACTCCACCGACATGCCGCAGACCAAAACCGCCATGCTGCAATACACCTCCGGCTCGACTCGTGCGCCGACTGCCGTCGTGGTGACGCACAAGAACGTCATAGCCAATCTCGACCAGGTGATTTCGGACTATTTCGAGGACATCGGGAAGGTTCCACCGCCGGGCATCACGATGGTGTCGTGGCTGCCCTTTTATCACGACATGGGTCTGCTCCTCGGAATCTTGGCTCCGGTATTGAGGGGATTTCCCGCAGTGCTGACGAGCCCGATGGCGTTCCTGCAGAAGCCCGCCCGGTGGATGCAGATGCTGGCCAGCAACCGATCGTTTTCGGCTGCACCGAACTTCGCCTTCGAACTGGCTGTGCGACGCACGTCCGACGACGACATGGCCGGGTTCGACTTGGGGAACGTGCACACCATCCTCAGCGGTAGCGAACGGATCCACGCGACGACGCTCAGACGTTTCACCGAGCGGTTTTCCCGCTTCAACCTTCCTGACACCGTCCTGCGGCCGTCGTACGGGTTGGCCGAGGCAATGGTGTATGTGGCGTCGTCATACCCGGGGCGCCCCCCGACAACCGTCCGGTTCGACTACGAGAAGCTGGCGGCCGGCCACGCGAAACGCTGCGAAAGCGAACAAGGCGGTTCCCAGCTGGTCAGCATCGGCGCGCCCCGCGCCTGCACCGTGCGGATCGTCGACCCCGAGACCCAGCTCGAGAATCCGGCCGGCAAGGTGGGGGAGATCTGGGTGCACGGCGACAATGTCGCGAGCAGCTACTGGCGAAACCCGCAACTATCGGAGCGGACCTTCGGGGGACGGCTCGTCGATCCATCCCCCGGCACGCCGCAAGGGCCCTGGCTTCGGACCGGAGATCTGGGCGTCATATCCGACGGCGAGCTCTTCATTACCGGCCGCATCAAAGATCTGCTGATCGTGGATGGGCGTAACCACTATCCCGACGACATCGAAGCGACGATCCAGGAGATCACCGGAGGCCGCGCCGTGGCGATCTCCGTCCCGAATGATCGGAGCGAGCAGCTGGTTGCGATCGTCGAGCTCAAGAAGCGGGGCAGCTCGGACGACGAGATCCTGGACAGGCTTCACACCGTCAAACGCGAAGTGACATCGGCGATTTCGAAGTCGCATGGCCTTCGGGTGGCTGATCTGGTGCTGGTGCCGCCCGGCTCTATCCCGATCACCACCAGCGGTAAAATCCGCCGCTCCGCCTGCTCCGAACGTTACCGCCAGGACGAATTCACCCGACTGGACACCGCCGTATGACGCACCTTCGAGGAGGCCGAAGTTAATCTCTCCGCTTGGGAGTGCCGGACCGCGGCGTCCGCAGGGCTTGACACCACAGGGAGAGTATGTCGATGGCAGCAGGAGAATCTTCCATACCCGCTGTGCTGGGGGAACGGGCCCGGCAACAGCCGGATGCGCGCGTGTTCACGTTCGTCGACTACGAGGTCGACCCCGCCGGGTATTCTCAAGGCTTGACGTGGCCTCAGGTCCACCGGCGCGGCGCGGCGATCTCGGTACCGAACGATAACATCGAGCAGCTGGTCGCGATCGTCGAGCTGAAGAAGCGGGGTAGCTCGGACGGCGAGATCCTCGATAGGCTTCGCACCGTCAAACGGGAAGTGTCGTCAGTGATTTCGAAGTTGCACGGCCTGCGGTTGGCGGATCTGGTGCTGGTGCCACCCGGCTCTGTCGCGATCACCACCAGCGGCAACGTGCGCCGCTCCACCTGCGCCGGACGTTACCGGCAAAACGAATTCACCCGACTGGAAATCCCGGCATGACGTCTTTCGACGAGGCCGAACTGCGACACTGGCTGGTTGACTACCTGGTCACGACTATCGGCTGCAGCCCGAACGAAGTCGACTTCGACGCCTCGCTGAAAGACCTGGGGGTCGGGTCGCGCGAAGCCGTCGTGCTCTCCGGTGAGCTGTCCGAATTGCTCGACCGGCCGGTCTCACCCGTCGAGTTCTGGCAACGCCCCACCATCAATGCCTTGGCCCGCTTTCTCACCGGCTCCGACCTCGACTCCGACGCCGAGACGGTGTTGAGTCTCGATCGAAATTTGCTGGACGAGCCGATCGCCGTGATCGGCCTGGGATGCCGTTTCCCCGGCGACATCTTCGGGCCGCAGGCGTTTTGGCAATTCCTGTGCGAGGGCCGGTCGGCTGTGGGGGAGGTGCCGGCCGATCGGTGGACGCGGTTCGACGACGGCTCGCCCGAGGTGGCCGCCGCGCTGTCGGCCACCACGCGGTGGGGTTCGTTTTTGAGCGACATCGAGGCCTTCGACGCGGAATTCTTTGACATCTCCCCGAGCGAGGCCGCCAAGATGGATCCCCAGCAGCGTCTGCTGCTGGAAGTGGCTCACGAGGCGCTGGAGCATGCCGGGATTCCGGCTGAATCGCTACGACAAACGCAGACTGGGGTTTTCGCTGGGGCGTGCGCAGGCGAGTACGGATATCTGACGGCCACCGACCTGAGTCAAGTGGATGCGTGGTCGGGTACCGGCGGTGCGCTCAGTATCATCGCCAACCGCCTTTCGTATTTCTTGGACCTACGAGGGCCGTCGGTGACGGTCGACACGGCGTGTTCGTCGTCGCTGGTGGCGGTGCATCTGGCCTGCCAGAGCTTGCGGACGGGTGATTCGAATCTCGCCATCGCCGCAGGGGTCAACCTGCTGCTATCACCGGCCATCACCCGCAGCTTCGATCAGGCCGAGGCGATGTCGCCGACGGGTCAGTGTCACGCATTCGACGCGAGCGCCGACGGTTTCGTCCGTGGTGAAGGTTGCGGGGTCGCGGTGCTCAAGCGACTCACCGATGCGTTGCGTGATAAAGACCCCGTGCTCGCGGTGGTCTGCGGTTCGGCGGTCAATCAGGACGGCCGGTCCAACGGGCTGATGGCCCCCAATCCGGCGGCCCAGATGGCGGTGTTGCGAGCCGCCTACGCCAATGCCGGCGTCGAGCTACGCCACGTTGACTATCTCGAGGCCCACGGCACCGGCACGTTGCTCGGCGATCCGATCGAAGCGCGCGCGATCGGAAGAGTGCTGGGCCGCGCACGCCCACAGAGCGCTCCGCTGCTGATCGGAGCGGTCAAGTCGAACCTGGGTCATTTGGAGGCCGCGGCCGGGATCGCCGGCTTCATCAAGGCCGTCCTGTCGGTGCAGCGTGCGCACATCCCGGGCAACCTGAACTTCGAAAACCCCAACCCGCTCATTCCCTTTGAAGATCTGCGACTGAAAGTGGTTGACAAGCCGACCGATTGGCCCGCGACAGGCCAGCCGCGGCGGGCAGGGGTGTCGTCGTTCGGTTTCGGTGGCACCAACGCGCACGTCGTGCTGGAACAGGGCCCGGGCGCATTGCCGGCCACGCCAACGCTGCCGCGGTCGGCCGAGGCGGTGAGCACGCTTGTGGTCTCGGGCAAGACGGACGAACGGGTGGCCTCGGCGGCAGGGATGCTCGCGCAGTGGGTGGACGGCGCTGGGGCTGATGTGGCGTTGGCCGATGTGGCGCATACGTTGAACCATCACCGCAGTCGGCACGCAAAGTTCGCCACGGTGGCCGCCCTCGACCGTGAGCACGCGGTGGCGGGGTTGCGCGCACTGGCCGCGGGCGGATCGGCCGATGGGGTGGTAGCACCGCACCAGGGCGTGTGCCGGCCCGGGACGGTGTTTGTCTATTCCGGACAGGGCTCGCAATGGTCCGGGATGGGACGGCAGTTGTTGGCCGATGAGTCGGCGTTCGCCGCGGCGGTGGCCAAGTTGGAGTCGGCTTTTGTTGAGAAGGTTGGGTTTTCGCTGTGGCAGGTGCTGGCCACCGGTGAGCCGCTGGTCGGAATCGACCGCATCCAGCCAGTGCTGGTGGGCATGCAGTTGGCGCTGACCGAACTATGGCGCTCCTACGGCGTTGAACCCGATGCGGTAATCGGTCATTCGATGGGCGAGGTGACCGCGGCGGTGGTGGCCGGAGCGCTGACCCCCGGCGAGGGACTGCGAGTAATCGCCACGCGTTCCCGGCTGATGGCGCGGCTGTCCGGACAAGGCGCGATGGCGCTGCTCGAGCTGGACCCGGAAAGCGCTAAGGCGTTGATCGCCGATTATCCCGGGGTGACGTTGGCGGTGTATGCCTCGCCGCGTCAGTCGGTGATCGCTGGGACACCCGAGCAGGTCGATGCGGTGATCGCAGTTGTCGCTGCGCAAGACCGGTTGGCCCGGCGCATCGAGGTCGATGTGGCGTCGCACCATCCGATCATTGATCCGGTGCTGCCGGAGCTGCGGACCGCGCTTGCTGACTTGACGCCGCGGCGGCCGACCATTCCGCTCATCACCACCACCCACGGGCCGTCCGCAAGGGCCGCAATCGTTTTCGACGCTGATTACTGGTCGGCCAACTTGCGCAACCCGGTGCGGTTCAGTCACGCCGTCGCCGCCGCGGGCGCCGACTACGGCACCTTCGTGGAAGTCAGCCCGCATCCGCTGCTGACCCATGCCATCAGCGACACCCTGGACGAGGTTCATCACCACAGCATTTCGACCCTGCAACGCGACACCCATGACACGCTCACCTTCCGTACCAACCTCAACATCACCCACACCGTCCAGCCGCCAAACATCGACCATCCGGCCGGGCCACATCCGGTAATACCGACCACGCCCTGGCACCACACCCGCCACTGGATAGTCGCGAAGGAGCGGGTGAACGTCGCCGGTTCTGCGCCGAAGTTCGGCACCTTGCTCGGTGCGCACATCGCCGTGGCAACGACACCTCCTGCGCGCCTCTGGCAGGCAAGACTAGTGCCGGAGGCCAAGCCATATCCGGGTTGCCATCGAATTCACGGTGTGGAAGTGGTTCCGGTATCGGTTCTGCTGCAGACGCTCCTGACCGCGGCAGCCGAATCTGGTGCATCGGCATTGTCCACGGTCCGATTCGAACACCCGATAGTCGTGGACCAGCCGCGGGTGATCCAGGTGGTCGCCGACGGCGAATCAGTAACTGTGTCATCGCGTCCGGCGATTGACGCGCCGCGATACCGGTGGGTCAAGCACGCAAGCGGCCAGTTGTCAATGTCGCCGTCCCGCCCCAGCGCTTCTCACGGCGATGTGTGCGTGGACGACGACGGGCAGTACCAATTCGCCGGCGGTGAAACACGTTCGGCCGCCGAGCTTCTCGAGGCATGGGGCGTCGAGGGCCAGCCGTTCGCGTGGTCGATCGAAACGTTACGGCCAACGCCAGGCGGCGTTCTCGCCGAGGTCTGCTTGACCGAGGCCTCGACGGTGGCACTGCTCGACGCCGCCGTCCACGTCGCCCGCTTGGTGGACGGCTCTAATCCGCGGCTCATGATTCCGGCCGCAGTCGAAAGCGTTCGTCTGTCAACCGCTCTCACGCATCCGCAGGGTTCCGTGGAGGTACGCCGGTTGCCCGGCAACGCCGACGAGATTGTCGTCGACATCGCCGTCAAGGCACCGGACGGCACTACGTGCGTGGACATCCGCTCGCTGCGGTACGCCGATGTGGAGTCCAGCCCCGCGCCAGCGCCGCTACGCGACAGCGATCCGCGATCGTTGGCGCACGCGATCGAGTGGCGATCCTGGCGCGAGGGCGGTAACCGGCTGGCGCCGGGACCGCGCACGCTGGCCGTAGTCGGTAGCGACAGCACCGCTTCAGCGGGGCTCCGGAATCAGCTCGCAGCCTCCGGGTACATTCCGGCCGGCATTTCCGAGGCGCGGTATGTGGTCTACCTCGCCGCGCCGGAGCCCGGGGAGGCGGACCTCGACGGTGCCGTGCGGCTATCGACGGACGTCACCGATCTCGTCCGTCGACTGGCCGAGCGGTATCAGCACCAACCGGCCACGCTGTGGATCATCACCCGAGGCGTCCGAGAGGCCGCCTCGGACGCGGCGTTGTCGCAGAGCTGCTTGTGGGGCCTTGCCAGCGTCATCTCAGCCGAGCAGCCGGAACTGTGGGGCGGACTCGTTGACATTCCGGACGGAGACGATTTCGGCGATTGTGTAGCGGCGCTGTCCAGGGTGCTGGCACAGGTCTCGCACAAGCCAGCTGAATCCATCCTGGTGCTGCGCGACGGCGAATTGCTCGCTTCGGCGCTGGTGCCGATCTCGGGTCTACCCGTGCGCGAGCCGTTGCGCTGTCGGCCCGATGCGGCATATCTCATCACCGGTGGCCTGGGCGCACTCGGGCTGCTGACCGCCGACTGGCTCGCGGACCGCGGTGCGCGTCGTTTGGTACTCGCCGGGCGCACGCCGTTGCCGCCCAGGCGCGACTGGGACAGCGACACCACCGACCCGGACGTGCGGGAAAAGATCGCCGCGATCAGGGCGCTGGAGATGCGGGGCGTATCCGTCGATGTCGTGGCCATCGACGTCGGTTCATCCGAAGCGGTGCAGGCGCTGCTGGCCAGGCGCGACCGCGAAGGGGCACCGCCGATACGCGGTGTCGTCCACGCCGCCGGTGTCACCGCAAGCAAACTCCTGAGCGAGATGGCGGACAACACGTTTCGGCGGGTGATGTGGCCGAAGATCGCCGGGGGACAGGCGTTGCGGGCGGCTTTTCCGCCAGGCAGCCTCGACTTCTTCTTCCTCACCGCCTCGGCCGGAACGGTTTTCGGCGTCCCCGGGCAGGGCGCCTACGCGGCGGCCAATGCGTATCTGGACTGCCTGGCGCGGGCACGCCACCGGGACGGCTGCCACACCGTCAGTCTGGATTGGGTGACCTGGCAGGGAATCGGGTTCGGCTCCGATGCAGCCATCGTGGCGCACGAGCTCGAACGGCAGGGTTCGCGGCCGATCACTCCGGAAGAAGCCTTCGCCGGATGGGAGTACGTGGATTCCTACGACATTGCGCAGGCGGTGATGGCCCCCCCACTGGCCTCCGACCGAACGGCGTTCGCCACAGATCGCACGTCGGTACCGGCGCGGGAATGGTCCCAGATGACCGCCGACGATCTGTTGCGTGAACTCGAGATCGGGCTGAAAACAATTCTCGCTCGCGAACTTCGATTGCCGGAGGCAGAGCTCGAAATGGACTTGCCGTTCGCGGAGTTGGGCCTCAACTCGGTGATGGCGATGTCGATCCGACGAGAGGTCGAGGCGTTCCTGGGTATCGAGGTGTCCGCGACGATGCTCTGGAATCACCCGACGGTTGCGTCATTAGCGGCTCACCTTGCCAAAAGGGTCTCACCCCAGGAAGATTCGGGGGGTAACGGCGATGCGCTGCCTGAGTCGAGGAACAGTGTGCTGGATGCGTTGTTCGACGGTGTGGAATCGGCGCCATGACGACGACTTCTTCTGATGCTGAATTGCGGCGCTGGCTGGTCGATTACCTGATCACGAACATCGGCTGCGATCCCGGCGAGGTCGACCCTGATTCGTCGTTCTCGGATCTGGGGGTGGGATCCCGCGATGCGGTCGTCCTATCGGGCGAATTGGCCGAGTTGGTTGGGCGGCCAGTGTCACCGGTGGAGTTATGGCAGCACCCGACACTCAACGAGCTCGTGGGATATCTCACGACACCGGAGTCGGAGACCCAAGCTGACACCGTGCTTTCGCCCGATCGAAGCTCGCTGGATGAGCCGATCGCGGTGATTGGCCTGGGCTGTCGCTTCCCTGGCGATATCTTCGGGCCAGAATCCTTCTGGCAGTTCCTGTGCGAGGGTCGGTCGGCTGTTGGGGAGGTTTCCCCGGATCGGTGGTCGCCCTTTGATGACGGCTCGCCTGTTGCGGCGGCAGCGCTGTCGGACACCACACGCTGGGGTTCTTTCCTAACCGAGATTGATGCTTTCGACGCGGAGTTCTTCGAGATCTCGCCGAGGGAAGCGGCCAAGATGGACCCGCAGCAGCGTTTGTTGCTGGAAGTGGCTCACGAGGCGTTAGAGCATGCCGGGATTCCGGCTGATGCGCTGCGGCGTACGCAGACGGGCGTTTTCGCCGGTGCGTGCCTGGGTGAGTACGGGTACCTGGCGTCGACCGATCTGAGTCAAGTGGATGCCTGGTCGAGTACCGGGGGTGCGCTGAGCATTATCGCCAACCGCGTCTCGTATTTCTTTGATCTGCGGGGGCCGTCGGTGACCGTGGACACGGCGTGTTCGTCGTCGCTGGTGGCGGTGCATCTGGCCTGTCAGAGCTTGCGGATCGGTGATTCGAATCTGGCCATCGCCGCGGGGGTCAATCTGCTGTTGTCACCGGCGGTCGCCCGCAGCTTTGATCAGGCCGAGGCGATGTCGCCAACGGGCCGGTGTCATTCGTTCGACGCGAGCGCGGACGGTTTTGTGCTGGGTGAGGGGTGCGGGGTCGCGGTGCTCAAGCGACTCAGTGATGCGCTGCGCGACGGGGATCCGGTGTTGGCGGTGGTGCGCGGTTCCGCGGTCAATCAGGATGGCCGGTCGAACGGGCTGATGGCCCCCAATCCGGCAGCGCAGATGGCGGTGTTGCGAGCCGCCTACGCCAATGCCGGCGTCGAACCACGGCACGTTGACTATGTCGAGGCCAATGCGACCGGCACGTTGCTTGGCGATCCCATCGAAGCGCGCGCGCTGGGAACGGTGCTGGGCCGCGCACGGCCCAAGAGCGCTCCGCTGCTGATCGGTACTGTCAAGTCGAATCTGGGTCATTTGGAGGCTGCGGCCGGGATCGCCGGTTTCATCAAGGCGGTGCTGTCGGTGCAGCGGGGGCACATTCCTGCGAACCTGCACTTCGAGAACCCCAATCCGCACATCCCGTTTGAAGATCTGCGGCTGAAAGTGGTTGCCGATCCGACCGATTGGCATTCGACGGACCATCTGCGGCGGGCGGGCGTGTCGGCATTCGGTTTCGGCGGGACGAATGCGCATGTGGTGTTGGAGCAGGGGCCCGATCCGGTGCCTGTCACGGCGGCGGAGCCGCGGACGGGTGCGGCGGTGACGACGTTGGTGATCTCTGGTAAGACCGCGGAGCGGGTGGCTTCCATGGCGGGGATGTTGGCCGAGTGGATGGCCGGCGCTGGTGCGGGGGTGGGGCTGGCCGATGTGGCGCACACCCTCAATCATCACCGCGCCCGCCATCAGAAGTTCGCCACCGTGGCCGCATGCGACCGCGAGCAGGCGGTGGCTGGGTTGCGCGCGCTGGCCGACGGTTACCCGGCGCCGGGGGTAGTGGCTCCGCATAAGGGGCGGTGCGGGTCGGGCACGGTGTTCGTCTATTCCGGGCATGGCTCGCAATGGGCGGGCATGGGTCGGCAGTTGCTGGCCGACGAGCCGGCGTTCGCCGCCGCGGTGGCCGAGTTGGAGCCCCTATTCGTTGAGCACGTGGGGTTTTCGCTGCAGCAGGTGCTGGCCAACGGTGAACCGGTGAGCGGGGATGCGCAAGCGCAGCCGGTGATCATGGGAATGCAGTTGGCGCTGACGGCGTTGTGGCGCTCCTACGGGGTGGAACCCGATGCGGTGATTGGGCATTCGATGGGGGAGGTGTCCGCGGCAGTGGTGGCCGGGGCAATGAGCCCGGCCGACGGGTTGCGAGTGATCGCCACCCGTTCCGCGCTGATGTCGCGGCTGTCCGGGCAGGGCGCGATGGATGTGGCGTCGCACCATCCCGTCATTGACCCGGTGTTGCCCGAGTTGCGGACGGCGCTCGCCGATCGGGCGCCGCGGCCGCCGAGTATCCCGGTCATCACCACCACCGACGGTCACACCGGCGCGACAGCGGTCTTCGATGCCGACTATTGGGCGGCCAACCTGCGCAACCCGGTGCGGTTCAGCCAGGCCATTGCCGCCGCCGGCGCCGACCATGCGGTCTTCATCGAAATCAGCCCCCACCCGCTGCTCACCTACGCCATCAGCGACACCCTGGGCCCTGCGCATCACCACAGCATCGGAACCCTGCAGCGCGACACCCACGACACGCTCACGTTCCACACCAACCTCAACGCCACCCACACCATCCGCCCGCCACACCCGCCGCACCCTTCCGAACCGCATCGGCTTATTCCCACAACCCCCTGGCACCACACCCACCACTGGATCAGCCCGCCAGTGGTGCAGTCTCGCAATGAAATTGGGGCGCCGGGAACTCGGGACGGCGCCGGGGTACCCAACGATTGGTTCTATGAGCTGACGTGGCCCAAACGTGAATTGCCGGTGGCCGACACCGCATGCACCGGTTCATGGCTTGTACTCGGCGACGCCGATGTGGGCGTCGAACTGGGACAAGTCCTCGGCGTAGATTCTCGGGTTGCGGTTCTGGCGCCCTCGGTGCTGGAAGGGGACGGTGACCCTGCCGCGCTACTTAATGCGCGCTTCGACAATGAAAGCACGACGAACGTGCTCTACGCGCCGTCCGTCTCGTCCGCCCACCTTGATGTCGCTTCGGCCTACCGGCTGTTCAACGCGGTCAGGCGGATCGCCGCAACGCTTGCCACGATGGCGTCAAACTCGAAACTGCCGCCGAAGTTGTTCGTGGTGACCCGCAACGCTCAGCCGATTGACGAAGGGGACCGGGCCAACCCGGCACACGCGGTCCTTTGGGGTTTGGGCCGCACGCTCGCGTTGGAGCATCCCGAAATCTGGGGAAGCATCATTGATGTCGACGACTCGGTGCCACCAGAGTTGATCGTGCAATATGTGCTGGCCGAAGTGCGGGCCGACGATGGCGAGAACCAGGTCGTGTACAAGGCTGGTCACCGTCATGTTCCACGCCTTGGGCGGCGAACCAGCCCGGCGGCATCGGCGACCCCGCTGCAGGGTGACACCAGCCACCTGGTTATCGGCGCCACCGGCAACATCGGGCCACATCTCATCCGGCAACTGGCAGATATGGGTGCCTCGACGATCGTCGCGGTATCCCGTCATGGCGGCTCACGACTGGCCGAGCTGTCTTCCAGCCTGGCGTCGACTGGGACGAACCTCATTGAGGTTGCTGCAGACGCGGCGGATGAAACCGCGATGACGGCGCTGTTCCACCGGTTCGGAACCGATCTGCCCCCGCTCGAAGGGATCTACCTGGCCGCCTTGGCGGGCCGGCCGGCGTTGCTTCGGGATATGACCGACGACGACGTGAACACCATGTTCCGCCCCAAGCTGGACGCGGTGTCGGTGCTGCACAAACTGTCGCTGAAAGTACCCGTGCGCCGATTCGTGTTGTTCTCGTCGATCACCGGGGTGATTGGCTCGGGATGGTTTGGCCACTACAACGCGACGAGCGCTTTTCTGGACACCGTCGCCTACGCGCGTCGCGCCCTCGGCCTCGCGGCCACCGTCATCGACTGGGGATTGTGGAAATCGTCTGCGGAGCAGCATCCAGCGACCACCGATGCCGGACTTCAGCCGATGGCAGCTGCGGAGGCCATCCGAGCGCTGCCGGCAATGATCAGCCCGGACGCCGGTGTTCGGTCCGTTGTGGTTGACGCGGATTGGAGCCGGCTGGCAGAGGCGTATCGCATGCAGGGATCACTGCGCGTGGTGGACGATCTGCTGCTCGACGACAGCGTCGGTTACACCAAGCATCTGGCCGAGCCACAGCCCGACGAGCCATCAGCAGAGTGGGATTGGTCTAAGGTGCCCGCCGAGAACATGCTGGGCGAGCTCGAGATCCGGTTGCGAAGCATTCTGGCCCGCGAACTCGGAATGCCGGCATCAGCAGTGGACATGGATCGGCCGTTCCCCGAGCTGGGGGTGGATTCGATGATGGCGATGAAGCTGCTACGGGAAGCAAAGCGGTTGCTGGGCTTCGACTTGTCGGCGACGATGTTGTGGAACCACCCGACCATCTCGTCGTTGGCGGCGTATTTAACGGAAATGCTTGCGGCACAACGCGTGCCGCAGGACGACTCGCAAGAAGGCACTGTCGATGCTGCGCTCGACTTGGGGGGCAGTCTGTTGGATGAGTTGTTCGACAGCGTGGAATCTGCTCCTGCCGGCAGTGAGGGCGGTGTCTGGTGAGAACAACCTTCGACAGGGTTTCGGCCATGACCGCCGGCCAGCGTGCCGCGCTGACTGAGCAGTTCGACAAGGCTTCCCGCATTGCGTCAGCCGAGCCGGTGGCGGTGGTGGGAATCGGGTGCCGTTTCCCCGGTGGCGTGGTCGGACCCGAAGGTTATTGGGCGTTTTTGGCCAACGGCGGGGACGCGATCAGCGAGGTGCCCTCGGATCGCTGGGATGCCGACGCGTTTTATGACCCCGACCCGTTCGCGCCTGGCCGGATGGCGTCGAAGTGGGGTGGTTTTCTGCCCGACGTGGCCGGTTTCGATGCTGATTTCTTCGGGATTTCCCCGCGTGAGGCCGAAGCAATGGATCCGCAGCAGCGCGTGCTGTTGGAGGTGGCCTGGGAAGCACTGGAGCACGCCGGTATCGCACCGGATCGCCTGAGCGGAACCCGCGCCGGGGTGATGATGGGCGTGTACTACAGCGAGTATCAAACTTCGTCGGTTGCAAACCCGGACAGCATTGACGCCTACTCCGCAACGGGAAACGCCCACAGCATCACGGTGGGGCGGATCGCGTACTTGCTGGGACTGCGTGGTCCGGCGATAGCGGTGGATACCGCGTGTTCGTCGTCGCTGGTTGCACTGCATCTCGCTTGCCAGAGCCTGCGGCTGCGGGAAAGCGACCTGGCCCTGGCCGGCGGGGTAAATGTCATCTTGCGTCCGGAAACTCAGCTCGCGCTGTCCAAGTGGGGAATGTTGTCTCCGCGCGGCCGGTGCCACGCCTTCGACGCCGGCGCCGACGGTTTTGTGCGGGGCGAGGGCGCCGGGGTGGTAGTGCTCAAGCGGCTCACCGACGCGGTGCGCGATGGGGACCGGGTCTTAGCGGTGGTGCGCGGCTCGGCGGTCAATCAGGACGGCCGCTCCAATGGCCTGACCGCGCCGAACGCGCCGGCGCAGCGCGACGTGATCACCCAGGCGTTGCGGGGCGCCGACGTAGCGGCGACCTCAGTGAATTTCGTTGAGGCGCACGGCACCGGCACCGCTTTGGGAGATCCGATTGAATTCGACGCGTTGGCGGACGTCTACGGGCGCGGGGATGGCCCATGCGCTCTGGGGGCGGTGAAAACGAATATGGGCCACCTGGAGGGGGCCGCCGGGATAGCGGGATTCATTAAGGCCGCTTTGGCGGTCCAGCGGGGGCAGATTCCACCGAATCTCCACTTCCGGCAATGGAATCCGGCGATCGACGCGTCCGCAACGCGGCTGTTCATCCCCAGCGACCTGGCCCAGTGGCCCGAGTGCCAGGGTCCGCGGCGTGCCGCGGTGTCGTCGTTCGGGCTGGGCGGGACGAATGCGCATGTGGTGCTGGAGCAGGGGCCGGATCCGGCAGCGGTGTCGGTGGCGGATCCGGCCCTGACGACGTTGGTGGTCTCGGGTAAGACGGATCAGCGGGTAGCGGCGTGGGCCTCGGTGTTGGCCGATTGGTTGGCGGGCGACGGCGCCGGTGTGCCGCTGGCTGATGTTGCCCATACCATCAACCGTCACCGCAGCCGCGCAGGCAAATTCGCCACGGTGTGTGCGCGCGATCGCGGGCAGGCGGTCGCGGGGTTGCGGGCGCTGGCCGCAGGGCAGCCGGCGCCGGGAGTGGTGGGTCCGCAAGAGGGCCCGCGCGGGTCGGGCACGGTGTTCGTCTATTCCGGTCAAGGTTCGCAATGGCCCGGAATGGGCCGGCAGTTGCTGGCCGATGAACCGGCGTTCGCCGCCGCGGTGGCCGAACTCGAGCCGGTTTTTGTTGAGCAGGTCGGGTTTTCGCTGCGGCAGGTGCTCGACGCGGGTGAGCCGCTGGTCGGCATCGCCCGCATTCAGCCGGTTTTGGTGGGGATGCAGTTGGCGCTGACCGCGTTGTGGCGCTCCTACGGCATGGAACCCGATGCGGTGATTGGGCATTCGATGGGGGAGGTGACCGCGGCGGTGGTAGCCGGGGCGCTGAGCGCCGCTGACGGCTTGCGGGTAATCGCGACCCGTTCCCGGTTGATGTCGCGGCTCTCCGGGCAGGGCGCGATGGCGCTGCTCGAACTGGGTGCGGCCGCCGCCGAGGAGTTGATCGCCGGCTACCCCGAGATCACCTTGGCGGTGTATGCCTCGCCGCAGCAGTCGGTGATCGCGGGGCCGCCTGAGCAGGTCGACGCGGTGATCGCGGTGGTGGACGCAGAGGGCCGGCTGGCGCGGCGCATCGAGGTCGACGTGGCTTCCCACCATCCGACCATCGACCCGATATTGCCCGAATTGCGCAGCGCGCTGTCGGATTTAGCGCCGACCACGCCGACAATCTCGCTGATCAGCACGACCGGACACACTGACGGGGAGCCGACGTTCGATGCCGGCTACTGGGTGGCCAATCTGCGCAATCCGGTGCGGTTCAGCCAAGCCGTGGTTGCTGCCGGTGCCGACCACAGCACATTCGTCGAAATCAGCCCGCATCCGCTGCTCACCCACGCCATCACCGAGAGCCTGGAGTCTGTCAGGCCTCGCGACGATGTCCAGGTCGCGGCCACGATAACCCGTGACAACGACGAAACTCTCACCTTCCACACGCAGCTGGCCACAGTTCGGCCGCAGTCAGCTGAGATGGCGCAGTCTGGTGTGGGTCGCCTCGTCGACATCCCGCCGACACCCTGGCTACATTCGAGGTACTGGGTCGCTCATCGATCGGTTAGTCCGGAGTTGGCTGGTGCTCATCCGTTGCTTGGGCTGCACGTCGAGATACCCTCGGGCCGCGATCATGTGTGGCAAGCCGACGTCGGAACCGAGGCGATTCCCTGGCTGGCAGATCACAAGGTCCACGGACAAGCCATCATGCCGGCAGCTGCCTTCGCGGAGATCGCGTTGGCCGCCGGCACCGAAGTTCTGGGGCTGCCCGCCGACGCCGTAGTGGTGAAGCGGCTCGAAGTCGAGCAGATGCTTCCGCTGGATGCGCAGACCCGGCTGACGACCCAATTGGTCCGAAGCGACGACGGCTCTCGCGTCGAAATCTATTCCCATGCAGCGGACGGCAATTGGTGTCGGCATGCAGTAGCGCGCATCGAGGTGGCGCTGCCGAAGGATGGCATGCCCGAGCCGGCGGGTGCGCCTACCGAGGCGGGAACTGTCGTATCACCGGCGGACTTCTACACCGCGTTGCGACGCACCGGCGCGCATCACGGCCAGGCGTTCGCCGCCTTGACGCGGATCGTTCGCACGTCCAGCGGTTCTTCGCAGAGCGAGATTGGCCTTCCGGACGAGGCCGCTCCGCATCGCGGTTATCGAATCCATCCCGTCATGCTCGACGCGGCGCTGCAGGGCTTGGCTGCTGCGATGCCGGCCGAATCACTCGCGGATTCGACTGAAGTCACCTATCTACCGGTGTCGCTGGAGACGATCCGGGTGTTCGGTGATGTCGGCCGCCGTGCCCGGTGCCGCGCCGAGTTGGTGAGCCTCGACGACGATGGTGCCGGAAAGTTGGGACGCATCACCCTGACCGATGACGCAGGAAAGCCGACCGCGGAGATCACCGGGGTCTACCTGCGGCGCATCCAACGCCGAACAGTGCCTTTGCCCTTGGCGCAGAAGGTTTTCGACTCGACGTGGGTTGAAACGTCAACTCCGGTTGCGGCCGGCTCTGCGGCATCGGCGCCGCCCAGTGGGGGGCCTGTCGGCAGCTGGTTGGTGTTGACCCACGAACCCGAGACAAAGCCGATAGCACAGGATTTCACCGATAGGTTCGGCTCGTCGAGGCAACGGGTGATTACCGCAGACCTTTCCGACGAGTCCGCGGTGCTGGAGGCCTTCGCGCAAACCGCGGCAGATGCCGACCTTCCGCCCCTCGGGGTGATCATCTTCGTCGGACAGCGCCCGTTCGACGGCACCGATGCCGACGGCGCGGTGGCGCGCGCACGCGATTTGATCGCCGCGGTCTCGGCGACCGTGCGCGCGGTTGTCGGCGGCTGGCACGGGAAGACGCCGCGGCTGTGGCTGGTAACCAGAAACGGCCTCGTGGTTGGCGACGGCGAATCAGGCGACCCGGCGATCGGTGCCCTTAAAGGCCTCATCCGCGTGCTTGCGTACGAGCATCCCGACCTGCGCGCCACCCTGATTGATTTCGATACGGCGGACGACGCGGTTGAGAAGCTGGCGGCCGAGCTGGGCTCGTCTGGCAAGGATGACGTGATCGCCTGGCGGGAGAACCGCAGATGTATTGAGCGGCTCTCGCGTGCGACGCTCAGTGAGCGCGGGCGCGAGTCGGTTGTCCGCCCGGACGGCTCGTACATCGTCTCCGGTGGTCTTGGCGGCATCGGCATGGTCGTCGCTCGCTGGCTGGTCGGCAGGGGTGCTGGTCGTGTCGTTCTCAACGGTCGCAGCCACCCGTCGGATGAGCAGCGGGAGGGCCTGGCCGACCTGGAAAGCCGCGCCGAAATCATCGTGGTCCCAGGCGATATCTCTGCACCCGGAATCGCGGAGCGACTCGTCACGGCTGCCGAGGAGACCGGACTGAAGTTGCGCGGAGTCGTCCACTCGGCGGCGGTGATCGACGACGATCTCGTCGCCACCCTCAGCAGCGAAAGCCTGGAGCGGGTTTGGGCGCCCAAGGTGGGCGGCGCATTACGGCTGCACGAAGCCACGGCTACCCGACAGCTGGACTGGTGGGTTGGCTTCTCGTCGGTCGCCTCGCTGCTGGGCTCCCCGGGGCAGGGCGCGTACGCATGCGCGAATGCGTGGCTTGACGCACTGGTCGCGTGGCGAAGAGCATCGGGTCTGCCTGCCACGGCGATCAATTGGGGCCAGTGGTCGGATGTGGGGATTGCGCGCTCGTTGAGCCTTAGTGTCCTCGATCCGATTACTCCTGCCGAAGGTATCGAGGCGCTGGAGTCACTGGTGGGCGGCAACCTTGCCAGGGCGGGTGTCGCACGGCTGCGTCTTGACCGCGCCGCGGCCGCGTTCCCCGAGATCCGCGAACTCGGCTACTTCGCAAAAGTTGTCGAGGAGTTGGACGCACTCAGCGACGGCGGTGATTGGCCGGGACCCGACGCGCTTCGCGAACTCGATCCTGCCGAAGTGCAACAGGTTGTCACTGCGCGGCTGCGGGAACGCATTTCAGCCATCATGGGCTACGCCGACGACTCAGCTATCCAGATCAACCAGCCGTTGACCGAACTGGGCATGGATTCGCTGATGGCCGTGCGGATCAGGAACGCCGTTCGCGGAGACTTCGGTGTGGAGCCCCCGGTGGCACTTCTCTTGCAAGGCGCCACGCTTGTCGACCTCACGGCCGATCTCATCCGTCAACTCGGCCTCGCCGGGCAGGAAAGCACTGATGGCGCGGACACAGTTCGCGATCGGGCGCATCAGCGTGCCGCAGCGCGTCAACGAGCTGCAGCGCGGCGGAAAGTAGGACCACGAGCGTGACCACCAGTATCGAACCCTCGTCGAAGTCGCTGCCGCCCAACGCGGTTGCGGTTGTCGGCATGGCCGGACGATTCCCCGGCGCCGGTTCCGTGTCGGCGTTCTGGAACAATCTGCGGCGCGGCGAGGAATCGATCGTGACCTTGTCGGAGGACGAGCTCATCGCCGCCGGCGTCGGCGAAAAGGCGCTAGCAAATCGTGCCTACATTAAGCGCGCGGCGCTGCTGTATGGGATAGACGAATTCGACGCTGATTTCTTCGGCTTCACTCCGCAGTCCGCTCGCATGATGGATCCGCAACACCGGCTTTTCTTGCAGTGTGCGTGGCATGCGCTAGAAGACGCCGGCTACGACCCTGCGCAGATCGAGGCTTCGGTCGGGGTGTACGGAACAAGCTCCGCCAGCGGGTATCTGCTCCATAACCTCATGTCGCACCGCGATTCCTACGCGATCATCGGGCAGGGCGCCACTTTCGAGATGGTCGACCTGTCGCTGCAGAACGACAAGGATCACCTGGCGACCCGGGTGGCGCACCAGTTCAATCTGCGCGGTCCCGCGCTCTCGGTTCAGACGGCATGTTCGTCGTCGCTGGTCGCGCTTCATCTGGCCTGCCAAAGCATTCTGAATGGTGAATGCGACATGGCACTGGCCGGTGGCGCGTCGATCCGGGTCCCGCACCACGTCGGGTACTGGTACCAACCGGGATCGATGGTGTCGCCCACCGGTCATTGCCGGCCGTTCGATGTGAGGGCCGACGGCACTATCTTCGGCAGCGGAGTCGCTGTCGTGGTGGTCAAGTCGTTGCAGGCCGCCGTCGAGGACGGGGACCGCATTCACGCCGTGATCAGGGGATCGGCGATCAACAACGACGGATCGACGAAAATGACGTACGCGGCGCCCAATGCCGTCGGTCAGGCCGAGGTCATCGCGGAGGCGCATGCGGTGGCCGACATCGACGCGTCCACCGTGAGCTATGTCGAGACTCATGGGACCGGCACGCCGCTCGGCGACCCGATCGAAATGGAAGGGCTGCGGCAAGCTTTCGAAATTTCGGGTGCGCCCAGACCCGGCCCGTGCTTCGTCGGTTCGGTCAAGTCGAACATCGGTCACCTGGAGACCGCGGCCGGGATGGCCGGCCTGATCAAGGCGATTCTCTGCCTCAAGCACCGGGCAATTCCGGCAACGCTGCACTTCACCAGCCCCAACCCCGAATTGCACCTCGACCGGGGGCCTTTCGTCGTGCGCGGCGAGTACGGTCCCTGGGAATGGGACGGCGTCCGGCGTGCGGGGGTCAGCTCGTTCGGTGTGGGCGGCACCAACGCGCATGTTGTCCTCGAAGAGGCGCCGGCCCTGTCGGGGTCTGACATCGAGCCCGGTCCGCAGGTTCTCCTCTTGTCGGCTCGGACGGCCGAAGCCCTGGAGGACTCACGCTCAGCTCTTGCCGCCGAATTGTCCGGCCCGGATGAACTCAACTTGTCTGACGTCGCGTTCACTCTTGCGGGCCGCCGGAAAGAGAACAACCGGATGGCGGCGGTCGTCAACGATCAGCAGCATGCGGCAAATGTGCTGAAAGCTTCGGAGCACGACAACGTTTTCGTCGGTGAGTCGGTGACCGTGGAACCGAGCGCCGAAATGACCTCGGAGCGAGTCGCTTTCCTTTTCCCGGGCCAGGGTGCTCAGCACATCGGGATGGCGCGGGGTCTCTACGAGTCCGAGCCGGTGTTTGCCCAGCACTTTGATCGGTGCGCCGCAGCGTTTGACGAGGAGTTGGGCATCGACCTGCGCGCGGAGGTTTTCGACGGGGCCGGACGAAACCTGGAGCGCACCGACCGGGCTCAACCCGCCCTGTTCGCGGTGGAATACTCGTTAGCGAAATTGATTGAGTCCCATGGGGTTCACGCGGCGGCATTAGCGGGACACAGCATCGGCGAGTATGTGGCGGCCACCGTCGCGGGCATCTTTGATCTGCCGACGGCAGTCAAGGCGGTGTCGATGCGCGCCCGCCTGATGCATGCCGCACCCCGTGGTGTCATGGTCGCGGTGGCGCTGAGTCCCGATGCCATCGCCGAGTACCTTTCGCCGGACGTCGACCTGGCCGCGGTCAACGAACCGGGCGGCTGCGTCGTTGCCGGAACCGACGAAAACATCCGCAAATTCACCGATCATCTCGCCGAACATAAGATCGTGGCTCGTCGGGTCCGCACATCGCATGCTTTCCATTCACGATTAATGGATTCCGTGATTCCGGAGTTCCAGGGCTTCCTGTCCCGCCTGACGCTTCGCGAACCGCAGATACCTTTGCTTTCCAACATCACCGGAACCTGGATGTCGGCCAGCGAGGCGACCAATCCCGCGACTTGGGCACGCCAAATACGGGCAACCGTCAGGTTCTCCGACGAAGTTGATTTGCTGCTTGTCGATCCGAGCCGCGTGCTGGTCGAGGTCGGTCCCGGTGGAACTCTCACGGGGTCGGCGACGCGTCACCCGAAATGGTCAAGTGGACACCGGGCCGTTCGTCTCATGCGCCACCAGGCTCAGAACCGCAGTGATCGCGACACCTTCTTGCTCGCGCTGGGGCAACTCTGGTCGGCGGGTATCGACGTCGACTGGACGCCGCGCACCGGCCAACGCCCGCAACGGGTTTCGCTTCCGGGCTACCCCTTTGCGCGCCAACGGCATTGGGTCGACTACCAGCCTCACGTCGGGTGGGCAAACGGTGCCACGCCGACGAACGGGACGGCGCCGTCAGCAGGCGCCGCCACCCCGGCCCACGAGGCCACCGACGGCAAGTCGCAGATGGAGGGCGCGCTGCAGCGCATCTGGGCACAGTGTCTCGGTGTCGGCTCGATCGACCGGAACGCCAACTTCTTCGAACTCGGCGGCGACTCACTGATCGCCATCAGCGTCGCGATGACCGCCGCCAACGAAGGACTGGACCTCACACCACAGGACCTCTACGAGAACCAGACCGTGGCCGCTCTGGCCAAAACTCTGGTTGCCCGCTACTCGGCAGGTGGCCTGGCGCGCCAGTCGGCGAATGATGTTGAACATCCCCCTGTTCCGCCGAGCATCGAGCACTTCCTCGAGCACGGGCTGCGGGAGGTCGGCCGCTGGCGCATTCCGCTGATCCTGCGACTTCGCCCGGATCTGCAGATCGACGACATCCGCTCGGTGCTCACCGCCGTGACGAATCATCACGATGCACTGCGGCTGCGAATCGTTCACCGCGCCGGAACATGGGAGCAGCACCTCGGTGAACCGCAGGAGTTCACTGAGTTGGGCACACAGTCGCTTCCGGACGGTGTCGCACCGGGAAGCTCTCAGGAGCGGGAAGCCGTCTTCGACATCCTCAAGGGCCAGATGCGCGCCCAGGACCTCTCGAGCCCGCCGCTGACCGCCACCTACATCCGTGGTGCGGCAGACGGGCCGTGCTATCTGGCGATCAGTGTGCACGGAGTTGTCGGCGACAACGCGTCGCGCGACATCCTGGTCACCGACATCTTCACCGCTTTCGGGCAACGGCTGGCCGGCGAAGAGATTGCGCTGCAACCGGTCACCACACCGTGGCGTGAGTGGTCACAACGGTGCGCCGGGCTCGCTGCCCATCCCGCGGTCGTGGAAAGTCGCGATTTCTGGCTGGACACCGAGGCTAAAGTGACCCTGCGCGTGGCAGGTCAGGTATCGGAACCACCTGCGGTGGACGACCTCGTGAGACTGTCGTCGACGCTGACCGTCTCGGAAACAACCGAAATCGATGACGCGCGGCGCCGGCTTCAGGTTCCGGTCGACGAAATCCTGCTGGCCGCACTGGGCCGCACGATTGCGGCCACGGTCGGTGACGGTTCTGTCGCAGTGGACCTCGGTGGGTCGGGCCGGTCGGTTCTCAAACCCGATGTCGACCTGCGCCGAACGGTTGGCTGGTTCACCACCGTCTATCCCGTCGCTCTCGCCTGCGTGAAGAGCCAAGACGCGGGCGCCAGCCAGCTGTTGGTCGGCGTGCACGACACACTGAACGCCGTGCCGCACTACGGAATCGGATACGGGCTGTTGCGGTACATGTACGCACCGACCGCACGGCTGCTCGGTGGCACGCCCCCGGCTGACATTTTTTTCTCGTATGTGGGCGCGATTCCCGATCTGCCGGCCGTGCCAGCCGATGATGCTCCGGTTCAGTTCGACGCCGACACGGCGATGCCGGTGCGCGAGACGATCCCGGGCCTGGGTCACGCCGTCGAACTCCGGGTGTATCGCTCGGCTGGTGTCTTGCACCTGGATTGGTGGTATGACACCCGCCGCCTCGACCCGACCTTGGTGGAATCACTCGCCGGCGCGTTCTCGACTACCGTGATGGAATTGACGCGGGAGGCGGTTGCGCAGAGTGAAATAGACTCGGCCAGCGATGAACTGTCCCTGGTGGACTTGTCGTCGACTGAGGCGTAGGAGCGGCGAATGCCCAAGAGGCGAATGCCCGGCACCGATAACGCGGTAGTGCTTGACGGGGTCAGGAAGACCTTCGGCTCCGTTATTGCGCTGGCCGACATCAGCTTCAAGGTCAGTCGTGGCGAGGTCCTCGGCTTGCTGGGTCCCAACGGGGCCGGCAAGACGACTACGGTGGACATCCTTTCGACGTTGACGCGGCCGGATTCCGGCCACGCGGAGGTCGCCGGGCATGACGTCTTGTCCGATCCGGCCGGAGTGCGACGGTCGATCATGCTCACCGGCCAGCAGGTGGCGCTCGACGGCATGTTGACCGGCCGGGAAAACCTGGTGACGTTCGGCCGCCTCCAGGGGTTGAAGAAGTTGGAGGCGCGATCGCGGGCGGAGGACCTTCTCGACCACTTTGACCTGGTTGACGCGGCTGACCGGAGTGTCAGTACATATTCCGGCGGCATGCGCCGACGGATCGACATCGCCTGCGGATTGGTGGTCCCCCCAGAAGTGGTGTTTTTAGATGAACCCACGACCGGACTGGATCCGCGAAGTCGACAAAGCATCTGGGAGCTGGTTTCCGAGTTCAAGGAGGCCGGCATCGCCACGTTGTTGACGACCCAATACCTGGAAGAGGCCGACGCGCTCAGTGACCGCATTATCGTGATCGATCACGGCACGATCATCGCGGAGGGAACGGCCGACGAACTCAAGGAGCGTACCGGAGGGACCTACTGCGAAATCGTCCCGCGCGACCTGTTGGATCTGCCCGCCGTGGCCGAGGCGCTCGTTTCGTTGTTGCCGGAGAATGATCGGGCGGCGCTGACAACGGCATCCGACCGTATCGCGATGCCGGCCCCCGACGGCCCGAACACCCTGGTGGAGGTCCTATACCACTTGAACGCGGCGAACATCGAGTTGGCCGATATCGCTTTGCGTCGACCCTCGCTTGATGAGGTGTTTTTCGCGCTGACGACCGAAAACACCGGCGACACGTCCGCGGCGCGCGTTGAGGCCGGGGAACCCGAACGCGGATCGGGGGGGCGGCATAGTTTGGAGGGCAATGGCGACACGTCCGCGGCGCGCGTTGAGGCCGGGGAACCCAAACGCGGATCGGGGGGGCGGCATAGTTTGGAGCGCAATGGCGACACGTCCGCAGCGCACGTTGAAGCCGAGGAACCCGGACGCGCATCGGGGCGGCACCGTCTTGAGAACGCCGGCAACAGGTCCGCGACGCCCGTCGACGCGGAAGCGCTCTGGTGATCGCTATCGCGGCAGTCCGGCCGAAGCCATCTGCGGTTCAGCAGTGGTGGGTGCTGACGGTTCGCGAAATAACGCCGACGCTGCGCAACGGGGAGTTAGCCACCCAGGTCGCCGCGTCAGTTATGTTCACCGTCGGTTTGTACATCCCGTTCAAACACATGATGGGTATGTTCGCCCAGGGCATGAGTAGCTACGCACAGTATCTGATGCCGCTGATCGCGCTACAGGCGATCGCGTTCGCCGCCGTGTCGGCGGCATTTCGATCAGCGACCGACTCAGTACAGGGCATCAACCGGCGATTCAAAGCCATGCCAATTGCCCCGCTGACACCGCTGGCCGGACGCATGTCGGCCAGCGTGTACCGCTGCTCCATCGCGCTGGTGGTCTCGCTGGTGTGCGGTCACGTGATCGGGTTCCGCTTCTTCGGCGGCGTGGCGCACACGGTGGGGTTTTGCCTCCTGACGTTGCTGATCGGCGCGGCGCTGG
This sequence comes from Mycobacterium sp., assembly GCF_035570115.1. GTDB lineage: Bacteria > Actinomycetota > Actinomycetes > Mycobacteriales > Mycobacteriaceae > Mycobacterium. Next base: position 26,778 of record NZ_DATMLH010000270.1, read on the forward strand.
CGTTGCTCGGAGACATGACCGGAACTGCGATCGAGAATCCGGAGGCCACCACGCCGATAATGATATTGCCGCAACTGATCTTCGGGTGGGTGTCGGTTGGCGTGCAACCGGTCGAACGGTTCCCGAGGTGGATACAGGGCTTCGTGAGGGATCAACCTATCTCCCAGTTCATTTACGCGCTGCGGGCGTTGGCAGGGGACAGCACGCCGGCGACCGGTGCGGTGAGCTGGTCGGTGATCGGACCGGCACTGCTTTGGGTAACGCCCTATATAGCGGTAGCGTTTGCGCTGCACGCCTGGGTTTCCACGAGGTGGCGCTGATGTCTATTGCATCGGAGTACAAGACGACCGCCGCATTCGCCGGATTCGGCGATGTAGGCCCAGCGGTTAGGCGTGACGCTAAAGAGAACTCACTTCGCCACCTCGTTGCGCACACCTGGGTGCTCACCGTGCGGGTACTTCATCGGTGGGTCCGCGATCTTGCGACCTTGGTCGAGTCGCTGATCATGCCTGTTGTGCTGCTGATCACAGTGAACGTCGTTCTTGGGGACGGTATTTCGCAGCTCACCGGGCACAGTGCGCTGCATGGCAGTGTCCCGCTGGTCGCGATGGTCGGGGCTATGTCAGGGGCGATGATCGGCGGGGTCAGTCTCATGCGGGAACGTACGGAAGGCTTGCTGTCCCGATTGTGGGTGCTGCCCGTGCACCGCGCATCGGGGCTGCTGTCGAGGCTGGCGGCCGAAGCGGTGCGGATCGTGGCAACTACTGCGGTCATCATGTGCACCGGGCTGGTGCTGGGTTTCCGGTTCCGGCAGGGGATCCTGGAATCGTTGGCGTGGTTGTTCATTCCGACTGTGTGGGGCTTGGCGTTCACTATGGTCGTCATCACGATCGCCTTGTACGCGGCGACCACAATCATGGTGGAGGCCACCGAAGTCATCTGGGGAATGCTGATGTTCTTCAGCACCGGTTTCGTGCCGGCCGACCAGTACCCGAGCTGGCTTCAGCCCGTCGTCCGAAATCAGCCGATGAGCAATGCCATCGAGGTGATGCGCGGACTGTCGCTTGGTGGTCCGGTGTTGGCGCCAATGGTCGCAACGCTGCTGTGGTCGGCAGGCGTCGCCGCCGCGTGCGTGATACCGATGGCGATCGGGTATCGAAGGGCCAGCACGCGTGGCTGATTTCCTCGCCGTCGTGTTCGCAAACCGCAAGGGAGCCTGAGGATGTTTACAGCGTCGGTGATCCGGAAGCTGTCGCGTAGCGAAGAAATATTCGCCGAGACAGAAAGTTTCGTGGGTCTCGGAGCGGATGTGAAGGGCCCGATCGACGCCGACGCTCTGTCGGCTGCCTTTGATGCGCTGCTGGAGTCGCACCCGGTTCTGGGTGGCCACCTCGAACGGGGCCCCGACGGCCGCCATCAGTTCGCCGTCGACGATCTACTTCATCCGGGAATCGAGGTGGTCGAGATCGACGATCCGGCCGCCGGAAGCCCCCCTGTGCACTTGAACCAGACCGAGTCGCTGATCCAGTTGCGATTGACGCTGCGCAGGGGAGAGGCGCAGCTGACCCTTTACGTCCATCACAGCCTCGCCGACGGTCACCACGAGTTCAGCCTCGTCGAGGAGTTGTTGTCCTACTACACCGACCTCGTCTGCACAGGAAGAATTCCCGCAGTCACCGTTCAGCCCGCGCCGGACCCGCTGGAAGTTGTGCTCGCCCAACGGGGTATACAGAAACAGCGGCGATCGGGGCTCGAGCGGTTCATGTCCGCGATGTTCGCCTACGACCTGCCGCCATCGCGGCGAACCGGATCTGACGTCAAATCCGCAGTGCCGCTTCGTGTTCCCATGGCGGGGTGCCAGCTGAGCGAGCGCGAGACACGCGAC